>ONGM01000072.1 GCA_900317365.1 uncultured Planctomycetota bacterium
AGGATAGCGCCGATTTAGTCGAATTTTGAGGAGTCGACCTTTTCGGCGAAGGCTTTCGACGGGGCTTCTCGGAAAGTCTGGTCTTTTTCGCGGAAGACGTAGAGTACGGGCAGTCCGAGCTTATCGGCGAGCGCGAGTCCGTCTTTTTCGCCGAGGACGTAGAAGGCGGTCGCGAGGGCGTCGATTTTACCGCACGAGAATTTGGCGCAATCGAGCGACACGATCGTCACGGAGCCGAGTTTTTCGTCGGATTCTTCGGATTTCGCGTCGATGATTTCGGTCGGTTTTCCGCTTCTCGGATCGACGATGTGCGAGAATCGGACGGAGCCGACTTGCAGGTAATTATTGTAGTCTCCCGAGGTCGCGAGGGCGCCGGTAACTTCTGCGGGGAACCGTACGGCGCGGAGCGTGTCGGGAGCGCTATTGGGCGCGGTTTTTTCAGGCGTTTGGACGCCGAGGGTCCATAGCGAGGAGGTTCCGTCGAAGGCGTCGACTTTCTTTCCTTTGACGCGAATTTCACCGCCGACTTCGATCATGTAATCGTTGAGACCGAGGCTTTCGAAGGCTTCTCCGACGAAGTCGACGGCGGCGCCTTTCGCGACGCCGGAGAAATCGACGGTGAGTCCCGGGGTTTTCTTGCGCAGGGCAGGGGTCGGTTCGAGTCGAACTTCTAGCTTATCGTAGCCGACGTTTGTCATCGCTTGCGCGACGGCGTCGTCGGTCGGTAGTTCGGCGAGCGGGGACTTATCGGGACCGAATCGATACATATTGACGATCGGCGCGACGGTGGGGTCGAAGGCTCCGCCGGTGATTTGCGCGACGTCGAGCGCCGTTTGCGCGATGGAGGCGAGTTCTTTTGAGACTTCGAACCATTCGGTCGATTCGCTTCGATTGAATTTCGAGATTTCGGAGTCGTACTTATACGTCGATGCGATCGCGTCGATTCGATCGAGTCTTTTCTGGACGACGTTAGCGAGGAAATCTTCGCATGAGCGCACTTTCGGTTCCGTCGAGGCTTCGACGTTTTCCGCGTCTTCCGTTCCTTTTGAATTGAGTTCGACGATATAGGACGGGCTTGCGGCGACGGCGGCTTCCCAGGTCGTGCCCATTGTGGAGCCGGCGATACGGAAGGTTTGGGCGGCGAGGGGCGCTTCCTTCTCTTTGACGAAGTAAGGCTTCAAAAAGAAGACGACGAGGATGGCGACGATCGCGTAACGGACGATCGCGCCGGACTTAGAATTGTTCGCCACTTGTTCTTCGGGCGCTTGCGTTGAAGTTTGTTGAGACGCCATTGGATCGTAAAATATATATGAAAGCGGAGTGTAAACTATCGTAAAACGGAGGCGCCGTCGTCGGAGTCAGGTCGCGAAGTCGGCGCCGCGCAGGTCGCGACGCTAAAGAATGAGCATCGCGTCGCCGTAGCTGAAGAATCGATACTCTTGCTCGATCGCTTCCGCGTAGGCGCGTTTCATGAGTTCGTCCCCGCCGAAAGCGCGCACGAGAATAACGAGCGTCGATTTCGGTAGGTGAAAATTCGTGAGCATGACGTCGACCGTCTTGAATTTATAAGGCGGGCGAATGAATAGGTTCGTGTGTCCGGAGAAGGGCTGCAAGGTCGCGTCGTTGAGCCCCGAGGAGTCAATGGAGCCGTCGGGCAGAACGTTGCTTGCGGACTCGAGAGTGCGCACGGAGGTCGTTCCGATCGCGACGACGCGGCCGCCGCGAGCCTGGCGCGCCCGAATCCGCTCGACCGTCGATTCGGAAATCGTCGCCCATTCGGAGTGCATTTGATGTTCCGAGAGTTTCGTAACGGTGATCGGCTTGAACGTTCCGGCGCCGACGTGGAGCGTAACCGGGCAAATATCGACCCCGAATTTCTGGATATTTCTGAGGAGCTCTTTGGTGAAGTGCAGTCCTGCGGTCGGCGCGGCGACCGCGCCCGGTTCGCGCGCGTAAACCGTTTGGTAGTCGTCCCGATCTTCCGGAACCATGAGACCCTTGCGAATATACGGCGGAATCGGCGTCCATCCGATGCGATCGAGGAATTTGAGCGTGTCTTCGCCCGGATTGTAGATCGGTTTGACGATCATCGTTTTGTCGGCGGTTCTTCCGCAGATTTCGAGGAATCGCGAACCGCCGCCGCCGGGGGGAGTCAGCTCGATGAGCTCGCCTTGGCGGAGCTTGCCGCGCGTTTTCGACATGATTTCCCAGTATCCGCCTTCGTCCGATTGAAGGTAGAGACCTTCCCAGCGCGCGTTTGTTTCTTTGCGTTTTCCGATGAGTCGCGCGGAGAGCACCTTGGTGTCGTTGAGAACCATGACGTCGTCGGGACGCAGGTATTCGATAATATCGGCGACGCGTCGATGAAAGATTTTCCCGGAAGCGCGGTCGACGACCATCATGCGGGCGTTCGCGCGGTCGTGAGTCGGCGATTGCGCGATGAGACGTTCAGGGAGTTCGTAGTCGTATTGGTCGAGTTCGGAAGGTTCTTCCGTCGTCGCGCTCGAGACGCGGGGAGCGCGCGGGATCGCGGCGGCGACTTCCGTAGGTTCGGCGACTTCCCGGGCGTCGGACGCCGGTTCCGCCGTCGCGGTGGCGTCGGAAGGCGCGGAATTGGCGGCGGACGTTGTTTTAGACCGCGCGTCGGCCGCGTTGGCGGAGCTGCCCTTCGCTTTACGAGTCGCCTGATGTTTCTTCTTTCCATCGCCGGTTGAGAAAACCGACAAAATCTTATCCAATAAACTACTCAATTTGAATGTCCTAATCGCATCGCACGCCGTGTGAATGATCGATCGCGCGCCGTTTCGCGCGTGAAAACGGGCGCGGCGGTCGAGAGCGTCGAGACGCCCGACCCTCGCCCAGGGTATTATAGCGCCGCGCGCGCTCTTATAAAAGGTAAGGTTCTTATTTTGGCGCCGATTTTTCGGATAAAAACGTCGTTGCGCATTGCAAGGATAAAGCCTTTTGTCGTCGTTAGTTTCGAGTCGCTCGATTTTGTTTTGAAACTTTGCGTTAAAAATAACCGTTGAAACAAATGTTACGATTATTGCTATTGATTAAAAGAGGTAAAATACATACGATCAAGGCGTGCGCGTAGAGACGCGAGCTTAGTCGGCGAGGCTCGACGCGGCGCGATTGTGAGCGAAGAGGACGATGAACGAACGAGTAGGAAACGAAGGTAAGCGAACGCGAGTCGCGTTGATTATTACGGAGCTTTGCGCAGGGGGCGCGGAGAAGGCTCTCGTCGAGTTGGCGCTTCGGCTCGATCCGACGCGTTTCGATCCGGTCGTCTTTACGCTGAGCGGCCTCCCTCGCGATCAGGAGAACACGCTTGCCCCGATTCTCGCACGGCGCGGAATCGAGGTCGTTCCCCTCGACGTTCGCGGCGTCGCGAGCGCAATTTCCGCGATTTGGCGATTGAGTCGACTTCTGAAGCGCGGCGGGTTTCAGGTCGCGCAGGGGTTCATGTTTCACGCGAATATTCTCGGTCGACTCGCCGCGCGACTCGCTCGGACGCCGGTCTTCTGCGCCGGGGTTAGGGTCGCCGAACGGGACGCGCCGAGGCGACTGAAGATCGATCGCCTTTTCGCCCGCCTTTGCGATCGCTGGGTCTGCGTGAGCGAATCGGTCGCGCGCTTTACCGTCGACGTCGGGGGAATCGAGGCCTCGCGCGTCGTGACGATCCCGAACGGCGCGTCGACGACCGCAGGCGACCTGGCGGATTCTGCGGCGCCGCCTTTGCCTGACGGCTGGGAGGCGTCGGAGCGCAAGGCGGTCGCGGTCGGTCGCCTCGCGCGCCAGAAGGGATTCGACGAGCTTCTGTCCGACGCCGACAGTTGGTTGCTCGCGCCTCGCCAGGAGAAGTGGACGCTTTGGATTTTCGGGGAAGGTGAGGAGCGGGAGAGCTTGGAGCGGATCGTTTCGGAGAAGGGGCTCGGCGAGGTCGCCTTCCTGCCTGGGTGGCGTTCCGACGTCAGGCGCCTGTTGGAGGACGCGGATTTGTTTCTGTTGCCTTCGCGTTGGGAGGGGATGCCGAACGCGCTGTTGGAAGCGGCGTCGTTGGGTAAGGCGTGCCTGTGCCGCAACGCGGAAGGGGTCGCGGAGATTTTGGGCGCTGGGGCGCAGGAGCAGGTCGTCGAGTCGGCGTCGGGACCCGAGTGGCGCGCGGCGGCGGTTCGGCTTATGTCGGACGCCGGTTTGCGGGCGCGTCTTGGCGCGTCGAATCGATCTCGCGCGGAAAGCGAGTTCAGTTCGTCGAAGACGGCGCGACGTTACGAAGAACTTTGGACGACGCTCCTTGCCGAGCGCGCAAGAGAGAAAAGATATGACGATCGAACCGCTTAAAAGGGCGTTTGATTTTCGCGCGCGCTCTTTATTTTCACGCGGACGCTATTGTCTGCGCGCGCGTTTGGTAGAATGGCGTCGGTACGCAAGCGAAATTCGACGCGCGCGCGTTGGGCGACGCTTGATCGGTTGTACAAAGGAGAAACCCATGAGAACGCGTTTCGCGTCGATCTTACGCTTGGCGTTCTGTCTCTGCGTCGCGACGGCGGCGTCCTCGTCGTTCGCGATGGGAGCGGATCCGACGGTGGAGCGTTTCGCGGCGCTCTACGAAGAGCAGTGGAAAGACGTTCGCGCAATGAGGCTCGAGTATAGTCAGTTGACGCGCTCGCAGTCTCTTAACGCGAATTTCGACGGTTGCAGTTGGGAAATGGTCGACGACCGAGCGCGAATCGTGGAGCTTCGCGCGATGGTGGCGCCGCCGTCGTCGGGAACGAACGATTCGGACGCGTCGACGGCGCAACGCGTTCGGACCGTCGGAACGCGTCTCCGATCCGAGTCCTATTTTGACGGAACGAACACGTACGAATACGCCGCGCCGGTCGACGAGTATCCCTTGGAGAACGTTCGACTCGAAGACTACTACGCGTTGCGACGCAAAGGCGTGCGATGCATGATCTCGCACCGCAATAAACATTGGCGTTTTTGGAGCTTGTGTCCGATCCCGCGATATTTTTCGGTGCCGACGGAAACGGACATTATGACGCTCAGCGAACTCGTTGAGAAATATGAATCGCGCTTCGTTAAGAAGACGGGACCCCTTGTTCAATTGGAAATTAAGGAACCGGACCCGCAGGCGGCGCAGGGATATAATTTTAAATCGTGGACGCTGTACGTTTCTCTCGACACGAGCAAAGGATGCGCGCTCGCCGGTTATCAACTGACGGTCGTTGCGGAACGTCGTCGACCGACGGCGGACGGGTCGACGGAACTGAAAGTCATTCAGGAATATAGCGTCGATAACTACAAACAAGTGCGCGGCGATTTCTGGCTTCCGTCCGACGTTGAAGTGCGCGTTCATAGCGGCGCCGATCGCAATTCCCTTGTGAAGACGACGATACGTAGCGTCGCGATCAACTCGCCTTCGGAGGCCTTTGACGATTTCGTCTTTCCGGAGAACGTCGTCGTGTTCGAGGATCTCACGCAACCGGACGATCCGCCGCCGACTGACCCGAACGCGCGTCCGAATCGTCGCGTCCACATTTGGGGGCCTGACAACAAGCCGACGCGGACCTTTGAGACGGAAGACGAATTCAACGAGTTTTACGAAACGACTTACGGCGTGGAAGAACCGCCGCCGCAGCCTGTTATGAGCCGCCGCGCTCGACTGCTCGTCTTTGTCGGATGCGCGTTCGTCGTGATCGTCGCGCTCTTCGGCGCGTATCTCTTTTTCGATAAGAGTCGCGCCGACGCCTAAACCCGATAATTTGTGTTGTTGCGTGAGAAGATGTTGCGTTAGAAAAGGAGCTTACAATGAAGAACGTTTTGGTAACCGGGGGCGCGCGCGGGATTGGCGCCGGTATTGTGGAATCGCTTGCGCAGGACGGTTGGAACGTCGCGTTTAGCGGTCGCGCGGAAGAGTCTGACGTCATTCGCGACGGCGTCGCGGGCCTTCGCGAGCAGTTCGGAATAGAAGCGCGCTATTATCGTTCCGACGTTTCCGTCGCCGAAGATCGCGCCCGACTCGTCGACGCCGTCCTCGACGATTTTGGCTCGCTTAACGCGCTCGTGAACAACGCCGGCGTCGCCCCCCTTCAGCGCGCCGATATTCTCGAAGCGACGGAAGAAAGCTACGATCGCGTGATGAATATTAACCTGAAAGGACCGTACTTTCTGACGCAACGCGTCGCCAATTATATGGTTGGAGAGAAGAAAAAGAACCCGAAGTTCCAAGCCGCGATCGTTAATATTTGCAGCGTCTCCGCGACCGTCGCGAGCGTAAGTCGCGGCGAATACTGTCTCTCTAAGGCGGGAGTCGCAATGGCGACTTTGCTCTGGGCGACGCGACTCGCCGAGTTTGGGATCGACGTCTTTGAAGTTCGACCCGGGATTATTAAATCGGATATGACGGCGGCGGTTACGGAGAAGTACGATCGTTTGATCGCCGACGGATTGACGCTCCAGCGCCGTTGGGGAACCCCGAACGACGTCGGGCGCGCCGTCGCCATGCTCTTGCGCGGCGATCTGCCCTATTCGACCGGGCAGTCGATTAACGTCGGCGGCGGTATGGAAATCGGACGGCTTTAACGAATAACAAAGAAAGGCGCGCCAAGAGTGGAAGTTACAACGCTCTCTTATCAAACCGTCGTCGTCGGAAGCGGCGCCGCGGGACTAGCGGTCGCCGTAAGACTCCGCGAATACGGCGTGAAAGACTTTGTCGTCGTCTCGGAAGGAGTCTATAAAGGCGCCTCGATCAACACCGGGAGCGACAAGCAAACCTATTACAAGCTCGGTATGAGCGGCGCTACGCCCGACTCGCCGCGCGAACTCGCCGAAACGTATCTTTCCGGCGGCGCCGCCGACGGCGAACTCGCGCTCGTCGAAGCGGCGAACTCGACGCGCGCTTTCATGAAGCTCGTCGAACTCGGCGTTCCCTTTCCGCACGACCCGTACGGACAGTACGTCGGGTATAAAACGGATCACGACCCTCGACGCCGCGCGACGAGTTGCGGTCCGAACACGTCCCGCGAAATGTGCCTCGCGCTCCTGAGAGCCGCGGAGCGACTCGACGTCAAATTTCTGCAAGATCGATTCGCGTTTAAACTGATTACGAAGCCGACTGGCGATTACCTCGAAGAGTTTTCCGACCAAAAAGTTCCGAAGCGCAAAGTCTTAGGCGTCGCCGTTCTTAATCTTCTAACCGGCGACGTTGAGTTGGTTCGCTGCCGACGTCTTATCGTCGCGACAGGAGGTCCGAGCGGAATCTACGAAACGAGCGCTTACCCGGATTGCCACGACGGCGGAATCGGGCTCGCTTTGGAAGCCGGCGCCCTCGCTCGCGGTTTGCCGGAGAGTCAGTTTGGATTGGCGTCGACGACCAAACTCGAGTCTCGCAACCTTCCGCCCAACCCTTTTGGCGAGACTCCGAAAGAGTTTCGTTGGAACGTTTCGGGAACCTATATGCAGGCGCTCCCGCGATTTATCTCGACCGGCGACGACGGAGAGAGCGACGTCAAGGAGTTTCTGCTCGAACGCTTCGCGTCCCCGGAAGACGCCTTAAACAACGTCTTTCTGAAAGGATATCAATGGCCCTTCGACGCAAGCAAAGCGCTCGACGGTTCTTCCGTCGTCGATCTTTGCGTCTTCTTTGAACGTTCGCAATCGAATCGACGCGTCTTTCTTGATTTTACGCAAGACCCGACCGGTTTGAACTTCAACGCGTTAAGCGCCGAAGCGCGCGAATATCTAACGCGCTCCGACGCGCTCTTACCGACCCCGATCGCGCGACTGCAAAAGATGAATCCCGGCGCGATCGAGAAATATCTGCGCAACGGCGTCGATCTCGCCAAGGAACCACTTGAAATCGCCGTTTGCGCGCAGCATAATAACGGCGGGTTGGCGGTCGACGGACGCTATCGTTCGCTCAATATCGCGGGCCTTTTTGCCATTGGCGAAGTCGCGGGCGCGCACGGCGTAACGCGACCCGGCGGATCCGCGCTAAACTCCGGTCAGGTCGGCGCGTTGCGCGTCGCCGAACTGATCGCGCGCGGAGAAGATCGCGAAGACCGCCGCGACGACGTTGCGAACGAGTCGGGGGACGACGGGGAATTTGTCCGTCGCGGGCAGAGCGCGATTAGCGAACTCGTCGATTCCGCGCGCGGGTCCTTAGTCCGCAGTCGCGACCCAGCGGCGGATCGCGCGGCGTTTCAGCGTCGCACAACGCGTTACGCCGGAATTTTTCGCGAACGCGAAGGGCTTGAAACGGCGCGTCGCGAGGCGGAAGAGCAATTGCGCGATCTGCGATTCGGAAATTTCGAGATCGGGCGCAAGGCGAAGGAGCCTGAAATTGATCTTTCGACGCTCGTCGCGACGGCGCGCAATTTGCAATTGTGCGTCGCGGAACGACTGTACGTGGAATCGACTCGGGACGAGGTCGTCGCCGGGGTCGGTTCGCGCGGTTCGCAGATTACGCTCGCGGACGAAGGAACGCCGTTAGGTCGGAACTTCCCCGTCGAGAAGCGGTTCGCGCCGGAGGACGTCTCCTTCCGATCGCGCGCGTTCTACGCATATTACGAGCTTGCGGAATCGCCCGACGCGCCGGCGGAAATTGTCCCTCGCGTCTTTAACGCGCCGACAAAGCCGATACCCGAGCCGGACGACTGGTTCGAGAACGTTTGGCGCGATTTCCGCGAAGGGAAGAATTATCGGTAGCGTCGCCGCGCGCGGCTAAGAACGAGTCGAAATTCAGATCGAAAGACGATATTATGACGGAATTTAAGAAACTTGGAGCGATTAAGAGCGCGTCGGAATTCCGCGCGTACCTTCGCGAACTCGGCGCCGACTTCGATCTCGTCGACGCGCCGCGATTCGGCGCGGACTCGGCGTTCGTTAAGCCGTGCGAATACGTTAGCGCGATTACCGGCAAAGGTCGCAAGCTCGCGAATCGTTGGGCGCTCTTGCCGATGGAAGGCTGGGATTGCTTGCCGAGCGGCGCGCCGAGCGAACTTGCCCGACGTCGGTGGTTGAGAAACGCGGAGAGCGGCGCCGGAATCTTTTTCGGGTGCGAAGCGGTCGCCGTCATGTCGAGCGCGAAAGCGAACGCGCGGCAGATGACTCTCACGAAGGAGACGGTCGGAGCGATCGCCGCCTTGCGCGCGGAAACGATCGATCGTGCGAAAAATCTCTTCGGCGAAGAGGGCGTTCCCTATATTGGTCTGCAACTTACGCATTCCGGACGCTTCGTCAAGACGCCCGACGACAAGCGTCTCGACTCCCGCACTGCGTACGCGCATCCGCTTCTCGATAAGAAATTTGGTTGCGACGCGACGAACGTTCTGACCGACGACGAGGTCGACGAGATCGTCGCCAACTTCATATCGGCGGGGAAATTAGCGCTCGAAGCCGGCTTTGATTTCGTCGACGTCAAATGCGCGCACGGCTATCTCTGTCATGAGTTTTTAACCGCATACGACCGACCGGGAAAATACGGCGGCTCCTTTGAGAATCGCACCCGGTTCTTCCGCTCGATCGTGGAAGGAATTAAGACGAGCGCGCCGGGACTCGATATTGCGACTCGTCTTAGCCTCGGCGATTTTGCCCCCTTTGAAAAAGGGGAAGGGGGCGTCGGACGACCGATGACGTGGTCGAACGGCGATTATCCTTACGCGTTTAACGGCGACGGCACGGGGCTGGGCGTCGATCCGAAGATGACGGAACTCTTGCAATTTGTCGATCTTCTTGAAGAGCTCGGCGTTACGATGGTCGGCTCGACGTTCGGAAGTCCTTATTACAATCCGCATACGCAACGCCCCGCCGCGTTCGCCGTCTCCGACGGTTACCTTCCGCCGGAGGACCCGATTCTCGGCGTCGCGCGACAGTTGCGCACGGTTCGCGAACTCAAACGTTTGCGTCCGAATCTGTTCCTGATCGGGTCAGGCTATTCCTATCTCCAAGAGTTCCTGCCTCTCGTCGGCGAATGGGTCTTGGAGACCGGCGGCGCCGACGCGATCGGGCTAGGCCGTTCGATTCTCTCGTATCCGCAGATGGCGGCCGACTATACGGCGGGGCGTCCCCTCGATAAGAAACGAATATGCCGCACTTTCGGAGACTGCACGAACGCGCCGCGCGCCGGTCTTGTCTCAGGATGCTATCCCCTTGACGATTTCTATCGTAATCGAGACGAGGCGAAACGCCTTAAAGAGTTAAAAATGGCAAAAGCGAATAAATAACGATTAGGAGACGCCTTATGCAACGCAACGATCTATCGCGCCGCGCTTTTATAGCGACCGCGTCCGCATGCGCGTGCGCCGGTTGCGCGCCCGGTTTCGCTTCGGAAAGCTCGGACGCCTCTGAAAGCTCTGGAAACGTCGAAAACGCCGCCGAACGCGTCGAACGTCTCGCAAAGGAGTTCCGCGATCCGCCGCGTGAATTTACCATTCTCCCGTTCTGGTTCTGGAACGACGCCCTCGATCACGACGAATTAGCGCGGCAAATCGCCGACTTCGACGCGCACGGCGTCCATGGCTTTACGATTCATCCGAGGATCGGGCTTCCGGAAGACTCCGGGTGGATGAGTCCTAAACTCCTCGCCGCGATGCGGTTCGCTCTCGAAGAAGCGCGCAAACGCAAGATGCTCGTACTTCTCTACGACGAAGGAATGTATCCGTCTGGATCTTCCGCCGGACAAGTCGTCGCTGAGAACAAAGACTACGCCGCAAGAGGCTTTACGCGCGTTAAAGCGGACTCCGACGTCGCCAAGAATCCCCCTGACGATTGGAATTACGTCGTCGAACTCGCCAACGCCAAAGGCGAGAAGTTCGCGATTTTCGACGCCCCGTCGAAAGGCGTCATTCGCGGTCTGCATTATATCGGCGACGAATCGAAACGCCCCGGCGAATTTTCGCCTCCGGCCGCCGATCTCCTCAATCCCGGCGCGGTCGATACGTTCATACGTCTCGTCTACCAAAGATTTTACGACGAATTTGAAGAGTTCTTCAAAGACGGTACCGTCGTTGGCGTCTTTACGGACGAACCGTCGATTCTCGGGCGCGGACCTGTTCGCGATATGAAAGTCGGCAACCTTGCCGCGCTTCCGACGATCAATCGCTACCTCGGGTACGACTTTAAGCCCTATCTTCTCGATCTTTGGGAGAACGTCGACTCCGAAAGCGCCGCCCGAAGGAAAGCGTATGAAAAGGCCGTAAAGCTAGCGCTCGAAGAGATTTACTACGGGAAAATTTCGCAATGGTGCGTCGATCATGGAACGTATCTTTGCGGCCACCCGGAATCTTCCTCCGACGTCGGCGTCTTGCGCAAATTTCAAATACCGGGC
>ONGM01000167.1 GCA_900317365.1 uncultured Planctomycetota bacterium
CGTCCCACGAAGAATTCGCCAAGAACGTTGAAATCACGAAGCGCGTCGTCGATCGTGCTCACGCCAAGGGCGTCGTTGTCGAAGCGGAACTCGGACAGCTCGGCGGCGTCGAAGAAGACGTCGTTGGAAGCGTCAAGCTTACGAACCCGGAACAGGCCGCTGAATTCATCGAAAAGACCGGCGTCGACTCGCTCGCCGTCGCGATCGGAACCTCCCACGGCGCCTTCAAATTCTCTGGCAAGCAGGGGCTTCACTTCGACGTCCTTGAAAAGATTCAAGCTGCGGTCAACGCCGTCAAACCGAACTTCCCGCTCGTTATGCACGGAAGCTCTTCCGTTCCGAAAGAATGGGTCGCCCGTATCAACAACGCCGGCGGCGCTCTCAAGAACGCTAGCGGCGTCGATGAAAAGCAATACTTCCCGGCCGCGAAACTCGGCGTTACCAAGATCAATATCGACACCGACGGTCGTCTCGTTTGGTGCGCGATCCACCGCGAATTCTTCCGCGACCATCCGGAAAAATTCGACCTTCGCGAACCCGGTAAAATCTTCATGCCGGCTTATGCGGAATACATCATCCACAAGAACCAAATGCTCGGAAGCGCCGGTCACTTGGAAGAAGTCCGCAAGATCCTCGCCAAATAAGAAATCCAAGCGTGAGATTCAGTTTGCAACCTCGGCTTTCAACGTCGATTCAAGCGCTGAAAGCCGAGTGTGAAAAATCAAAAGACCAAGGTTTGTAACGCTCCGCGTCGAACCTTGGTCTTTTTTTATGATACGCGCGAACTCGAATCGCGCGTCGTCAGCGCTTGTCAACGCTTATTCGAGGCGGAATATAAGCCTTTCTCGTAGATGAAATCCAAAACGGGGTCCGGAACGAGAAAGCGAGCGCCGCGACCTTCCGCAATTCTCTGGCGCACCATCGTCGACGACGCTTCGAAAAGGGGAGTCTCTATCACGTTCCGCCGAAACTCGTCGACGCGATCCGCCGTCGTAAAGGGAAGCAACGCGTCAAAGTTCGGAGGAGGATATCCGGCTCGCTGCGCAATGATCAGGGAAGCCAGACCGCAGATTTCACCCGGTCGTCGCCAGTTCGGCATATCGTTAAAAGTTTCCGAGCTCACAATGAAAAAGAGCTCGTCGTCGGGATACTCTTGGCGATAGCGCGCCAACGTGTCGGCGGTATAACTTACCTCCGGAGAATCGATCTCCGCGCGACTCACGGTAAACTCAGGATACGGCTTGATCGCTCGCAACACCATCTGATACCGCAATTCCCCGTCGGTCTTAACGTTTTTTCGATGCGGCGGAACCCCCAACGGCACAAATTCGACGCGATCCAAATTCATTTCGACCCGCGCGCACTCCGCAAGCAGAAGGTGCCCGCAATGAAGAGGATCAAAACTGCCTCCGTAGATTCCCAATCTCATAGCGTATCCTAAAAGAATCCCCAATGTAAAAACGTCGCTTGCGCGCATTCCTACGGATCGCGCAAGCGACAATAGTCGTCAACTTCGCAACGAAAAGGTCGCGAAAAGAGGACGTTAGTCCGGAGTCCAGAGTTTGCCGGCGCCGGTTCCGCCGTTAGAATCGTCGCTTCCAGGAGTCCAAATGACGCTCTTCTTCTCTTCTTTCGGCGCCGCGTTCCGATCGCCGACGCCGAAATCCAGCCGAGTTTCGTTCGTTTCGTTCGCGGCAAAAGGCGCTCGCGCAGCTTGCGACGCAGCTTGCGCGCGCCCTTGTTGCGACTGCAAAAACATTTGCGCTTGCGCGTTGATTTCTTCGAAGAAACGTTGCAACGCCTGAATCGTCGGTTTGTCGTCTTGATAATTGCGCATAACGTCTTCCGCCAGCGCGCGAACCTTGTCGATCTCTTGGCGTCGGAAACGCGTTACGATCTCCAAGAATTTCCATTGTCCGTCCGACTCTCCAACGCTTCGCGCGTAAGCGGCGGCTTCGGCGATCACTTCGAGCGCCTTGTCGGAATCTTGATTCAAAATCGCCTCGTCGACAAGGACGGAGAACGCGACCGCGCGATCGGAATACTGAACTTCGCCGACCGGGCGCTTAACGAGCTCGGCGGCGAATTTCGCTTTAATCTCTTGCGGCGCCGCAAGATTGGCGATTTGCAACATTTGCGCCAAGACGTCGGACGGGCACTTTTCGAGTTGCAGACGTCCCCAACGCCAGATCGGAACGGCGCTAAGGAAGTCGTTGAGAGAAGCGCTCGTCAGTCCGTCCGGAACGGCGATCGGCGCCGGCGCCGGGAGACCGGCGCGCGCGCGCAGAAGCGCGGCGACCGTTTCTCGATATCGCGACGTATAGACGTTCGAAACGACGCGAATCAGCGCCTCCACCTTACGCGCCCCGAAAGGTTCCGCAACAACGTCCTTCGGCGACTTGCCGCCGAGAACCCCGTAATGATGATTAAACCACTCCTCGGCAAAACGATTCATCTGTTCGTTGTAGAGGAAATCCAAAGTTTCGTTCGTCAGCTTGGAGGCGTCCTTGAACTGGAAGCGCGGCGAGGACGCGTTTGACGTCCACATGAGCGGCTGCTGTTCCTGCTTCTCGGAGGATTCAAATTTCGGAAGTTCGCCGAAGGTGGTCGTCAACGAATTTTCCGCCGCTTGAAGATCGCTCGGCATGACGAAAAGCTCAACGCGCGCCGAACGACTCGTCGTCTTGCCGTACGCAAAGAGATAACCGACTTGCTCCGCGACGTCGTCGAGCTTCAAATCGATCGTCTTTTCGCACATCGGACGGTTCAGCACGATAAACGCGTTCTTAGGCGGAACGTCGTCGACGCGCGCCGCTTGAACGAGTCGAGGACTCACGATGAGAGTTTTCGACGAAAGAGCCTGCTCAAACGCCTTGTCGAAATCGTCGATCGCGTACGTGCGTCGCTCGAGACACTCGAGGTCGTCCCAGGTCGGGTTTTCGAGGAGGAGCAGCAACTCTTCGGTATCGACGGCGGTTTCTTCGTCGATATTCGGGGAAGCCAAATACTTCGCGACGTATTCGCGCGCTTTATCGTCGTTGACAAACCATAGCTCGATCAACGCGAGATTACGATAGAGCTTCGGCCAACTCTCGGCGTAAGGGAGAAGAGACTCGACAATTTCGCGACCGCGTTTCCACTGTCCGCGCGCAAGGAAGGCAACGGCGGAATCGTACTCGCTCTTCTTTTCAAAGTCGGCGGGCGCTTCGAGATCGAAAACTTGCTCTTTGAGCTGAAGCGGCACGGACTCCGAACCTAAGCAACGATAGAGAAACGCGTTGCACGCTTGATCTTGCGGCGCGAACGCTTGCAGTTGTTTTGCGACGGCGATCGCGGGATAAATTCTTCCGCCTTCGAAGAGCGCCAAGCCGACGGTGAGCGTCGCTTGAATAATCGCGACGGGGAACTGATCTCCTTCAACGCTCTCGTAGGAATCGACGAGCGCGGAAACCGCTTCTTGCGGCTTGTCGATCACTGCGGCGGCGGTCGCAAGCTCCGTTAGCGCCACGACGTTTTTCGGCTCGCGTTCAACAAAGCCTTTGGCCGTCTCATACGCTTGTTCCCAAAGTCCAATCGAACGTTGGAAAAGACATTTTGCCTCGGTAAGACACGCGCAATTCGGCGATTTCTTCTCGAGTTCTTCGACAAAAGCGAGTCCAGCGGAGAACTGTTCGCCTTCGATCATTCGATCAATTTGTTCCAGCGCCTTGACGTGTTCCGGACAACAGAATTGAATCTTTTTTCCCCGACCGCCGGGGCAAAGCGAATAAGCGTCGATCGACATTACGAATTATCCCAAGTTAACCAATCACTATGCGGACGTCGCCGCGCGTTCAACCAAACGCGAACCAAACGCAGACGACACTCTTCACATTGTATAGCGATTTAAGCGCAAAATCGAGGGGGACGCGCGAAAAAAAAACGCGCCGATTTCTTAAATGAAACCGACGCGTCTGACGATCGCGCGTCAATCGTCTGTCAATCGCGCGTCAATCGAAATCGTCCGGCGACAAACGAGAGAGAACCGTTTTAGCTAATCGACGAAAGATCAACGAGTTGCGAATCCAATCCGTTGAGTTTCATCGCGAGAAGTTTGTCGCCGCGTCGTAGGTGGAAATAGATTTCTTTGTTTTCTAAATTCCAAACGTATGCGAGATTTCGGTCAGGATACCACGCCAAAACGACAGGGATCTCCTCTTCCACGTAGGGAGTCTTTGCGAGTTGAAGATCGAGAAGGATCGAACGTCGGAACTCGAAGAGCGATTCCAGAGTTTCGTCGACCTTGACGAACCGGTTCGCCTCCGAACTGAACCGCGCGATCAGCTTCGAACCAGCCTGCTCTAGCGCCCCGCGTTCAATCGCGCGAGCGTCGGGATCGCTTAGGAACGCCCAGCCTTCGGTTGGAAGAACGTCGCACACTTCAAACGGCACGCCGAGCGCTAAGAAGAGCGAATAGGCGTTTTCCCCGCCGCAGTATCGGGACGACGCGCCGTAATAATGTTTGAACGGTCCTTGCGGTTTCGCGTCCAAAAGTTTTGAATGCGCTTCGCGCTCCGCCGCCATTCGCGTCTTAAGGGTCGGCCAATATTCAGGCGGAATCGGCGTTAACCCGGACATGAAGCAGGTGTTGCGAACGTCGCAGATCGTGGAGACGGCCAACTTCGAGGCCATATTCTCGGCAGAGAGCGTGCCTTCGGGAAAGACCGTCGTTTCACTGAACGCGCGACCAGGCGAGCAGAAACGACGATGGAAAAGCGAGCTGTACAATTCGATCGTCTTCGTCTTAACGGATCCGTACCATCCGTCGTTGAACCCGCCTTCGCCGACGCGGAAAAGCGCGCCTTTATAGTCGTCCAAACGAATACCGGCGCGTTCGCACCCCATATACATGACCATGATTCCGACGTCAACTTCGGGAACGGCGCTTTGGTACGCGCGAAAACACATCGTCAGACGATCGCAGAAGTAATCGACCCAAGCGCGGGTAAGCGCCGTGTCGGATCGATTGCGAACGTCGGCGAGGACTTCTTCCCAACGATTCTCGTTCAATCCGCTCTTGCGCAAAAAATCGGCGCGGCATTCGTCGCACACGCATCCGCCAATCAAATCCGGGGACGAAGAAAAGCGGAAATCGTCGTCGAGGAAATAATCGAAGACTCCGTATCGTTCGTAGAGTTCCTGAATGGCGCGCGCTCCTTCTTTATCCGCCGGAGAATGCCACGAGAACCCCCACTGCTCGGATCCGTCCCAACGCTTCGCGGTCTTCCAATGTTTCGGCGGAAGGTTGGGAAATCCTTCGGTTCGCGGGTCAAGCGCGCCGCCGCCATGACAAAAGGGCACGGCGTCGATATGCGGTCTCAATCCGGCGCGCTTAATTCGATCCAAACAATCGTCGATCACGTCCCAAGGATATGGGAAATATCCATAAAACCAGGCGCTAAGCCACGCGTCGGTTACGCCGGAGTCGCGCCAAAGTTCCGCAAGGTCGCCGTAGCGCTCGAACATATCGGGGGAACAGCTGATATGGAAGCAGCGTTCGGCGGCGTCGATTCGTCGGTACTCGCCGTCGCGGAACAGCGGGTTTTGAGGCGCTTGATCCGCTCTCAAAAGAGTCCGCGAACCGTCGCGCATCCCGAACGCGCTAAGCGCTCCGATCGTCAAAAAACTTCGTCGAGAAAATTTCATTCGATCCATCGTTTCAACCTCCAATATCCGTCGAAACCGCTAATAACTTGCAAGGCTATGCGTCGAAAACATATCCGTCGTCGGAGAGCATTGTAGAGAAAAATGAGCAAAGTTCCAAGAGATTATCTCTCGAAAATGAAAAAGCGCGGTCAACGTAAGATCGACCGTCGATCAAGGCGTCGAATCGAACAAAGAAATCTCTCCGGCAAGAAACCTCGCCGCTATTTGAAGGAACGACGCGACGAGAGTTCTCGTCGCGTTTCGCGAGCGTTAAAGATCAGATTCCAAGGCGTCGTCGGCAGGCTCGTCTTTAGCTTCGGAACGAGCCTTCTTCTTTTGCGAAGCTCGATCGGTGGAAAGCACCTGACGCAACAACGCGGACACGTCGTCGTACGGGACGTCTCCCGGAACGCCGTTGGCAAATTGCATAACGGATTTTTGAGATCGTTCCGTTAAAGAAACCATCATCGAGGATACGGTGCCGAAGCCTGGCTCAATCACGACGACGCCGTGCTTTCCCTGAGCGTCCGGTTTGCGCGAAAATGCGACGCTCGCGGCGGCAAAAAACGTAACGGCGGAGTCGATGCGATGCAAAGTGAGGGATCGACGCACATATTCCTGACGTTGATCTTCGTGATCGTCGAGACGATTGCCGGTCAGCATATGAAGACCGGGGGTCAGCATTTCGACTCCGACGTCCATACCGCCGTAAACGACGCCGCCGCTATGTCGATCGACGCAGAGAAAATTGACGCCGGCGTAATTGCCGGTCAACAGTTCGCGTTCCGCGCGCACGATGGCCTCTTCCGCAGTCGCGCACGAGAGCAATTCTTTGCAGAGAACGCCGCGAGAACGCGGATCATAGGGAACGGCGCGCTTCGGCGCGTTGATCGCGGCGACAAACATTCCGTGTTGATTCACGCCGCCCCACGTGCCGCCGGACTTGCGATCGACCCCGCAAACAACCCTTGGACGACCGGATTGAATCTTCACGGGCAAACTTTGACGCGAGTACCGTTCTTCGCGGTTAAAAGCAATAAGAAGCGGCGCGTCCGCAAGCAACTGATATTGAATTGCTAAAATTCCCATGGTACGTCTCGCTTCCTGTTACGTCTGGAACAACACAATAAACGCGCTTGAACGCGCGACTCCAAGCGCGCGTCAACGCAAACAGAACCTCGTTTGCGTTCCAAACTCGCGCCGCGCGCAATTTCCTACGTCGTAACCAAACGGATCCGTACTCGAGTCGAAACGCGCGCAAACGCCCTTTCGGCGTCCTCTTCTGCGCAAACGGCGTCGCGGCGTCGCTGCGTCCCGCGACAACGCTCGTAGCGCAATCTGTCATTATATCCTAATACTATATTCCCACTTCTTCGAAAAAGACGTCTTTTCCATCGACGTTATATATTTTTCCTAAAATTACATTCTTAATTTATTACCGTTATATCGATTATTACGAATAATCGTTCGTTTTAAAATCGCATACGTCTGAGAAAGAATGAAGGTAGCGTCGGCGAGAAAGTCGAACCGCAATTAGCGCTGAAGTTCCGCCTGCAAAGTCCGAACGACGCTTCTTATGACGCGCAAGAAAGATTGCGTATCAAAAACAGAAACGACGAAGAAAAATTCAGTTTCCTCGACGTCATAGATTTGCAGGCGTATCGCAAAACGCTCTTTCAGCGCTTCCGTTTTAAAAAAGGGCGCGTTAAATCGTTTCTTAAAAAACGACGTAACGCGCCTTGAAATCAACGTCGTCCAAAGCGGCGTCATTTGCTCGAGTCGACCGGCGCGTTCCGACGCGACGATCGACTCGTCGCCAAAGCTATCGACTACAACGTCGCGTCGTCAAGGAGAAAGCGCGCGAGCTCGTCCGCCGTCTCTTCGTCGAACCACTCGTCGTCTAACGCGAGCAGAGCCGACGACGAACCCGTCGTCTTATACGCCGCAAGCGCCGTGTACGCGGACGACTTGTAATCGTCGCCGTCCCCGATCGCCGCAAGCTTCACCTGATACGTGGCGCCCGATTTGAGTCCCGTCAACTTGTAAAGCGTCTTCGACGACGCTACCGAAATCGTCGTGTACGAAGAATCCGTCGAAGCCTTGTACATAATGCTGTAGCTCGACGCGTTCGGGACCGCAGTCCAACTGAGCGTCAACGAACTCGTCGTCGTCGAGACGTTGGTGATCGTCGGCGTCGCAAGCTGCGTCAGCGGATTCGACGATATCGTGGCGCAGTAGTCGGACGTCAGGTAATTAACGCCGTCTCCAAGCGCGCGTACCTTTATATAGTACGTCGACGCGCTGTCGAGTCCCGTGATCTTATAGCTCGTCGCGCTCGACGCCAGGTTGACGTGGACGTACGAAGACGTCGGTTGCGATTTCTCTTTGTAGATTAAGTCGTAACCGGAAGCGTTGGATACTCCGCGCCACGTCAACGTTATGGAGTTCGTCGTCTTCGACGATACCGACGCAACGGGAGTCGACAACGTCGCGGAGCCCGACGACGTCGTCGCCGAAACGACCGCGCCCCAGTCGGAATTCGAGCGCGTTACACCGTCGGCAACCGCGCGCACTTTGAATTGATACGTCTCGCCTGCCGACAAGCCGGAAAGCGTATAAGACGTCGCCGTACTCGCGACGCCCTTCTGGGTAAAGCTCGCGCTTCCTTCCGGCGCGTATCCGACGTAGTATTTCGTCGCGCCTTCCACCGCGTTCCAATGAATCGTGATCGACGAACTCGTCGTTTCCTGCGTCGTGATCGTCGGCGACGGGAGTTGCGTCGTAGAGGACTCGGTATAATACGTCCCAAGCGCCGTGTACGCGGACGACTTCGTATTGAAACCGTCTCCAATCGCGGCAATCTTCACCGCGTATTTCGCGCCGGACTCCAGACCCGTTAAAGTCGCGCTCGTTACTGATTCCGAATAGTCGAGCGTCGTATATGCGGAGTCGGAAGCGCCCTTGTACATGATTCGATAACCCGACGCGTCCGGCGACGCGGTCCACGTAAACTTGAGCGAAGAATCCGTCGCGTTCGCAAGCGTCAACGTCGGCGTCGTCAATTGAACCTGCGGCGTTACGATAAGCGTCGCGCTGTAGTCGGACGTTGTGCTGTTGGGACTATTTCCCTTAGCGCGAACTCTGACGTAGAGCTTACTCTCGGCGGTTAAGCCTGTAAACTTATAACTAGTCTCCGTCGACGACAATTCAACCGTCGTATACTCGGAATCGGAAGGCGTCTTATAAATAAGGGCGTACCCCGACGCGCCGGTTACCGCGTCCCAGGAAACGGTCGCCGTCGAAGTCGTCTTTGCCGAGACGCTTACGTTCGGCGTCGGCAACGTCGTTGTTCCGCCTGTCGTCGCGAAAGTTCGTTCGAGCGAGAAGACGGAAGGCGCTTTCGAACTCGTACCGGCGACGCGCACTTTAAACTTGTACGACTTCCCGGCGGTCAATCCGGTCGCCGTAAAGGTCGTGCCGGTCGTTGTCGCAAAGCTGTAATCGTTCGAGCCGTCCTCCGCGTAGATCACCTGATATCCCGTAGCGTTGGCGACGGACGACCACGTGATCTTAATAGAATTCGCGGTTCGAGTCGCGCTAGAGCTGACGGTCGGCTTCGAGAACGCGGTCGCCGACGTAACGCCGTACGCGCCGACGTCCGCGCCGTCGCTTCGCGAGAATCCGCTCGGATCGACCGTTCGCGATAGAACCTGCTCGTCGCCGAGAGAACGCGCGATCGAATTCACCGCAAGCTGGTAATTGCCGCCGCTCGCGCTCTTAAAGAGCGGAAGCGTTCCGCTGTAGAGATAGTTCTCTTCGTCCCCGCCCCACGACACGGTCGAAATCGTGCGACTCGCCGCGACCAGTCCGCCGTCGTCGTTCACGTAATCGCTCGTCGTCGTATTGACCTTATTGCCGACCAGAATGGAGTTCGTCAGAACCATGAAGCCCTTCGAACGCGCGATCGCGCCGTCGCGATAGACCCCGCCCCCAATCTCGCCCGCCGTGTTCGACGTAACCGTGCAGTTCATCAACGACGCGACCCCGCCTTCATACTGCTCAATTCCTCCCCCGGTCGACGAAGCCTCGTTGCCGCTAATCAGACAGCTCTTGAACGTATATTGGCGCGCAAGAGTATTGTCGCCGTCGACGAACGCGCCGCCGCCCCACTTCGCTTCGTTCGACGTAATCGAAACTCCAGAGAACGTCGCTTCGCCGCCGCTACAATACGCGCCGCCGCCGGAACGCAACGCCGTATTATTGGAGATCACGCCGCCAACGACCGCGCCCGACGACTCACCGTAAACGTAAAGTCCGCCGCCAAAGTTCGCCTCGTTCTCCGTTATGGAGCAGTTCTTAATCAGCCATTCGCCGGACCATGCGGTTACGCCGCCGCCGGTACTCTCCGCCGCGTTGGACGAGATCGTGCAATTCTTGAGCGTCAACGACCCGGCGTTGGAGTTCACGCCGCCGCCGCTGAACGACGCGCTGTTGCCCGTGATTGTGCAATTGATAAAACTACTGTCGCCATTGAGGTAAACGCCGCCGCCATAGCTAGCGTCGTTGCCGGTAAGCGCGCACCCGGTAAGCGTTAAATTAACGTTCGCGCCCGTGTAAATTCCACCGCCAAGACCCGTCGTCGAACCGCCTTTAATCGTCAAGCCCTTAATTCGGACGTATTCGACGTTCGACGAAATGTTGAATACGCGCGACTTGTCGTTGGCGTCGATCGTAAAGTTACGAATCGTCCCGCCGTTTATATAAATCGACTTATTAACGGCGAGTTCCGTTCCGTTAAGCGTGATCGTCTGATTATTGCCCAAAGAGCCGGCGAACGTAATCGTTGAGCCGTCCGTCGCGTAATTCTCGATCGCTTCACGCAACGAAATCAACCCGTCGTACGCGTTCACAACGTCGGAAAGCGTCGTTACGACCGTCGACGGCGTTTCCATAGAGTCGAGCGGTTTCGTTCTGACGCTACTCGTCGCGCTATAATTCGAATTCGAGTAATTCGTTCCGTCCCCTTTCGCTCGAACTCGCACAACGTATGCGGAGTCGGAGTCGAGTCCGGTAATCGTATAGCTCGTCGACGTCGTTGATTGCGTTACGTAAGAACCGCCCGAAAGCTTGTATTGCACGTAGTAACCCGACGCGTGCGCAACCGCGCTCCAGTTCACCGTGATCGAGTCAGACGTTGAACTCGTCGAAGAGATCGCCGGCACGGCGAGCGGCGTCGGTTCAGTCGCGCCTTGGTATTCGTACGCCCCGAGATCGACTGCGGAACCGACGATGCGCGTCCCGCCCTGAATGTCGGTCGTCGTTCCGGACGGAAGATAACTATTATTGCCCCTGTTCAGCGCCTGAGAGCCCGACGCTAGCGAGAAATCGCCGTTTGCCGCGTTCGCGAATAGCGGCGACGACGAGGAATACGTTAGATTATTGGCCCCTGCCGTCCAGTTTGTAAAACGAGACAGCGAGTTGTATCCATTTGCGGAACCGCTTCCAACGTATACGTCGGCGCTTTTGCTATTCGTATTGTTGGTTATGATCGTATTGTACGCTTTAAAAGAGTGCGAAGACCCATAAACGTAGACGCCGCTCTGACCGCCTTCGTTATACGCGACCGTGCAGTTGTAAAGCGTCGTTACCCCGTTGGAGGAATAAAGGTCAAACGCTCCGCCGATTGAGTTGGAGCCGGCTTTATTCTTGACGACCAGGCAGTTCGTCATCGTGAGATTCCCGGCGCTGACGTTTTCAACGGCGCCGCCGTCGGATCCCGCCTGATTATTCGAGATCGTGCAACCGACGAATTTCGCGGAACCGCTGTAAAGTCTGAAAGAGCCGCCGTAAGAACTCACGACGTTCTCCGAGATCACCGTGTCTGTAAACGTCGCTAAACCGGATCCTCTGAAATCGACGCCTCCGGCCGACTTCGCGACGTTGCCTTTGATCGTGCAACCGGTGAAGGTTACGTTCGAGCCTTCGCAGTAGACGCCGCCGCCAAAATTCGTCGTAGAACCGCCTGTGATCGTTAAGCCTTTGAACGTTACCGACGACGCCGTCGACGCAATATTGAAGACTCGCGATTTATTATTGGCGCTAATCGTGAAATTTCGACTCGTGCCGCCGTTAATCGTTAGCGATTTCTTGATCGTGAGTTCCGTACCGTTGAGCGTAATCGTTTTATTGTTTCCGAGCGCCGAGGCAAACGTGATCGTCCCGCCGTCCGCCGCGTATTCGATCGCTTCGCGGAGCGAGATTAAGCCGTCGGAACCGTCGACGACGTCTTCTAAAGTCGTGACGACGGTCGATCGCGTTTCCGTTACGCTTTTCGTGGTCGCGCCCTTCACCGCGCTGTACTTCGAATCGCTGTAGTTGACGCCGTCGCCGTTCGCCTTAACGCGCAACGAATACGCCGTACCGGGATCAAGTCCGGTAATCGTCGCAGTCGTCGACGTAATGGTTTTGGACCAAGTCGACCAAGAGGACGCGCTGGATTTTTTGTACTCGAGCGTATAATTCGATCGATTTGCGATCGCGCCCCAATTCACCGTAATCGTATTCGAGGTTTCGCTCGTCGACGAAATCGTCGGAGTCGTAAGAGCCGGAAGGGATTTCGTTGAAACGTTCGCAGCGGCGCTGAACGGCGAATCTTGGTAACTCACCCAATCGCCGTTCGCGCGCACTTTCACTTCATACGTCTTACCGGGGGTCAATCCAGAAATCGTGCAACTCGTACCGGAGTACGTTTTGGACGTAAAATTCGAGCTTCCGGCCAGAGCGTAGGTAACGGTATAATTTGTCGCGTGCGACACGGCGCCCCATTTTACCGTAATCGAAGTCGTCGTCGAACTCGTCGTAGAAATCGTCGGCTTGGCGAGCGCGGTAAGTTCGGTATGGAAGACGGAAAACGATTCGCCGGCGTGCCACGGATGCTCGACGCCGTATTCGTAAGCGCCTTTGTTCCGCGCGTACGTCTCTTCCGCCGTAAAGGGATTATTCTTCTCAGTATATTCGAAGACGTCCGTCGTTATCGTATACGTGCGCAACGCCTCCGCAAAGGTCTGAATGTAACCTCCATATCCGCCGCTCCAATACTCCCATGTCCAAGAAGGCTCGTAATGATTCGCCGCAGCGCCGCCGGCAAAATGAGCCGCCCCGGTATAAGAGCTCGAAACGTTCCCTGTCGTCGGATCGAAAATATCGTCCAAAATACCGCCGGAAAAACATTGACCGAAAACGCACGTTACATAGCCTTGACGAATCTGGAAGAGCGAGTCGCGCACCGACGCGCCGGAAACCATGCCGTTCCAACCGCAAAGATAATCGTTGTAATCGGTCGTAGCCGCGTCTTCCCCGCTTCCGTGGTCGTACGTATAGAACAGGAGGTGAGAATCCGAATTCATTTTGCCTGCGATTTCTTTAAGGGTCGAATTCAGATTAGCGCTCGTCGCGGAACGGATCTTGGAACCTGCGTTCACCGCAAAGGACAAGTCCGACGTCGTGAGATCCGGATATTCATAGGTACCTAGGTTAAGATTATACGAAGCGCCCGTTGAATCGCCGTCTGCGTAGAGAATATAGATGTTGCTCGGACTGACGGAAAATTCGTTCGTCAACTCCGAATAGAAGTCGAGCAGTGTGTCGTAGTAACGAATATAGTTATTTTTAGCGTTATAACCGCCGATGAAGATCAACGCGTAGTCGTGGGTATTGTCGTAAGAGAAATCCTTACTACTGATAATCATTCCGAGTCTCGGGTCGACGTCTTCAAGAGGTTGTCCGGAGGCGGAGAACCAGCCGACGTTTTGCGCCCTCAGAATCGGGTTAAATTCGTCGAGCGCGGAAGAGATCGCGAGACAGTACGGCGAGACGTCGTCTTCGATTCCAATGAAATCGATACCGCCGAATTGCACGTTTCCGGCAAAGACGTCGAACGTCGCGTCGGTTTTATTCGTCTGGATTTGCGCGCGTTCTTTTCCGAGCGTGAGGATCGAAATGAGACCGCTCGTTTCGGGATTGACGTTAATGGTAATCGTCGATTCCGATAGATCGAGGAGGTTCTCAACGAAGAGGGATTCATTAAGGAGTACGATATCGTCTTGCGGGGTAGTTTTCGCGGAGTCAATCGCCTCTTGAAGCGCCTCCGCCGTGAGGCTTGTCAGCTCGATGATATTGACGTCGTCGAGGGACTCGGGGAGAGACAGTTGGTCATACACATTGCGAAGATCTTCGTATTGCGTCGGGGAAACGCTCAATAATTCGCGCGTTTCCAGGGCTTCCAGACGCAAAACGGCGCTTCGGGGAGTGGAACCTTTTTTGTGCGCGTTCGATTTCGCGCTGGAGGAAAACATGTCGACAATGCGACTGAAAAGATTGCTTTTCATTAAATCAAAGCCTTCTAAACTAAGGTTGTAAACAGCGCGACCTCGAGGTCGTTACCGCCTCGGAGTCGCGAATAAAAACGTTATATTATTAATGAGCGCGAAGCCCGCCTCGTCGCCTCGCCTCGCCTTTCCCACCCGCGCCTAGCGACGCGAGCGGGGCGCGCGCGCAATTTAAGACCGATCGAGAGCGAGGAGATTCGCCGCGAGCGCGTCGTCGAACTCTTCCTCGAATAGCTCGGCTTCAAGATCGAGGAGGGAGGAGGAGGCTGTTTTAGCCCATTCCCGAACGTAGTTTGAATCGGCATAGTTCACGCCGTCTCCAATGGCGCTGAAGCGAATATAATAACCCGTTGATGAATTGAGACCCGTGATCGTATAACTTGTCGAATTGTTTGACAAAACAATCGAATTGTATGTGATATAGTTAGAAGAAGATGGTTTGTACTCAATCAGATATTTTGAAGCGTTCGACACTCCATTCCATCGCACTGTAATAGAATCAGTTGTCGAACTTGTCGAAATATGTGGTTCGATAAGTGTATGTTCTGGAATTTTTATTCTTATTGGATCACAGAATAAACTCGCTCCGTATACTCTATCTTGAAACAGAGTCTGCGTCGCTTGATCAAAAACTTGGTTTTGGCTTGCCATAAGTTTAATGTCATAATTCTTTCCTGATTCTAATCTATTTATTGTAAATTCAGAAAAAGACTTATCATCCTCATGATAAGATTTATTCGACCAT
Source organism: uncultured Planctomycetota bacterium (assembly GCA_900317365.1). GTDB lineage: Bacteria > Planctomycetota > Planctomycetia > Pirellulales > Thermoguttaceae > RUG369. The sequence continues at coordinate 14,818 of ONGM01000167.1, forward strand.
ACACGCTCCTCGTCATCAGTATGGTCAAGATCATATTTACTAACGAATATAGTTCTAAATGAAGACTCGCCACTTTCTTTATATGCAAGAACGTATGCGTTCGCGCCTGGAACATTGTTCCATTGGATTGCGATTGATCCTCTTGAGGCTTTTGTATCTGTTATTGTTGGTGAATACAACATATTAAGATAAGTA
>ONGM01000227.1 GCA_900317365.1 uncultured Planctomycetota bacterium
CCTCGGCTGGGGTCGGCGCAGCGTCGGGAGCGTTTTCGAGGGCTTGCGCGGCGAGCGCGGCGGCGTTCGCCAGGTCCTCCGCTTCCGCGAGAAGCCCGCCGTCCAAGTCCGCGCGCGCCGACCGGGCGAGTTCGCGCGCCAACGCGGCGTTCGGATCGTTTAACAGCGCTTCAAGCTCGTCCTGAACGCGCCGCATATGCGCTTCGTCCATGGGAACGACCGGGACGAGCGACCCGACGTCGTTTCGGGACGAATAGACGTAGATCGCGTCTTGTCGCGCGTCTCCGTCGGCGTTGGAGTCGGCGTGGGAATCGTCGTATTCGTATCGAAAGACGCGCCGACGCGTTAGAAGCAGCGCCAAAGCGTAGCGCAAATCGGCCTTCTCCGGTCTGTCCGCAAGCGCGTCGAAGAGCGCCGCCAACGCGTCGTTCGGCGCAAGCGTTTCAAGTTCGCCGACTTCGCGCGCGGACTCCGCGTTCGTCGTCGTCCATTCGGCGATCACGTTCTCCGGCTTCGTCGCCGTTTTCCATCCGGACGCGCTGTAATCGCGCCGCTTCACAACGCCGTCGCACTCGAAAAGGATCGAATGGATCTTCTCGCCGACGGCGAACGGCTTGCCGGTCGCCGCGCAAAATTTCGACGCTTTCGGCGATTCGTCCGGCGGAAACGCCGATATCTCTGACGATGGCGACATGACGCGTAACCTCTATCGGTCGCAAAAATCAAGCGCGCGTCGACTCTCGCGACCATAGCGACGCGCGCACGGCGACAAAAACGTTCGCCGTTTTCGCTCGCGACTCTACTTTATTCGCCCTTTTTGCGCAAGATTAATCGAGTTTTTCCGCTCTTCAAACCGCGCAATCTCAAAAAAATCGCCCTCCGACTCCTTTCCGCTTGAAATACTGACGCGCGACGTTTATAATAGACGAAGAATATTGCGACGTCGCGTCGACGTCGAACGCGCGATTCGCGCGGCGACGCGCTCGCGACCTCTCGGTTGATTTTGTTGGAGATTGCTCGATGGAACCCATTTCGGATATTTCGCCCGCAACGCGCAGAAAGTTGCAGCAGTGTTACGAGTACGGCAACCAAAAAATGCAAATCGGCGACCACAACGCCGCCGCAATCATGTTTGCGCAGTGCGTCAACGGCGACCCTAGCAATATTCTCTATATGCAATCGTTCGTCGCAAACCTTCGACTGAAGTTCGGCCATCGCACGAAGAAAAAGGGTTGGTTCAAGCAGTCGAAACTGCAACGGGTCAAGACGAAGGACTTTAAGACGACGATTAAAGAGTGCGTCGACAAACTCGGGAAAGACCCGTGGGACGAACAGACCTACGTAACGATGGGAGAAGCGTGTCTGGAAGAAGGCTACGACGAAGCCGGACTCGCGTACCTCAAACTGGCGCTCGACTGCGATCCCGACAACGTCGAAATCAATCGACTCGCCGCGACGGAACTCGGCGATCGAAGATTGTTCGAACAAGCGATCGCGTGCTGGGAACGCGTCCTGAAAAACGCGCCGAACGACGTCGAAGCGAGTCGAAAAATCGCCGACCTCATGCTCGAAAGAACGATTCAAAAAGTTCAGCAGGCTCCGCGCGAAGAGGAAGAGAAGGAACAGGACGCTCCTAAGCTCTCCCTCGAAGACCAAATCGAGAAACGCATTCGGAAAAACGACCACGATCGCGACGCGTACGTCGATCTCGTCGACTATTTCTTCCAGAAAGGGAACCTGCGCAAAACGGAAGACTCCTGCAAACGCGCTCTCAAAGTCTTTCCGGACGACGATCTCTTTATGACGAAACTTCTCGAAGTCCAAAAGACGCGCGCGTCCGAAGAGCTCAAAAGACTGCGCGAACAATATGAGAAGAATCCGACGGACGCGATCAAAGAGAAGTACGCCGAACAAAAGAAAATTTTCGATCAGAAGACGTACGACCATATTCTCTATCGACTCAAGAAATCGCCGAACGAGTCCGCGCTCCACTGGGAACTCGGGCGCTTTCTCATGGGGAAAAAACAGTATAAGGAAGCGATCGCCGAATTGCAAAAGGCGAAGGTCGACGCCGGACTCGCCGGGGTCTGTCTTCTCGCGCTCGCCGAATGTTTCCAGCAAATTAAGCAGTATACGCTCGCGTCGTTGCATTACGATCAGGCGGTCGAAAAGCTCGACGCTCAAAGCGAAGAAATCAAGCGCGCGCTCTACAACGGGGCGCGACTCGCGCTCGGTCTCAATAACGTTAAAAAAGCGAGCGACTTTGCCAATCGGCTCGCCGCGATCGATTTTTCTTACAAAGACGTCGGCGCCCTACTAGACAAAATCACAAAACGCATGTAGAATGGTGGCGAATATTTTCACGCGGGGATCGACGCGAGGTTCGAGTCGTTCGCCGCGCGGACGAAGAGGGACGACTCCCACGCTTGCGCGCGTCGGGTCGTTGGTCGTCCGGTCGTGATCGCGCGATTCCATTTTCGCGCGATTGAACGCGGCGCTCGGCTCCGCACGCCGACGCCGGAAAAATATGGTCACTTTATACGGTTAAAAGAATCATCATGCCGAATATTCAAAGCGCAAAGAAAAGACTTCGACAAAACGCCGTTCGCCGCGAACGTAATCGCGCCGCTCGTTCACTCGTTCGCAATCGCATTAAGGCTCTGATCAAGATGTTGCGCGCCGGCAATGTCGAAGAAGCGCAAAAGTATTTCAGCTCCGTCTGCAGCGCTCTCGACCGCGCAGGCGCCAAGGGACTCTGGCACAAGAACAACACGTCGCGTAAAAAGTCCCGACTTGCGAAGCTCATCGTTAAGGTCAAGGCTCAGCAGCAGGAAGGCCAAGAGTAAGCTTTCGCGTCTTATCATAAGCGGCGCGATTTCGATTTCCTCGCGGACGCCGAAATCGCGCGAATTGAAATTCGCCGTCCTACTTTGAACGCCGTTGCGTTCTCGGACGGCGCTTTTTTTTATTGGATTCGATCGCTCGCGCGGACTAAGAGCAAGCGCGACTTTCGACGCAAGTCACACTCGTTTTCCTCGGTTTTCGCTCGTTCGTTCGTCGCGGAAGGAGCCTTCTTCAAAATGATCGCGCAATTGTCGCAACTTGCCGAAATGGTCAACGGCGTTCTCGTCGGATCCGACTGTGTTATCGAAAGAACCGCTCCGCTGCACACCGCCGACGAAAGGTCGCTCACATTCGCGGAAAAACCGGAAAAGTTCGATTGGAACGCGGCAACTCGCGCGCGCGCCGTCGTTTTACCCGAGTCGTCGAACGTCCAACTTCCCGAGCGTTACTCCGTAATCAAAGTCGACAATCCGAAAGCGGCGTTTGAGAAGATCGTCGAATTCTTTCATCCGAAGCGCGCGCCTCTCGCTCCCGGCGTTTCCCCGCTCGCTTACGTCTCGCCGACCGCCAAACTCGGCGAAGACGTCGCGATCGCTCCTTTCGCGTACGTCGGAGACGATTGCGTCGTCGGCGACCGCGCCGTTCTGCACGCCGGCGTCGTACTCATGCCCGGGTCTTCCGTCGGACGCGATTCCACGCTCTTTCCGCACGCGACCCTCTACGAGAACTGCTCCGTCGGCGCAAACTGCATTTTGCACGCGAACTGCGTCGTCGGCGCGTACGGGTTCGGGTACGACTCGTCGACCGGCGAGCATCGACTCGCGGCGCAATTCGGCGCCGTTCGAATCGAAGACGGAGTCGAGCTTGGCGCGTGCGCTACGATCGACCGCGGCGCGTACGACGACACCGTTGTCGGAGAAGGTTCCAAGATTGACAATCACGTCATGATCGCGCATAATTGCAAAATCGGGAAGCGGAACATGATATGCGCGAGCGTCGGGGTCGCCGGAAGCGTAACGACGGGCGATTACGTCGTTATGGCCGGTCGCGTCGGCGTTCGCGACCACGTTAAGATCGGACGCGGCGCGACTCTCGGCGCTATGGCGGGCGTCATGACCGACGTTCCCGAGGGCGCGCGAATCGTCGGCATTCCGGCAACTCCGGAGAAAGAGCAAATGCGCAAGCAGGCGGCGCTCGCGAAACTTCCGGAAACGCAGAAGGAAGTTCGCGCGTTGCGCAAGGAGCTTAACGCGATTCTCGACCGACTCGCGGCGTTGGACGGCGGCGACGGTTCCGCAAAACAATCTTAACCCAGACGCGGCGTGACGCCGCGCGACGCGGATTCGCCATGAACGAAGAATTGGAACGCGACCACGAGGGCCTTGAATCGGCGCGACGGGTCGGACTCGTCGCCGGGTGGGGACGGTATCCGATAGCGCTCGCGGAGGCGATAAAGCGGGCGGGTCGCGAGGTCGTTTGTCTCGGGGTTCGCGACCACGCGGATCCGCAATTACAGGAGATTTGCGACGTCTTTGCCTGGGGCGGCATGGGGAAATTCGGTTGGGCGACGAATTTCTTTCGCAAGCACGGGGTCGAATACGCGACGCTTGCGGGTAAGATTCACAAGATCAGACTCTATGATCCGTTCTTCATTTGGCGTCAGGCGCCGGATCTCTATACGATACGATTTTTCGCCGATCATTTTCTTTCGAAACGTCGCGACAACAAGGACGATTCCCTTCTTCTAACGGTTGTTCGCGCGTTTGAGCATCGCGGAGTGCATATGATACCAGGAACGGACTTGGCGCCGGAATTGCTCGTTCGACGCGAACTACTGACGAAGCGCGCGCTTACGAAATCGCAATGGGAAGACGTCTTTTTTGGCTGGCGACTTGCGCGCGAAATGGGCCGACTCGACGTCGGTCAGAGCGTCGACGTTAAGAACCGCGCCGTTTTGGCGGTGGAGGCGATCGAAGGCACGGACGAGGCGATACGCCGCGCCGGAGCGCTATGCAAGAGCAAGGGATTCGTCGTCGTTAAGGTGGCGAAGCCGCGTCAGGACATGCGCTTCGACGTTCCGACGATCGGGCTTGGCACGGTAAAAGTCATGGCGGAGTCAGGCGCTTGCGTCCTCGCGGTGGAGGCGCAAAAGACGCTCTTCGTCGACCGTGAAGAGACGATTCGATTCGCAAACGAGCATAAAATCGCGATCGTCGCGCTCGCGGAAGAGGACGTGGACTCCCCGGCGACGGAGCGCGCGTTCGCATTCCCCGCCGCCGTTCCCGGCGCCGCCGCCACCGCTTCCGAATAACGCGCATCGCCGCGACTGAATCCGTCCGCGACCGCATTGCGCGAAAGCGACGAAAATTTTTCCGAGCGGGCGAAGCCCGCGCCGCCCCGACCTCCATAAGGTCGGGGGAAGCCGCCGGTTTTAACCGGCGGACAAACGCCAAAATTACCAAACCGCAACGCGTTACGAACGTCGACCGCTCCCGTATTGCACAAAATTTCCTCGTCTAAAGGACGTGGAATTTTACGGAATATTCGATACAAAGATTGTATCCTCAAGATTCCAAAAGATTCGGCGTTATAAGGGAGGTCGATTAGAGCGATTAAGGCGAAAAAGAATCAATGGATAAAATAAAAGTCATTTGCGGCGACGCCATTGATGAAATGAAGAAACTTCCCGATCAAAGCGTTCGCTTAATCGTTACGGATCCGCCTTACAACCTCAATAAAGATTACGGGAACAATCAAGATAAACTCGAATTTGAAGAATATCTTGAATTTTCGCGTCGATGGCTCACAGAAGCGAAACGCGTCCTCACGGACGACGGGACTATTTACGTATTTATGGGGATGAGATATATTTCCTATGTCTACTCCATATTAGAACAAGAATTGGGCATGTCGTTTAATTCTTGGATAACCTGGTATTACACGCAAGGCATAGGTAAAACAAGAGGATTTTCGCCGCGACACGACGATATTTTAATGTTCACCAAAAGTCCCAAAGACTTTGTGTTCCATCTAGACGACGTTCGGGTTCCGCAAAA
>ONGM01000045.1 GCA_900317365.1 uncultured Planctomycetota bacterium
GTCGCCGCGCCTGTTGCGGCGGAGGCGGTCGAACCTGTCGCCTCGCCTGCTACGGAGGAGGCGATCGAGCCAGTCGCCTCGCCTGCTACGGAGGAGGCGGTCGAGCATATCGCCTCGCCTATTGCGGAGGAGGCGGTCGAGCCTGTCGCCGCGCCTATTGCGGAGGTCGCGGTCGAGCCTGTCGCCGCGCCTATTGCGGAGGTCGCGGTCGAGCCTGTCGTCGCGCCTGCAGTGGAGGAGGCGGTCGAGCCTGTCGCCTCGCCTATTGCGGAGGAGGCGGTCGAGCCTGTCGCCTCGCCTGTTGCGGCGGAGGCGGTCGCGCCAGTCGCCTCGCCTGTCGCGGAGGTCGCGGTCGAGCCTGTCGCCTCGCCTGTTGCGGAGGTTATTCTTCCGCGTCAGGTCGCGCCTCCGGTCGAGCGGGAACGGGAAATTCTTCCGGTCGCGTCTCAGGAACTCGTCGAGTTGATTTCGGCGGCGATTGGGCAGAGTCCGACCTATATTCAGCAGAACGGCTCGACGTACGTTTCCGCGAAGCCGGACGCCGAGGACGAAGAAGCCCTCGTCGGCGCGACCGTGAGCGCGGAGAATCTGCGACTTGCGGAACTCCTCGGGCGCGAACCGACCGTTATCGATCTGGAAGAGTACTACTGGGAAGACGTCGACTCTCCCGAAGACGCCGACGACTACGCGACAGCGCGCGAGCCCGGCTTCTTTAAGAAACTATTCTACCTCGCGACCTCGCCGCCGGTTTTAGTCGGTCGCGCGACGATTCGCGTCTTCCGCGCCGTCTTTCCGCGCGACCTCGAACGGAACGAAGCGAGTCGAGAAACGCGGCGCCAGAGCGACGCGCGCGCCGGCGGTTTGTCCGATATGGTGATTTCGCTCGTCGCCGGAATTGTGATCGCCGCCTGCGTTGTGTTCCCGCTACTGCGCAAGGTGGTGCGCGAAGTCTATATTACGATCGCCGAAAGCACGGTTCGAGAGTACGGCGAACGCGTGACCCTGCCTTCGAACGAAGCCCTCGAGTTAGACGTTACCGATATGATGCTGATCGATCAGATTCTGCACCCGAGCTACGAGTCAATGGAAGTCAACGAAAGCGGTAACGGCGAATTCGAAAACGACGGTCTCCCAATGAATTTCAACTAACCAAACGGAAACGCTCGGGCGGAAACGCTCGGGCGTTTCATCCCGGTTCGCGCTACCGCGCGGTTGCCAAATCGTCGCTCCCGTTGGTCGCTTGCCGGGGGATGAACGCCGGAGTTTCTTTTTGTTCCCCGGCTCGCGGTTGACAAATCGTCGTTCTCGTTGGTCGCTTGCCGGGGGGTGAACGCTTGTGTTTCTTTTTGTTCCCGACTCGCAAAAGCGTGCGCCGCAGCGCCGCAGACAACAAATATAGCCGCGCGAAACGCTTATCGCGCGGCTATGAATTTTTACGACGCCCTAAACGCCCCAATAACGACGTGAACGTTTATGCTTTGAACGTTTCTTTGATAACCCTCTTAGCTATTGCGCCAAGAAGCGCGACGCCGGCAAGACCTCCGATTAAGCTTCCCAAAAATAGAGCCGCGATGGGCGCGACCATTCTGAGGCTTGAAGGAGCTTGGTAACCGGTAGGATCTTTTCGCCTTGGGAAAAACAAGAGCGTTTCTTTGTCTTTATCGAAGAGAACGCCGTCTTGACTCGCGTAACGCGGGTTCTCCTCGTCTACGGTAATCGACTTGAGAGCGGGAAGTCGTGTGAGTTCCTGAACGTTAATCGTTTCGACGCTTGCGGGAATGTGGACGCTGCAAACGTTTTCGACGTCTCCTTCAAGGACAGATTCGTCGAGCGTCGTGGTTCCGTCGGGAACATTGAGGTTATGATGAACCGCGACGTTTCCGTCGAGTTCGGAATATTCAACTCTTTGAACGCCGTCCGGAATAGTAACATTGTTCTGCGAGCCGACCGTATTTGGCTCTACGTTTGAAACGGGAACGTCGGGAGCGGTGGTTGTATTTTCGGAGGACGAAGGCGCGGCTCCCATGAGTTGCTTGTCCGCACTACTATCACGAAGCCAGTAAGCACTGCGATAGAAATTGCCACGTAAAAGCGATGACTGCTCGCCGCTTCCCGTCGCGCCACTTGCGGCTTCTAGGTCGTTGACAAAAATCGCTGCGGTGCGACAACACCAACAGAGTCTAGGATCGTCTCCAATTGCACAAACGCGCAAGGACGTTTCCGAATCTGCCATAGGCGTTGCGGACGCCCCAAGCTCTTCCGGAAAGTAATCCTTCAGCAGATTCAAGATTTCGGGCGCTACGGAACCTCGATTGGCAAGTTCATAGTCGACGACCGCTTTTGCGTCGAAAATATCGAATCCGGGATAATTGTCGTCTTGCGTTTGAACGCTATTAGCGTTTTTCGCATAACGAACGAGTCGTTTTGTGGACTTGTCGAAGAGCACGTCGGCGGCTCCGGCGTAACGCGCGTTGCCTTTGTCGACTTGAATTTCTCGAAGATTAGGACAAAATCGGAACGCCGCAACGTCGATCAAGTCGACGCTTGCCGGGATCTTCACACCCCTTAGGTTTCCGCAATTGGAGAACGCGCCGAAAGGAATTTTTTTGACGCCGTCCGGAATCGTCGCATATTCAAGGGAGTCGCAATAAAAAAAAGCATACTCCGCCAGCGTCGTAAGACTTGAAGGGAAACGAATCGTTTTAAGTTTGGTAACGCATGAGAACGAACGGCGCCCGAGCGTCTCGACTCCTTCGGGAACGTCGTATTCCTCGTCTATTTTGTGGCTCGGATAGCAGAGAAGGACGTTGTCGAGCCGATCGAACAGAACCCCGTCGAGACTTTTGTAGTATCTGTTATTGGAGTCAACGGCGATCGCTTCGAGAAGCATGTCGGAAAGACGGATAATTTCCGACGCTTCGATTTCTGAGACGGTTTGAGGAAGCGACAGTCTTCTTAGCTCCGAAAAGCAACTGTCGAACTCGTTTTTTCTAACAACGACAAAGGGTTTTCTATTGACATACTCCGGTATGACAAGCTCTCCGTCGACTAGTTTGATCCCTCGCCAGTACGTTCCGTATTCCCGAGGGGACTCCTCGTTGTTTTGCGCGTGAGAGATTGAATCTTCTAAGGTCTCGTCGACATGGAGTCGATCGTACGCGGCGCCGTTATGATAGTTGTCGTACATCCGTCTTCGCCTCGCTTTTGAATGGAGGAAACCGTCCTGCGCGTATTCGTTCCAAAGCCGAAACATCAGGCTAAGCAAATTTTAGCCTGATGAAGATCGCAACGCAAGGGCATGGAGCGACGATTGTCAAAAAAGACTCTCGTCGATTTTGGCGGATCAAATATCGGGCGATCAAACCTTACGCGAGGGCTAGCCGCGCTCTCTATACGCAGGCTGATTGCATGGAGACCGTTTTCGCGCGACGGTCGTTGTATTCGCGCAAACGACGACCGAACGCGACGATTCCCGAACTGCGCGGTAACGCAAGTTCGGGAATCAACGCTGGGTGGACGGCGGGCGTCGGGAACGAGGCGCCGTCGTTTCTATAGCTCTTCTTCGCCTTCGAGAGGCGCGAGCGGGAACATTTTGCAGAGCAGAATGCCGCCGAAGTAGAGGACGGCGAGGCAGCTGAGCATACAGATCATACTCCACGGGTCGGGCGGGGTAATGAACATCGTAACGACGGCGATAACGAAGATTGCGATTCGCCATTTCTCCATATAGACCTTAACGGTAAAGATGCGGAGTCGTTCGAGCACGAACATCACGAGCGGGAGCTGGAACGCGGCGCCGAAGGCCACGGGAATGAGTAGGGCGAAGTTGAGCCATTCGCTAATTCGGGTGTCAGGTTCGATATTCATTCCGGCGTTAAAGCGGAAGAGGAACTGGAGCATGAATTCGAAGACGACAAAGAAGGCGAGAGCGAAACCGGCGAGGAAGAGTCCAATACTCAGCGGGAGGAATCGATAGACGTATTTCTTTTCGCTCGGGTAAAGTCCGGCGCCTACGAATCGCCAGAAATACCAGAACACCCCCGGGCTTCCGAGAACGACTCCTAAGAACAGCGCGGTTTTCAGGAAGATCACGAAGGATTCCTGGACGGATAGAGCGCGAGTTTTGGAGCGTGAATCGTCGCCGAGTTTTTCCCAGAGCAGAATCATAATCGGCTCGGATTCGGTAACGGAGCCGTTAATTGTCGTTTGCGTTGCGACGTGATCTTTAAAGGCGCCGAAGTTGTCGACTTGCGCGAGCTTGGCGCGACGTTCGCGCTCTTCTTCGGGCAAGGAGGTTCCGACGACGTTGTTTTCTCCGGCGGCTCGCAGCGTTTCGAGATCCTTAGGGAAGATATAGAACGGGTGCGCGGTCATGTGGAGTTTCGCCGGGGCGCTCGCGACGTCGGAGGAGTATCCGAGTTCGCGCAGTTCGCGGCTTTTTTCCAGTAGCTGACGTTGCGATTGCAGGATGTGGTAGCTTTCCAGTGATTTTTTCAGCGGATACTGAATGTATTCCACGGCCATCGTCGTGAGGGAAGGGTGGCTTCCGATCGGAATCATAGCGACAATGAGTCCGATCGCTACGCTAAGAATAGCCCCGATTAAACAGACTCTTAACTCGTCGAGATGTTCCATGAAGGACATCGACGACTGATTAAACAGATCCTCGTCTCGTTGGGTGCGCGGCATTTTGGGTATCGGTCCAATATAAGTGAATATTCGAACGGAGCGCCGAGGCGATCCGCGTCTTTTAACGCAACGGTCTCTCAAATTGACGTCGTTAAAACCGGCGCCTTTTGCGTGAGACTGACTTCCTTGTTAGTATAACCTAGCTTGCCTCTTTTTACAACCTGGAAACTCGCGAAAGAGCGTAAAAGGGAATCGGTAGAAACGTAATATTCGCGATAATAGACAATTTCTGAAGTTGAGCCGACTGAGGTTGAGTCGCGACCGTTGAGGCGCGGAACATGAGGAGAGGAAAGCCGCGTTTTCAGCGAGGCGGATAGCGAACGGCTCTCTTTCGAGGTCTAACGCGAAATCGTCCTGCGATTTTCACAAGTGTGAATCGTCTCGGCGCGCGGCTTGCGTCGACCGTATGCGGCGCGATCGATTTCTCAGATCGCGCCGCGTTGTTTTGCCGATGTTGAGACGACTCCGTTCTTTTCGAAAAGATTGATTTCGGAAACGTCGTCGTAATGAGATTCGCAGGCGCTCTTCCGCAAGCTCTGCGAACGCCTGCTATGTCGTCGCGACGTCTTCCGGCGGATCATTTGTCATTCTTCTCGTCGACCAAACGATTGCGTCGTCTTCAAAACGTTCGAGAAATGTAAATCAGAAGTTCTCGCGGAACGCGCGAAGGCTCGCGTGAATGCGTCAGACAGGAGCAAGGATCATGATCTTTGAGATCGTCGGTCGCTTTGTTTTTTCTCCAATCCCAGACGGTCGATCGTTTCGAGCCTGCCGTTGCGATTAAAGGTCGAAAGAGAAAGTTCCCAAGAAATTTTCTTTTTTTGTTGAACCTCGACGATTTTTCCATACATAAGGGCAAGGACGATGAAAATCGATCCTGCGGAACACGAGCGCGTTAGGCGTAGGTTCCGCGTTTAGCAGGATCACTTTTGTAGAAAAGGACGGTATGCTAAAATAATTTGCAACTCCTATAATCTGTCGTAGAGTGTTTTTCGTTCTGTTTGATAAGTTAGCTAGTTTTCATAACTCTTTAATTTTTAAACTTTGTAAACTGAAATGAAGACAAACGGTCGTTGGGTCATTTGTCGATCCATCGTTGCGTATTGTCCGATATAGGCGATCTAAAGGATTGAGTTATGGCACAAAGCCAAAACAACGACGAATTAAAGAAAGAAGTCGCCAAACTTGGTCGCGATCTTTGCGAAAAGCGACAGGAGTGTCTTGATAGCTTCTCCAGTTGCATTCCTCTCCTCCGTCTTTGGAGTCGTCAAGCGCGGGAGAACTTCGCAAAAAAGAATTATCGATTAACCGACGACTTCGAAACGAAAAATCGACGCAATAAGGAAAAAGTGAGCGTTACCGTCAAGGAAGCGCGCGCAACCTATCCCGTTCTTCTTAGCGACTTCCAGAACCAAATCGAGCGTTTCCTCACCGCCGGACAAGCGCCTTCTCCAAACGAACTCCGCGAAATCAATTCCGTCTTCTTGGAATTCAATCCGAAATTCAATTCCATTCGTCAATTTGCGTTGCAATGCGAAGAAACCTCTCCGGCAATTCGCCAGCTTTTCAGACGCTACGACGAAATTCGTAACTCGATCGTTGAAAAATGCGCCTCCGATATTAAGAAAGCCGCTTACAGCGCCAAAAAACGCTCCCTTCAAGAGAGCGATCGAGAGGATCTGCTGGCCGACGCCAATTTGATCGCTATGATCGCCCTCGATCGATACGACGCCAAACACAACGGGGAACTTCAAGCCTTCCTCGCGTGTAGCGTTAAGGATCGCACGATCGACTTCATGCGTGATTACTCGACCGACAATGAAATCGGGTCGATCTACCAATCAACCGAAGTCGACGGCGAAGGGAGCGGGCTCGCTGCGGAACTTCCAGATGGAAACGCTTCCTCCCCTTGTGAAATCGTCGAAGCGAACGAGCTTGAAGATTCGGTAATTAAACGGATTGCCAAAAGTTTGGGCGATCCGGACGTTCGACTCTTCCTTCGTTATCGCGGCGTTCCCGACGGGAATTTTAACCGCGAAAGCCTCAACGCGTTGCTCGAAGGGAAAAACGTTCAGACTACTTACAAAAAGCTGGGCGAAGAAGAGTCCGTTACGTTGCAAGCGATTCAAAAACGTTGTAAACGAGGGGGCGATATTATCTGGAACGCCATTGGCGACCTTGTTGACGTCAATTTACCCCCGGCGCGTTTTCGCGTCTATGATCGAAAAGGCGTCGGAAGTCAAGTCGATTCGGGAAAATGTTAAATCGATTTGGACATGAGGAAGTTTAGAGGAGCAAAGTTCGGTGATCTTGACCGCTCTTTTCGGACCGTCGAGATCGAGAAACAGAGCGTCGAGAGATCATTAACGTCGTTGTGTCGGAACAGAACCCCGGTTATTGACGATTGTCAAGACTGCGCGTGCAAGCCGATCCGAGTCCGCAGAAGTCGTCTTCGTCCCGAAGAGGACGCTTGGCGACTCCTCCGTTGATCGAATTCTATTCGAAATTCTTTCCGACGATTTGTCGCAGACTCGTCTCTTGTGAGTAAACGTGTGGAATCCATCGACAATAGGCAAATGATCTTGCCGGACGCAAAATGAGAAAAATGGAAAATCTTTTCGGTCAAAAGTTGAAACGGGTGAGAAAAAGTATATCAAACAATTAGAAAGGTCAGGCGCAGGAGCATTTCTTCCGCGAAAGCGCCTAACTCGACTCGATAGACCCCTATCTATAAGGACAGGTATGATGACAAAAGATAAGACGAAGAAGCGTTTGCCTTTGGGCATCGCGTTGGCAGTGATCTTGGTTGCGCTGGGCTCGCAAGCTCTTGCTGAGGAAAATGTGAGATTTAAGGGACCGGTTCAGGACAACCTTATTAACTGGGTGAAGGTCGATCGTCCCGACGGTCCTCTTACCGAATTCGGCAGCAAACGAGACGGTAAGATTAGCGATTACTTCCACAAAGTCGCCGTTTTGAATTCGGACTACAAGAAAGCGGTAAACGAGCTCTACAAAATCTACGAAGGGATTATGAGCGACCCCACGAAAACCGAAAAAGAGAAGAGCGACGCGAAGTCTCAATACGACGGCGGTCTCGAGACCGTCAAGAATAATTGGATCTCTGGCGAACAGGTCGCGTACGACGCTTTGGTAAAAGGACTTCGAGACGACTATAACTACGCGGTTCAACGTCGAGTTGGCGAATACCGGAACGCGCGCCGAAGGATCTCTTATTATCTGAAACTTAGCGCGCGGAGCAAAAAGCGAGCTTGGGGACCGAGATACCATTCCTACACGCATATTCCCGAGGACGATATCGCAATTCCGAGAGTTTCCGACTGCGGCGAAGCCAAAGGAGTCGAGTGGGAGCAGAGCGTAACCGTAGACTGGACGAATTTTAACGTTCGCGGCGGATCGATCGCTAGGCATAACGTCTACGGCGTTCCCGACGTCAACAAAGTCGGTATCCGCATAGACTTCGAGGTTAACGGAATGGACGTGCACCGGAGTACGACGTGGCGGACCGTTGAGGCCGATCCCTGGTGCGAGTTCCGCCCGACGCAAGCGTGGTCTGAGCGCCAGGCTCGGAACGATATGGGCGGTCTTACGGACGTCGATCTCGTAACTTGCCAGAAACTTTTGGACGCCAAGAATTTCAAGCGCGCTCAAAAACCTTGGGAATAACGAATGCGAAGGGCGCGCGTCCGATCGTTCCCCATGTTGCTTCGAGTGAAAACGACCGCTGATCGCTTGTAAGAGAAGCGGTCGATAGACAGACGACGAGAGCGGTTCCTTCAAAAGATCCGCTCTCGTTATTTGAATCACGATTTTGTACGCACATTAAACAATGTTGAAACGACAAAGACGCGTCTTTTTTTGCGACCGCGTCGGGTTTTGATCGAATCTTAGAATTTAGAGGTATGCGCGATGAAAGTCATCTCGTTCGTGTTGGTTGCGGCGGCAACGGTCGCCGGGGTTCTCGGTTCCACAAATTGTGCGGCGCTCGCCGACGATCATCCTTCGTCGACGGCGGCTAACGACTCCGCCGAGTTTGACGCTTCGCCCATGGTCTACGCAAAGTCGCGCGCGCCGATCATGGTTGAAATTAACGGAGAGACGCAACCGTATTCCGCAGAGTACGCCGTTGCTGCGGAGTTCGGCAAGAAAGGCGGCAACGTCGTTTTTTGTTATCCGACGATCGTTTTTGAACCGCGTAAACCGGGCGTTGCGTGCGTTCTTTCCGGAAACTTCGAACCCTCTTTGGAGGAAGAATTCCGGAATTACCTCGAAGGCGATCCGCGACTGAGGGTCGTCCATCGCGTTCAATACGATCAGAAAGAGGATTCGTTGAGAGTTCTTTTTAAAGTCCAGTTTTATCCCGATCAGTTTAAGTCGTGCGTTCACGAAGCGATTAAAACGAACGTTTCCGACCAAGATCGAACTGCCGGAGCCAATTATTCGTTGAAACCCGTAACGTTTTTCGAAGAGGCCTACGCGCCGCAACTCGAGTTTCATTTGAACACAGGGCTCGAAGATAGAGTCGTCGCGGACCTTTTTGAATCCGATCCCGATTATCTTGCGTATCGCGTGTTCCCGCGCGGTCAGAATTATTTGGGAACGCAAGACGTTTGGGTAACGTTCCGTTCTTTGGAAGACTCCGACGAGACGCGTTCTCCAATCGTTGCGTTTCGACTGTTCTGTGAGAATAGCGAGTACGTCCGCGCGCGTCTCACGTACTGTTACAAAGCGAAGACGACCGGCGAGGGAACCGCCGCGACGACGATCGATTTTTCAGAAGCTGAAAACGTCGTCAAAAAGCTCGAGACGGAAAACAGTGATCGAGAAGGCGAACCGCCGATCGTCGATCGTCGGACGCGAAACGATTATCTCCGTGAAATTCGCGCCGCGTTGACGCAGGATCTCATGCTCGACCCTAACGGCGATCCTACGGTGCGATCGCTAGCGCTCGATTTCTTTCGCACGCAAAGCTCGTTGGCGAGCGAAACTCTTTCCAGCCTGATCTTCCAAGAAATTCAATACGACGACAACGAGTACGACGAAGTTCTTCAGAAGTATCTTGAACCGATCGTAACCGCCAAACTAACGGACGTGATCGATCATAACGAGCGACTTACCGACGAGATGAAAACGAAACTGAAGGGGAGCCTCCAGGATCTTAATATTGTCCGCGACAAGCAGACGCAAGGGATGTTCAAGTTTTCTAAGGGACCCTTTGGAGTCGGCGCGAGCGCGATGGATTTCCTCGGAATAGATTACGACGCGCGTAAGTCGCTCGCGGAAGAATGCGTCAACGCGTTGCGCGAAATAAATTCGTCGGCGAAGCAGACGACGGAAAACGAAATCGAAATGGATTGCAAAGATTTTGCGTTGTATAGGGTCAACGTTGGCAAGATTCAAGCGCAGATCAGCGCCGCTCAGAATTTTCTCGTTACCCGAAACGGAATCGCGCGCGACACAACGACCGCAGCGCCCCTCGATTTTACGACCGAAGTCCTCAATGGATCCGATTGCCGTGATTTCGACTTCTATAAGCGCAATTATGAGGTTCTCGTCAAGCTGCTCGAAGCCGCTCGTCGAATTTTTGATCCCGGTTACGTTTATAATCCGCTCTGATCTTTCCCTTTGAATTCCGCAGATCGACGGACGAGAGCGGGTTTTTATCAACCTGCTCTCGTCAGGAAGATTCGAGGTTCTTTTTCCTAACGCAATCGCATGGAAGGAAACAATCAAAACAATTTGACATTTGTTTCGCGCCCATGTTTTAATCGCGCCGCAAAGACTCGCGGGGCGTCGGATATTCGTTTGCTTTTTCCTTTGCTTTTGCCAAAAGGAGAGTTTCTATGACCAGGTTCCTTTTTATGAAAACGCTCGTTGTCAGCGTCTGTTGTCTTTTTCTTCCCGCGACCGTTCCCCGCGCGAACGCGCAATATAGTTCGAGCGAAAAAATGAATCAATCGAATTCGCAGGTGGAAAAGGGCGGGCGTATTTCGATTCCTTGGCTCGCTGAATCAGGCAGGCGTCATTCGAACGAACTCAATAAAGCCGCGAACGAATCGCTGAATCGAGCGCGCAAAGAAAGCGAGCGTCTCAACAACGCTCGGGACGCTCAAATCGAGAAGAATCGCGCTGAAAGAAAACGTCGAATAGAGCGGGCTAATAAGAGTTTTCAGGAGTTTTTGAAAGACGATCTGATTCCGGAACAGGCGCCGATCTCGGGAATCGATACCCCGGAGACTTCGGACGCGTTTTCTTCGCCGTCGTCGCCTCATCGTAGCGTAAACGCGCCTAACGTTGGCGACGTAGCCAAAACTCCGCCGCCGAAGCGCGGGTCGCCGTCGGCGCCGAAGCGCGGCGGGTCAAGCGCGCCGCCGCAGTCCTCGACGTCTTTGATACCGTCTCCGCTTTGGGGAGTCGAGAGTTCCGCGTCGGCGACGGAGCAGGCGAAGATTGACGAAAATCGAAGAAAATGCGCGGCAAGAAACGTTAGAATGCTTGGCGACGCCGCTGTCGGCGTCGCTACGCGCGGAATAGGATTCGTCCCCTTGATTGTCGACATGCTTGAAAATGTGATCGATCCGATACCCGGATGTAATTATAATGTGGAGAATCCCCGTTATCCTTCGACGCCTCCGCACTAGCGAGTAAAAGCGAGCGCGAGCTGTTGCCAGGTTCGCGCTCCTGGTTTTATGAGCCGCCGAAGAAGCGCGTAAAGACTTTTTAGTTTTCTGTTCCGCGATTTGCACGTCGACTCCGTAACGTTGATTTCGAATTGAAACCGCTTCCTTTAATCGAAATCGATCGGAGCGCGGCGCGCTTTTTTATTTTTGAACAGAATCGATTAAGTCTGGCGCGACGACGCTGCAGTTTAGCTTTTACGAATCCGGTCCCCTTGCGAAGCCGCGCTTTCGTGAAATCCGTATCAGTATTAAAGACGCTCTCGAGACGTCTCCGGAAATGCGCGAAGCTCCTTCTTGAACGCGCAGGAATCAAGGTTGTCCCTGAAAATAGAGATCGTTGATTGTCTCATGAAAAAGCGCGGAACATTAACATATCGGAGAGAAGTTCCCAAAAAATTTTCTTTTTTTGTTGAACTTCGTCGTTTTTTCCATACATAGCGGTAGGGAAGATGAAAATCAGCCCGACGAAACATGCGCGCTTCATGCGTAAGTCAATAACATAAACCGTTTAGTTTTATAGAAAGGACTGATCGTTAAAATAAATCGCTTTTAAAATCTTGTCATTGTTTGTTAATTCGTTCTAGTTCGATAAGTTAGCTAGTTTTCATAACTCTTTTAATTTAAAATCTTGTAACCCGAAACGACGACGCTCGGTCGTTGGATCGTTTGTCGATCCTTTTGTCCGCATTGTCCGGTTGATTGTTCTAAAGGATTTAGTTATGCCGCAAAGCCAAAATAACGACGAAGTAAATGAACTAGTCGCCAGACTTGGTCGCGATCTCTGTGGAATGCGACAGAAGTGTTTTAACCGCTTCGCCGGTTGCCTTCCTCTCCTCCGTCTTTGGAGTCGTCAAGCGCTCGAGAACCTCGCAAATGAAAAGTATCGATTGATTAACGACTTCGAAACAAAAAACAAACACAATGGCGAAAAAGTGAACACGACCGTCGAGGAAGCGCGCAAAACCTTTCCAGCTCTTCTGCGCGCCTTTCAAAAGAAAATCTCGCAGTTCCTCTCCACTGGACAAACGCCCTCTCGAAAAGAACTCCGCGAAATCAAATTAACCTTTGGGGAATTCAATCCGAAATTCGATTCCATTCGCAAAATTGCGTTGCAAAGCGACGAAACTCCTCCTGCAATTCGCCAACTGTTCCTTCGCCACGACGAAATTCGCGGCTCGATCGTTGAAATGTGCGCTCCACTCATTAAGAACGCCGCTTACCGCGTCGTGAAACGTTCACTTCAAGAAGACGATCGAAACGATCTGTTGAGCAACGCGACTTTGATCGCAATGATCGCACTCGATCGATACGACGCAGAACACGACGAGGGACTTCAAGCCTTCATTGCGAAGAGCGTTAAAACCGATACGATCTCCTTCATGCGTCGATTGGGAAAGGCTCTCCGATCCCCTTCGATCTTCGACCTCCCGCGCGACGCCGAGGGTCCCGCTATCGTCGAGGCTCTTCCGAATAAAAAAGCTCATACCCCCGACGAAATCGCCGAAGAGAACGAGATCAAAAATTTGATGATTGAACAAATCGCCGAATGCGCAGACGATCCGGACGTTCGACTCTTCCTCCGTTATCGCGGCGTTCCCGACGGGAAATTTAACCTCATAAGCCTCGACGCGCTACTCGAAGGATATACCGGTCAGACGACTTATAAAAAGCTGGCCGAAGAAGAGTCCGTTACGCCGCAAGCTATTCAAAAACGTTGTAAGCGAGGGATCGAAAAAATCAAGGAAGTCATCGGAGACGCTTATGAGTCTGATAACGACGGCAAGGATAACGATTCCTCCGATCGTCAAGAGCGAGGTATGAAAAGCGACAATGCGACTAAGGGTTATAATGCGCCCCGGATAACAGACAGAATATCTGAACGTAGGGCGCATAGAAAAAGCTTAAAGCGCGCGGTTTCTCCCTGCGTTCCGTGAGCGCAGGGCTTTGTTCGTAAGATTTCTTTTGTTCGGAAAACGGGCGCGTTTTGCGTCGCGGCGAGCGCTCGACGGCGGAACGAATCGTTGACGACGTCGCCGATTTTTATCTGGAGTTTTTTCTGAAAAACGACTTGACGTCTTTCTCTTCACGAGCTATACTGTATTGCATAACCGATACGCTAATACGTTTGGCTTTTTCAACGTTAAGGTAAAGGCATGTATCACCTAAATTTTAACAGTCCTGTTCCGCTATACGAACAGTTGGAGCGTCAGACGCAATTCCTTATTGCGAGCGACGTGTTGCCGGAAGGCGTAATGATACCTTCCGTTCGGGACGCGGCGAAGTCCCTCGCCGTGAATCCGCAGACGATCGTGCGCGCGTACGCTAATCTGAAAAACGCCGGGCTTATCCAGTCCGTGCGCGGACAAGGTTTTGTCGTCGCCGTCGGCGCGCGCGCTCGATGTCGGGATTTGCGACTTCAACTCTTTCAGTCCCGCGTCGAAGAATCGCTCGAAGAAGCCGTCTTAGGTCGTATGACGCCTGACGAAATCAGCACGATTCTTAAACGCTCGTTCCAACGAATTGTCGACAAATACTTCCCCAATAGTACCTCTGACCTTCCTGCGGAGACTCGATAAAATGTCCGAATCGCTTATCAAACACGAATACGATCCCTCGCGTCTCGAACAGCGGATTCCCGGAGTGATTGAAGTCTGCGATCTCGTCAAGACGTATCGCTCTAAGGCGGTTGTCAATTCCGTTTCCTTCTCCGTTGCGCCAGGCTCCGTCTTTGCGCTTCTCGGCGAAAACGGCGCCGGTAAAACGACCACGATTCGTATGCTCCTCGGGGAATCGCGTCCGACTTCAGGTCTTGTTCAGGTTCTTCACGTGAACCCCGCCGATTATCCGCAAGTCGTACGTCCGAAAATAGGCTATGTGCCCGAGGTTCCGATACTCTACAATTTCATGACCGTCGAGCAACTCGGCAAGCTCGCCGCGCCCTTTAATACGGAAGGCTACTTTGAACGCTACGCGCGCCGTATCGAAGAGTTCGGAATCGGACTCCGCGTTAAAATATCCAACCTTTCGAAAGGCATGAAGGCGATGACGTCCCTCGCTCTCGAACTCGCTCGGGATCCTGAAATTCTCATTCTCGACGAGCCGACGTCCGGACTCGATCCGCTCGTTCGGCGCCGATTCCTCGCCAATATCGCCGATCTTGCCGCCGCCGGAAAGACCGTCTTTCTTTCGAGTCATCAGATAACCGAAGTCGAACGCGTCGCGGATCACGTCGCTTTTCTGAAAAACGGCAAGTTCGTGTTTATGGATTCCCTCGCCGCGATCGCCGACGAGTACCGAACACTTGAAGTTACCGTTCGCGGAGACTTTGAAGTTGCGCCTGACCTTTATCCTTCCCTTTTCGCGGGCGAGTTCATTCAATCGGAGCGACTCGGAGCCGCGCGCCGCCTTGTCGGACGTAAGCTCGTTCCCGACTATGAAGCTCGTTTGCGCGCCGCGTACAACGACCGATTTGTGGAAGCGAACGTCTCCGTTCCTTCGCTCGAAGACCTATTCGTCGCCTATATGACCCGGTAGTCTCGCCGCGCCGCGCGTCGAAAAGAGCGTTGCGGAGAAGCTTGGTCGGCGGTCGTGAAAATAGAAATCGTTCCGATATTTCGGAGGTTGGATATGAATAGAATCTTCGCGCTTATGCGCAAAGAGTACCTCGAAACGCGATTCGAGACGTTTGTTTTTTTGGTCTGCGGACTCATTTGTTCCTTTGTGCCGGCGTTTTTTGACTCGACGATGATTGATAACGCGAAATATTATCAGGAATTGAACGCGCTTAGTTATCATGTCGTCGGCGGATTCGTCGCGGTGTGGTTAAACGCGGTCGTTCTTAGCGCATGCGCGTTCGCTCGGGAACGCGAGAACGGTACGACGGCGATTCTGCAACGCATTACGATCGACTGGCGCGTTGTCGCCGCCGGAAAATTCGGATACGTCGTCCTTTCGTCCCTCGCTTTGGCGTGCTTCTTCTTTCTGACGACGCTCGGCGTCGACGCGTATCATCGACTGCCGTTCCTCACGACTTGCGGCGCCTTTTCTCGATCGGATTTCGGTGGCGACGCCATGACGTTCATCTTCTCCTTCGGACTTCTTCACACATGGTGTTGGGCCGTCTACTGGACAAGCGTCGTCTCGCGATCGGTCTCCGCGATTTTCCTTTCCGTCTTCTCCTCAGTCGTTTTCGGTTATTTGACGGCTTATTTTTTAACCGTTTTCTTTCGTATCCTTGACGTTGAATATTTAAACCATTACGGACTGATCGTCAACGGTTTCATTGGACTGGCGTTGCTGATTTGCGCAATGCGCAGAAAGTTCGGCTATCGTATCGTTTGAATCGAAAGCCGACTCGGAACATTGACGCCAGATTAGTCGACGTTCAAACGCGCAACCAATAAAAACCAAGTGACTAGCGGCAGCGCGAATCGGGATCCAACGTCAGAGCGACGGTGGGTATTGGGTTAGAAAATTATTAATACAGTTAGAGGTTGGCAATGAGACAATACGTTGCGCTGATGTATAAAGAATGGCTTGAAACGCGACATATTTCGTTTGGTTTTCTGATCGGAGGTCTCGTCGGTTTACATTTTTACTACATAACGTTAAAAATGACGCGCACATTTGCGCTCGATATTGTCGGACTATTCGTATTCTTTACGCTCCTGAATTTGGCGACGCTCTGCGCCTGCGCTTTTGCGCGCGAACGTCAAAACGGAACGTCGACAATTTTGAGACGCATTGCCGCAGACTGGCGCGTCGCCGCTACGGCGAAGTTCGGCTACGCGATCCTTTCTTCCGCACTTTTCGCGCTGATCTTTACGGCGATTTCAGGCGTGATCGATTTGCG
Source organism: uncultured Planctomycetota bacterium (assembly GCA_900317365.1). GTDB lineage: Bacteria > Planctomycetota > Planctomycetia > Pirellulales > Thermoguttaceae > RUG369. The sequence goes on from ONGM01000045.1 coordinate 16,240, forward strand.
CCTCGGGTTTCCTTTCGGTTCGTCTATCGTCGACTATTTTAGGTCGTTCAACCTTCATACCTCCGACGCCGCCTTCCTTAAAGGGTTGGGACTGGCGTTTGTCGCATGTTGGGGCGTCTTTTGGACCGGTCGCACTGATCGCGTCTTCGTCGTCTTGGCGCTTTCGTTTCTGACGCCTACTCTGACCTCAATCGTCGTCGCATGGCTCTGTACTTATTGGGAATACGATTGGCAGGCGCCGACGATCATTTGTAACGCCGTAGCGAGCCTTCTCGCATTGACGTTTGCGCCTTTCCCCGGACGCTTCGGCTATCGTCAGAGTTAGCGTATCGCCGGGATTAGCGGATCAACGCTCGGGATTCGACGCCTGAGCGTTGAAGCGGCTATTTCGTTAGGGACTTCCTCCACGCTATGGACGTTAAACGGGGCTTTTCCGAAACGCGTCCGAATCGCGAATTTTGCGCCTAGTTTGCTGAAGTCGTAGCGCATGACGGTAGTTTTAAGAGTTGCGCCGATAGGGCGCGTCGTCGTCTGCAAAAGACGATTGAAATCTTCGGCTGAGATCGTCGGGGTCGAGGCGTTTTTTACTTTTTTCCTCGGGATCGCCGACTATATGCAATTTGAAAAATAGACTCCTGCGCGTTCCGAATCGCATTAAGGACGTCGATTTGACGTTTGTTCCGTCAACTTCTCTTCCGTTGTCTTCTCGATCGGCGAAATGCAAGGCGGTTCGCGACGAACCTTACTCAATCGTTTTATTTGAGAAAGAGATGGAGGCGTTATGCTAATCCAATTGAAAGTGGAGAATTGGAAGTCCTTTCCGAAATTGGAATTTTCCGCGCTAGCGGGTAAGGAGCGACTTCATCGCGATCGTCTGACGAGCGCGTCTCAACTAGGCGCGCGAATACTGCCGGTCGGCGCAATCTACGGGGGTAACGCGTCGGGGAAAACCAACTTCTTTAAGGCGCTTGAGTTTGCCCGGAGATACGTTGTGGATGGCGTCAAACCCGGGCGCATGATCGGCGTCAAACCCTTTGCGCTCAGCGCCGAGACGCTGGAAAGTCCGACGCGTTTTCAATTTGAAATTTTGGTCGGCGACGTCTTTTATCGATATTCTTTTACGGTTAATCGTTTCGAAGTTCTTTCGGAGCGGCTCGTTGAAATTCGACGAACGGTAGAGTATGAGTTGTTTGCTCGTTGCGGAGAGCAGATTACGTTTGGAAAGAAATGCAAATGGTCGTCGGCGCTGGCGGTCGTCGCTCAGGGAACGCAAAAGAACCTTCTCTTTCTAACGAACAGCGCTTTCCAGAAACGCGAGGAATTTCGTCCCGTTTACGATTGGTTTCAAAAGACGCTCTTGCTCGTTTCTCCCGGCGCGTGGAGCGGATTGTTTGACATGCGCGTTACTACGCGCGATCCGTTTTCGCAACAAATTCAAGAGACTCTTCGCGAGTTTGACGTCGGTATTGAACGTCTCGACAGAATTGAAGTACCGGCGAGTCGGGTTCCGTTTCATGTTAATCTTCAAATTCAACGTGAAGACGACGCGCAAGAGGAGGGATCCGGCTTTCAAATAGGCCCGTACTTTGTTCATAAAAAAGACGGTAAACAAACGATTTACGAGACGGTCGCCGTGCGCGCCGTCGACGGCGACGCGACGCGCCAAACGACGTTTAAACTCGACGAGGAATCGGAAGGCGCGAGACGACTCGTCGAATTGCTTCCCGCGCTGACTGCGTTGCGCGACGTCGAGAGGAGTCGCGTCGTCTTTATTGACGAATTCGATCGAAGTTTGCACAGCCTCGTCGCGAGAAAACTGATCGAAGACTACTTGGATTTTTGCGCGACGTCCTCGACGCGTTCCCAGCTTTTCTTTACGACGCACGACGCCTTGCTCATGGATCAAAACCTTCTGCGCCGCGACGAAATTTGGCTTGTCGATAAGCAAGACGACCGTTCGTCCCTTTGCAACCTCGACGCGTTTGGTCTTCGCTACGATAAATCATTGGTGAACGCCTATCTGCTCGGACGATTCGGCGGCGTTCCCAAGCTCCGTTCACGGAAAACGTCGCGCGAACAAGTCGAGTGATTTCGCGTTGCGCCGACGCGACTAACGCCGGTCAAAATCCTGAGTCTTCCGTTGAAGCAGGAAACAGTAAACGGAAAAACAATCAGATTCTTTATGAGCCGTTAAGAAGTCGTCGACGTCCTCCGCCGATGGCTCTGTCTTGAGAAAATCCCCAACGATTATGGCAATTCTTCCACGAATTCCCTTTAACCTTTGGGATTCGCTCAGATTGAATACGCGGATCGTTTCTTGGGAACGCCGCATATTCCTCTCAGATGCTTTCTTGGTAAGAATTCTACCGTCGACTACCGAATACTCGAAGAAATCTTGCGGGTCTTCTTTTGACGGATCGATAATGTCTTCGACATTAAAGACAATTTGGTTGTAATCTTTAAAACGACCGCATGAATCTGTATTGCAACAGGAGAGAAACAGGTTTTCCCAATCGAATTCAAGTTTTGGATTATCGGAGCGACGCCGTAAATGTTCAATATGCGCGTCTAACTTTCCTGATTTCCTTTTCAAACGAACTTCACAATAAGCGCAACAACCGTGTTGAGCGTCGCATAACGCGTTACGAATCTCCTCTTTGACGGCAATTCCTTCCTCGGAACGACTTAAATCGTCCCATCGACGCGTATTTTTCTTGTTTTTGATTTTCGTTAAACGAGTCGGCTCGAGACCGCGCGAAAACTTACGCATTTCGACCCTCGTCGCTAGTTTGAGATTTCTTCAATTGCCTCCGAAAAAGTTCTATTCTTTCCAGGGGCGGGTAGTCCAAACCGAAATGTTCGACCAATTCGGCGTAAAGCTTTTTTCCAAGCTCCTCGTCCGCTTTTCCCGCGCGAACCGTATCGTCGTATTCGAAGAGTTTAATGACAAAAGGATCGTTGGCTGGCGCGGGGTCGACTCCGAAAATCTCTCGTAGAATTTCCTGGCTTTCCACGCCTTGTGTTTGAAAATCCGGGTTCTGAACGCCGCCGTCGCGTAAAATGCGAACGCATTCGCGCGGCGCCGACGACACGATTTGCGGACTATTCGTCGTAACGATGAACTGAATTTTGGGGAAAATGGAGCGGAGCGTCGGTAGAATGTCCTGTTGCCAAGCAGGATGCAAATGCAACTCAATCTCGTCGATTAGAACGACGCCGGGCGTTAGGGTAAGCGCGTCGCGACCAAGGCGAGGATTGAGTTTGACGCAACGGAACGCAAGATCGCCGACAAGTCCGATAATAATCTTAACGCCTGCGCTTAACGAGTCGATGAGCGTTTTGCTGCGGAGCGACGTATTGATCGCCCAGATTCCGTGAGAGAAATCTGAGACCACCTCGTCCCAGCCCGTCGGTTTTAACGCGCGGCGCAACGCTTCTTTTATAGGTGAAAGTTGACTTTGATACCGCGCAAATCGCTCCTCGTCGTAGCCTGCGTCGTTGACGATTCGCCGTTGCTCTTCAACAAACGTAACAAACTCCAACGCGGGAAACCACACGCTGAACTCTTTGTATCCCGACTTGGGGTTTGTCGCGTCCGAATAACCGTAAGCCCTGCCCATCGCTAACGTGCTGGCGACGCGTTGTTCTGTAAGTCGCTCTCCCGCCCACAAACGATTGTCGCCGTAATACGCGATCAGGGGCCAGTTCACGTTGGCGCCGGGACTTGCCAGGAGTTGTCTTGCGTATGCGGTTAGCGTCTTAGCGTCCTTCGTTGAGGTTGTCGGGCGTTTTTTAGATTGCGTGAAGGCGCGTTTTACCTCGATAGGCTCTTGAAAATCGTCGCAGAGAAACGTCGCGGCGATCTCAAGGGCGCCGCAAGGCTCCGTTCGTCCGTCGACGAATTCCTCGCGTTGATCCGATTCTCTCAAACTCGCGCCGGTTGCGTTTGGCATAACGCCGATAAAGGTTCCCCACGCGACGTTAATCGCGTCGAGAATCGACGTCTTCCCTTCGCCGTTTTGGGCGACCAAGACGGTGAGACCGCCTTGCCCTTGGTCGAGATTGAACTCGACGTGAAGGTCCTCGAAGCGACGGTAATTTTTTAATGTGAGCGACTGAATCCACATTTCAAAACTCGCGGTGGAACGCTAGGCGTTGGAGACGCAAGCGCCGCAGCGCAATGGCCTCTGTCTACTTGTTCGCCGATAAAGGTACGAAAAACACGAGCGACTTCAAGGTCTCTTGCTGTTTCAGCGGATTTTTTGCGCGTTTTTAAGTCGCTCCAACGCAAAGTCATCCCGCGCGCGCCCTAAAAAAGCCCGCCTCGGACGGCGGAAACCGCGAAGTCCGAGGCGGGCTTTTTGCAACTTGTTGACCGGAGAACGCGCCGGGTGCGGGCGAGGCTATTCCGCGTCGCCTTCTTCCGCGTTTTGACTTGCTCGGAGCGCTTCGAAGTATTCGCGCGCGACCCGTCGACGCTCGGGGGGGATATTGTCGTCGTCGAGCGCCGCTTCGAGCTGCTTTTCGTACTCGCGCTCGGCGTCGTCTCGCTCGCGAACCGCCTCGACGACGACGGAGGAGTCGTTCGTGCGAACGCGCTCGACCTGCGAGTCGCCTTCCTCGTTCTCGCTACCGACGAGGCGGGTCAGGTTGCGTTCCGAGTCCAATTTGACGTCTTTGCCGGAAAGGGGATCGGACGCGCTCGAGGATTCGAGGGATTTTGCGTTCGATTTGCCGGAGCCCTGCCCGGAGCTTTGCGCGGTTTTGGCGCCGGACTTCGCGCCTTGCGATTTCTCCGCGCCGTTCTTATTTCCGGCCTGCTGATTCGCGGCGTTCTGCGCGCACGACCCGCAGGCTCCGGCGCAGTTCGATTTACAGAGTCCGAGTCGCGCCATTTGACAGTCGAGCTGCTTCGCCGAATCCTTGTTTTTCTTCTGCGCGCGCGCTTTGCCGGCGAGTTTGCACGCGGTGTTCTTGCACGAAGAGCATTTACCCGCCTGGAGTTCGTCGGCGAGCTGTTCCGTAAGTTGCGCGGTCTGCTCGTCTTTGCGACTGCGAATAATCGCGGCGGCGGCGCGGAGCTTTTCCGCAAGCGCCTGACGATCGCGCGCCGACATTTTTTCAAAGTCGAGCTTTTCCAGTTCGTCCGCCGCCGTCTCGTAGTCCCCTTCCGCGAACGCGCGCGCGATATTCTGCGTCTGCTCAATTCCGGAGAGCGCGTTTCCGAGTTCCTTTAGCGCGGCGTCGGTCGCTTCAATTCCGCTCGCGGCGATCGCCTTCTGAATTTCCTGCTCCATCTGGGCGACGAGCGCGACTCCTTTTTTCGGGTCGTCCGCCGAATTATTGAGTTCGGTCGACAGGTTCTGCAATTTTGTTTTGAGCGCTTGAAGCTCGGCGTTTTCGGGATTCTCAAGCGCGATCTTTTCGATTTCGAAGATCGATTCTCGGACCTCGGTCGCAACTTCGAGCGCGGTCGCGTTCGGGGCGTCGGCGAGCGCGTCGGCGGCGAACGGGCGCCAGAGCGCGAGGGTCAAGAGAATCGCCAAGACGGCGAGGGCGGAGAGTCGGCGTTTTGCGCGTCGGAGACGAACGGCGACGACTTCTTTGGCCTTAGCCGTTTCCACGCGGTCAAAACAGTCTTGAAGTTGTAACGCTTCGACAGGCGTCGTTGCGCGCGATTGGGAGTCTTTGAGAAGTCCGGCGGCGGTTAGGCATCGGTCTTCGAGTCGATAGCGCGCGTCGATCGCCTTTTCCGACGCGAACTCGTCGCGAGGCGTCGTCATTAGCGACGCGATCGTCGCGACGACCGCAATTCCAAAGGTCGCGATAAGAAAGACTGTCGGCGAGACGGCGAATCGACCGGAGCGCAACGCGACGAGCGCGAAGATAAACGCCGCGCCTAGCGCGAGCGCCAGATTCTTTACGAAGGCGTCGAGCGCCGCTTTCATAAAGAGGCGGCGGCGAACTTCCGACGTCAGCGCGCGAAATCGCGCCAGCCCGCGCGTAAAATTGATATTATCGTTCATTTATCGACTCCTTACGTCGCGACTTAATAGCGACTCTCTATCTTCTATCTCTTTGTATTCTAGTCGAATGCGATCAATTGTCAATTGGATTTTATTTTGCAAAGACTCCGCGTCTGAGGTAAACGTCGACGACGTAGACGATTAGAGCGAGCGCTAAGGCGAGGAATCGCAGCGGGACGCCGCGTTGCGCCTGCGCGCCTTTGAGCGCCGCCGACAATTCCTGCGGCGTCGGATCGTATAGCCCGCCTGTCCGCTCGGCGATCGCGCGCATGAGCGTTTCGTCCGGCGGGTTGACGTCCGACTCTCTCCCCTGATCGACGAAGAAGACGCGATCGATTGCGGCGATCGATTTCCCGCCTTTCGCGGCGTTCGCAAACGCGCGGTATTTTTCGCCGAGCTTGACGGGGAATGCGGCTTCGTAGAGGCCGGGCGCCTTTTGCGTCGCTTCCAGTTCCCGTTTGCGCCCTTGACCGTCGACGACGGAGACGGTCGTATCGGCGTCGTTGAGATAGTCTTCGTTGCGATCGCGCGCGTCGAGGGTTAGGCGTGCGCGCGACTCGTCGATCGCGATTTGGACTTCCGCGCGTTCGGAATTGACGCTTCGTGCGACGAACCGCACCGTCTGCGCCCAGAATTGAGGGAACTCGTCCCAGTCGAGCCATTCTGCGGACCATCGTCCGTCGACGTCGGAGGTAAACGCCGCCGCTTTGCCGAGTCCGTATCGCCAGTAGGTTAGCAGCGGGTCGCCGGTCTCCGTCGAGAGCGCGGTTTCGCTCGTCGGCTTGGCGCGCACGACGATATTGCCGAGTAGAGGCGGCGCGTATTCCATAGAGATCCCGTCGAGCATCGTCGAGGCGGCGGGCTCTTCGAGCGCGAGGAAAGGCGTCTCGTTGAAGTTCGAGCGGTCGGCGAGCTTCGTTTCGCGCGCGAAAATTTGCGGCACGGAACTCGCGTCTTCGCAGTAGTAGAATCTTCCGGAGCCTTCCGACGCGAGCTTTTCGAGCAGGAACTTGTCGGCGTCTCCTCCGATTCCGACCGTCGAGACCGTGATATTGCCGTTCGCCGCCTTGCGCAACGCCTTTTCGTAGTCTCCCGGCACGCTTTGTCCGTCGGTTAAAAGGATAACGTGCTTAAATTTCGCGTTTGCGCGGAGTAGGTCGTCGGTCGCTTTCGCGAGCGCCGGGTAAATATTCGTCGATCCTTCCGCCGCGATCGCGCCGATCGATTCGTTAATTGCGGACGGAGAAAGCGCGTTTTGAAGCGGCGCGATTTCGCGCGGCGCGTCGTCGAACGCGATCACTTCGATATAGTCTTGCGGCGCGAGAAGTTCGACGACGCCTTTCGCGGCGTCCTTTGTGAGTTCGATTTTGTCCCCGTCCATTGAGCCTGACCGATCGATAACGAGCGCGATCGCGAGGCTCGGCTTTTCCTTTTCTTTCTCAAAAGTGGAGCGAACCGGGAGGAGATCGTCGAGCGGGGTTCTCGCGTACCCTCCGGCGCCGAAGGAGTTTTCGCCGCCGATCGCAAGGACGCCGCCGCCGAAGTCGCGGACGTAGTCGCGCAACGCGTTGAGCTGACTGAGCGTAAACGAGGTCGCGGGCGCGTCGGAAAGAACAATAGCGTCGAAGCGTTCCAGTTCGAGCGGATCGGTCGGAAAGCCTTCGATCGGGCGCGATTGCGTTTGGAGATCCTGAGCTTTCAGCGCGGTCGTGAAATTTCGGGTAAGATCGGAGGATTTCGCAACGACTAGAATTTGCGGCGCGGCGTCGGTGGCGACGAACGCCGTCGCGCGGTTATTGTCGACGTATTCGTCGTTCTTTGCGTCGATCGTCGCGGCGAGTTCGAGCTCTTTATCGGACGCGCCGGAGGAAACGTCCCACTCAAAACGATTCTCGCCGACGGTCAGCTCGACGTCGCGCGTTTCCTGCAACGTTCCGTTCTTATAAAAGGAGAGCGCGCCGGAGGTTTCGATCGAACTTTGCACGACGGCGACGCACTTCACAGTCGCGCCTTGTCGCGCGCGTTCGGGCGCTTCCAGTCTCGCCGCTTGAACTTCAGGTCGTTCGGACGCGTCGACCGGTACGACGGAGATTGGGATTTTGGAGTCTTGAATCGCCGTTTCCGCGTTTCCTGAGGTCTGTCGACCGTCGGAGAAGAGAACGATTTGGGTCGCGCAGGTCGGATCGGCGGCGGCGAGCGCGGCGAAAAGCGCGGACTCGAGATTCGTCGCGTTCTTCTGCTCGACGGTCAAGGCGTCGAGGTCGGCGTTCGGTTCGGCGGCGAAATAGATCGAGCGTTGTTTCGACGGCTTGCCGATCGGGGCGTTTTGCGCGGCGAACGCTTCGGCTCGTTGGAGCGCGTTTGAGCCGACGGAAGCGCTGGCGTCGACGAGCAAGATCGTTTCGGCGCGCCGCGACGCGACGGCGAGCGTCAGACCGGCGAGCGCGAGTAGAATCGCGGCGCAGACGAACGCGCGGATCGCGAGAATCGCCCGGCGTCGCGTTGGGGAGAACTCGACGAGGGAGCGCTTGCAAGCGAACGCGAGAATACCGACGATCGGAATCGCGCACCATAACCAATTGGGATGCGTAAAGTACAACGACATAATCGTTCCGCGCGATATAAATTATTCGAAATCAGGATCGAACGCGTTCGTCATTCGACGCGTCGACGGCAATACAGGTAAAATTCGGCGAGCGTCAGAATGAGCGCGACGATTGCGAGCGCGCTCCATATCGGGCGCTTGACCCTTGCGAGCGCTTCGACTTCGTTTCCGAGTCCGGCGAAGAGCGCGGGATCGACGCGCAGGTCGGATTCGGCGACAGACCGGGACCGGATCGCGTTCCAATCTTGATCTTGCACGCCGCGCGCCGCGCCGACGAGGTTGGTAAAGACGATCGGAAAGAGCGTCTGCAACGCGACGGAGGCGTCGGCGGTCGCGAAGTTCAGAACGTAAAATCGGGAGACGTCGCGAGGATCGGACGGCGCGATTTCGAGCGCTACGGGCGCTTCGGGCGTCTTTGCGTAGACGGTCGCGACGTAGCCTTCGGCGGGTCGGAGCTCTCGAACGCCGCGCAACGTTCTGCCCGAGAGGTTGGCGTAGCGCGTGAGACCGGAATCTTGCGCGTCCTCGACGAACGTTTCTTCGATTTCGTCGCCGAGCGTGAAGATCGCGGAATCCGAGGCGGGCGAAACGAAGGCGATCTTACCGGAGGGCAAGGCGTCCGGCGCGTCCCCGACGATCACGAGGAGATCGTTTTCGTCGAGCGCCGCCGGGATCGCGTCGACGACTGAGACGGTCGCGTTCGGTTGCGCCTGAAGGGCGGTCGCGACGTACTGATCGACGTCGCCGTAGAGGAGAACGTTCACGGTTGGGAAAGGCGCGAGGGTCGTTACGACGACGTCGTCTTCGAGATCGGCGTTGGGACCGTCGCTTTGATCGGATTCGGCGTCGTTGAAAGCGAGGCGCGCGACGAATTCGCCGCCGTCGAGGGATTCGTTTTTAACGATCTTTCGAACGCGCTCGCGCGACTGCAAGTTGAGGGGTAGGACGTCGAGAAGATCGCCGTTGAGTGTGAACTCTACGTTGACTTGGACGTCATTTTCGGAAAAATTGGCGACGTCGACGAAGGTTTCAAAGGACTGGTCGCCGGTCGGACTGCGTCGCGGTTCGCACGCGAGGAGCGCCACGTTGTCGCGCGATTCGCCGATTTGCAGGAAGGCGAGCGCGGGATTTTCGCGAATTAAGGCGAGGACGTCGTCGCGATCTTGAAAGGCGCCGTCGGAGACGAACAGTATTCTGGCGTCGTCTCCGCGCAAGCGTTGGAAGAAGAGGGCGCGCCGGAGGGTTTCGAGCGCCGCCGCAGGTTCAGACGTCGGGGTCAGACGTTCGACGACTCCGCGCAAAGCGGAATGTTCGCGTGTGAATCCGCACTGAACGTTGGGCGCGCCGCCGCACGTCATGAGCAGGACGTCGCGCGCGTCGCTCTTATTGGCGACGATTTGGGCGAGCGTTTTCTTTGCGCGTTGGAATCGCGATTCGCCGTTCGGTTCGAGCGCGGACATGCTCGCGGAGTTGTCGAGGACGACGACGAGAGGGGAGTCGTCGACGGCGTTTTTAGCGCTCGGACGCGCGGCGGCGAGCACGAGCGCGGTCGCGATCGTCGCCGCGAGGAGTAGCGAGACGATATTGCGCGCGCGGAACCCGCGAGTCGGGGTCGCGGCGCGAGCGAGAACTTCCCGCCATAGGAAATTGGAGGACACGACCCGCTCGCGCGTTTTGCGTCGTATGAAATACGCGTATACGACGATCGGAATCGCGACGGCAAGCCATAACGCGATCGCGTTGGAAAAAATCATTTAACGACCTACCTTAACGTCGCGCGCGACTTCTAGTAAAAAGTTTTCAAACGGAACGTCGATCAACGTCGAATAATATCGCGCGCCGCGTCGAACGCAACTTTCGCGCGTTTTCGCCAGGAACGCGTCGAAACGCTTTTGATAACGTCGGATCGTCGATTCGTCGATCGTAACCTTAGACCGTTCGCCGGTTTCCGCGTCGATCAATTCAAAGTCGCCGGTCTCGTTCGGACGCGCTTCTTCCGGCGCGTAGATTTGCAGAACGAGCGGCTCGAACCGCCGCGCGAGGAGTCTCTCGATCGAATCGTCGAGTCCGTTTGCGTCGAAACAGTCGCTCACGATCACCGCGAGACCCGGTTTAACGATCTTCTTTAACGCGTTTTGAAGCGAATGGGAAATCTTCGTCGCCGCGCGTCGCGGTCGCAACGTTTCCAGGAATTCCGCAAGGGGTAAGAATTTTTCCTTCCCGCGCGAAAGAGGAAAGGTCTCCCCGACGTCGTCCGCGAAAGTGAAGACGGCGACGGAGTCGAACCGCATGAGCGAGACGTACCCGAGCGCGCCGACAACCTTCTTCGCGTAATCGAATTTCGCCGCCGTTTCGTTCTCGCCCATACTTGTCGAAACGTCCAAAAAGAAGTAAACGGGAATATCCCCTTCCTCTTGAAAACGCTTGATATAGAGCGCTTCGAATCGCGCGTAGACGTTCCAGTCCAGGTTGCGAACGTCGTCTCCGAACGCGTAGTTGCGGTAGTCGGCGAACTCGACGCCGCCTCCGAGCTTCGCGTTGCGACGTTCCCCGGAGGTCTGACCGGCGAACTGCTTGCTCGACGCGAGCGAGAGATACTCAAATTTCTTTAACGTTTGGGAATCAAACATCGCTCGAGTCGCCTTTGCGTTCCCGTTGCGCGCGGATCACGTCGTCGATTATGGCGTCCGTCGACACGTTTTCGGCGAGACCTTCGAAGTTGAGAACGATACGATGACGCAGAATCGAATGCGCGGTCGCGAAAAGGTCGTTTTGCGAGACGTTGTACCGACCGTCGAGCATAGCGGAAATTTTCGCGGCGCTCGTTAAGGACAGCGCCGCGCGCGGACTGCAACCGTATCGCACGTAGCGTTTTACCGACTCGGGCGCGGTCGGTTCTTCCGGACGCGTGTTGCGCACGACGCTCACGAGCGTTTTAAGAATTTCGTCGGCGATCGGAATCTGTTCCGCGAGTTCTCCCGCTTCGACGACGTCTTCCGGCGTCATGACGGGCGAAAGTTGCGTCTTCTTGCGCGTCGGCGCGGTTTTCGCGATGAGAAAGAGTTCTTCCGCCGTCGGATAGGGAACGGAGACTTTGCAGAAGAACCGGTCGAGTTGCGCTTCCGGCAGAGGGTAGGTCCCTTCCATTTCGAGCGGGTTCTGCGTTGCGAGTACGAAGAACATCCCGTTGAGTCTGCGCGTCTTACCGCCGACGGTTACGGAGCGCTCTTGCATCGCTTCGAGGAGCGCCGACTGCGTTTTCGGCGTCGCGCGGTTGATTTCGTCGGCGAGAACGACGTTGGCGAAAATCGGACCTTCCTGGAATTCGAAGGACTTCTTGCCTTGCTCGTTTTCCACGATAATATTGGCGCCGGTAATATCCGCCGGCATGAGGTCGGGTGTGAATTGCACGCGCGCGAAGGAACCGCTTACCGCTTGCGCTAACGATCGCACGAGCAACGTCTTGCCGAGTCCAGGAACGCCTTCGAACAAAGCGTGTCCGCCGGCGATCATAGCGACGACCGCTTCGCGAACGACCTGAGTTTGTCCAACGAGCGCCTTGCCGATTTCCGATTCCAACGCGCGCGTCTTCGCGCAGACGTCGGCGATTTTGTTTTTTAATTCGTCGTTATTCATTTTTACGCTTAACGTTAGGATTTCGGAACGCCTGGATTATTCGACGTCTTCTTCGCAGTCGTCTTCGCCTGTGCAGGGAAGTCCGCTGTTCGGGCAAATCTTAACGGCTTCTTCCGCGTTTTTCGCCGCGGCGTCGACTTCGGTTGCGACGGAATCGGTTGCGACGGTTTCGACGACGTCGCTTTCGTCTTCGCAAGTTTCGTCGCAGTCCCCTTCGCCGGTGCAAGGAAGTCCGGAGTGCGGACAAATCTTGACGGCGTTCGCCTGATCTTTCGCGTTCGCGTCGACCGCGCCGTTCTCGCCTTTCGTGTCGAGCGCGACGAACGCCAAAGCGCCGAAGAGCGCGACGATTACGATTACGGAAACGAGATTCTTTTTCATGGTTTCACCTTATTGTTGATTTGACGATTTGTCGTTAATTGTCGGTTATTGAAGTCAATTGAAAACGTTGATAACGTTGAAGACGTTGATTATTTTAACGCGTCGGCGAGGGCTTGGAAAAATTCGCGCCACTCGTCGACGGCGTCGTCTTCTAAATGATCGAGTCGCGTCTTAACGTTTGAGGCGTCGACGGCGGCGTCGAGTTCGCTTTGCGCGCCGTTCTCTTTGAGCGTTTGGACGAACAAGAGCGCGTATCCGGAGATCGACTCGAGCGTTTCCAAAGTTCCGGCGACGCGTCGAGTCGATTTAACGTCCGCTTTGCTCGCAAGTTTGAGGACTTCTTCGAGTTTGGCGCGCGTAAGACGCAGGTATTTCTCGCGAACGGACGCGTCGGCGCTCTTTAAACCCAACGGATAAATCGTTGAAATAAAGAACCTTTCGTACGCGGGATGCGGATTTTCCGCGTGCGCGCGTTCGTAATATCGTCGCAGAACTTCCCTTGCGTCGGCGTCGTTTCGAGCGTCGGCGTAGAAGTCGAGCGCGAGCGCGACCGCAAAGGGATCGCTTTTCAGGCCTTTGGCGCAGAACGCGTCGACCTTTTCAGCGGCTGCGAGCACATTGAGCGCGTCGGTTAAACGACGAAGTTTCGCCAGAATTTGAATTTTCAGGACCAATGCGGCGCTCTGACGCGCGGCGTTCGGGTTCGCGCGGCGCGCGTAGTCGATATTGAACGCGTCGACCTCTCGCAGGAACTCCTCCAACGCAGGCGCGTCCCGCTCAGGATCGAGAAGGTCTAAAATGGCGCTCGAGAGAAGGACGGGGCGTTCGACGCTCCATTGAACGAGGCGGTGGACGTCTTCGTAATCCTCGTAAGGCGCCTGATCGTCGGCGTTCGGTCGCAAGACGTCGAGAACCCACGTTTTTAGTTGCGGAAAGAAGGCGGGGTCTTCCGACTGCGCGAAGAGACGCGACGCGGAGCTGCGAACGACGTCGCGCGCGTCCTCGTCGGCGTCTTCGGCGTTCCAGAACTTTTGGAGCAAGGCGTCGGCGGTTTCGCGCGCTTCCGGGCGCTCGCGTTCTTCGAGGAGGAAACTAAAGACCGCGAACGCGCGAGGCGCGATTTGCTCCGTCGAGAATCCTTGAATTAGGTTCAGATCGTCGTCCTCTTTCCAAAACTCCGGTTTTGATCGCGCGGAGAAATAATCCTCCGGCTTGCGCGCGTACGCGGCTTGAAGCTTCGCTTTGGCGCCCTCGACGTCTCCTGCGCGCGCGAGGATTGAGGCGTATTCGGCGACGACGGAGGCGTCGTTCGGGAGCTTGTCGGCGACGGCGTTGAGTAGTCTTTTTGCGGCGTCGACGTCGTCGAGTCGCAATTTCACGTCGGCGAGACGCATAGCGAGTTCGGTGGCGCCGGGCGAATTTTCGACGAGCTTTTCGAGTCGCTCGCTCGTTTGATTCAGGCGTCCGGCGGCGGCGAGCGCGACCAACGCTTTCGCGCGCAATTCCGCGAGTTCGACGGGATCGCTAATCGACCAAGAGGGCGTTCTGAAGACCCGATCGGCAAAGACGACGTCTTCGTCGTCGAGCGTTTCGCCCGCTTGGGCGCGTTCGTTGACGTCGTCGAGTAGGGCGGTTACGATCGTTTGCGCCGTCGCGAATTTCTGGAGTCGTTTGCGAATTTTCCGCGCTTCGAGGTCCTCCTTAGCGAGAACAAGCGCGTTGAGTAGTCGCGCGCCTTCGTTTTCGTCGAGCCGTCCTCCGACGAGGAAGGCGACCGCTTTCGCACGTCGTTCGACGATCTTCGCGTCTTCGTCTTCCGGGAAGGCTTCCAAGATCGCGAGTTCGCGCGCCTTCGTTTCGACGAGTCCGACGCACGGAACGCGCTCGACGTATTCTAACGCTTCGAGATTCTTCTTTTCGTACTTCGCGAGCAACGCTAAAGCGACGAGCAACGGCTTATTTTCCGGCGCGACTCCTACGCTCGACTCGGACAGGTTGGCGAGCGCGCGTTGACGCAGATTCTCGACCGTGTCCGGCTCAACGTCCCCTTGGAGTAGGGCCTTAACGCAACGTTCCGTTTCTATAATTTTTTCCGCGTAACGTTTGAGCGCCCGATCTTTCGCTTCGGAATCGATCTTCGCGAGGAAACTTTCGAAACGTTCGACGCGCGCGAACGCGATTTGTCCGCGTCCGTTCGACTCGGCGGCGTCGAGCGCAAAGAGAATCGCCAACGCCGTTTCCAGAAGTTTACCCGATTCGAGCGTCGAGTCCGCGCGTTCGTTTCCGTAAATCGTTTTATCGATTAGGTACGCCGCAAGATTGAACGCGACCTGATCGTTGCGCGCGAGGTACGTAAAGACGTCGGACGCCGCGAGGTTAGGCGCCGCCGAAGCGCGAGCGTTGAGCTTTTCCGCGAACGCTTCGTTCAGACTGACGTCCAAATCCAATGCGACGTCGAGCGCTCGATAGACCTTCTTCTCCAAATCGTCGAAGGCGTTCAAGGTCGCGTCCGAAATATTCCCAGCGCCGGTTAGATCGGAACGCCGCAGTTCGACGAAGGTACTGAGAACGGAACGTCCGAAGGAAATCTTTTCCGCGAAGACAGTCCACGCCTCGAGTCCGCGTTGCGCGCGTTCGAGTTCTTCGCGATCCTCTTTCGCGAACGCGTTGGAAAGATCAAGCGCCATTCTGGCGGCGAACGCGTCGCCGAGTTTTTCGCGCGCCTTATCGACGTCGGCGAAGTTGCGCGCCTGACGCGGAATTAGCGCTTGCGCCGCCTTAATCGACGCTTCAAAATCGTCGAAGGAGATATAATTCGTTTGCGCGCCCGTAGCGAGTAGGACGGCGTAATCTCGGGCGCTCGCTTTGTCGAGAATCGCCTGAGCGCGTTTCGCCGCCTCGGGGCGCCGTTTGGCTTTCAGCGCCGCGACGGTCGCGGTCGCGCGGGTCCAGATGGCGGCGTCGCGTTCAAAGGAGCCGCGCGCGTACGATTTCTCGAGGGATTCGACTAAGAACGCCGCGTCGGCTGCGAGCGTCGTCTCGTCTATAGCGCGATCCGACGTAAGATCCTCCAGCGCTTGCGGATAGACTTCGGCGCGCCAGGAATCTTCGGTCGCGGAGAGTTTGAGCGCGACGCGGTTCGCCTCGCTTTGCAACTCTTGGCGCGCGGCGGGGTCGAGGCGCCCGGCTTGCGCGAGGTTGGAGTCGAGCGCGAGCGCGTATTCCAACGCGGCGAATCGGAATTTTAGCCTATCGACGTTCGTCTCGGCGCTCTTTTCAGCGTTCTTTTCGTCGCCTGGATCGACGTTGGGGAATCGTTCGACAAAGTCTGCGATACGATCGGCGCGCAAGGCGTCGCGCGCCTCGGCGTTTTCCGAACGATCGCGGAGCGCCTGGCGATAGAAGAACGCGGCGCCGTAGGTCGGAAAGTTCGGGGTCGGCGCTTGCGGGCGCGCCAAGGCGGCGCTCGTCGAACGGCGCGCCTTATCGTCGAGCGCGAGTTTATCGCGATAGACGGCGAGTAGCGTTTGACGGGCCAGATTGCGGTAATCCTGCGGCGACTCGAGTTCGTTCAACGCGGCGCCGTGGAGTTCGCCGAGGCGCCAGGCGTCCCCGGAGATCGAATTTGCGGGAATTTGCTTGTCGCGCCGTCGAGCGGTTTCTCGCGCGGATTTCAGATCGAACGGTCGGACGCCGTCCTCGGCGTCGAGCGCGACTTTCAAGTTCATCGAGCGCGTCCAGCCTTCGAGTTCGAGGCGTCGCGCGCGGATTTCCCAAGAGTCGGGATAGCGACGTTCAATTTCGTCGACGAGGTCGAAGGCGGCGTCGTAATCTCCGACGGAGGCGAGAACGTCGATCGTTTCGAGCTGTTTCCAGAGCGGATCGCGCGGCAGAATCTTCTTTTTGAGGTATTCGCGCGCCTTTTCAGGCTGATCGAAACGACGATAAAGCGCGAGTAGGCGGTCGCTTTCGGATCGTGAGTCGTCGAGTTCGCAGAGGCGCTCTTGATAGCGAATCGCGGCGTTGGCGTCGTTCTGGAGTTCGGCGAGGCTCGAGAGCGAGTGGAGTAGGAAGACGTCGTCTTGGGAGCGCCCGGAGACGAGCGCGGCGGCGGTTTCCAGGGCGGAGCGCGCCGATTCGTAGTCGCGCAGGGTCATATAGGCGCGGGAAAGACAGCAGGCGGCGTCGCGGCGTTCGTCGGAGTTTCGCGCGCCGTTTCGCAATCGATCTTTGAGTTCGTCGAATCGGTCGAGTTTGGCGTAGAGCTTGCTGAGCGCGTCGACAACGACGAGTTTCTCTTCGAGTCTGGAGCATTTGTCGAAGACTTTCCAGACGAGTTCCGTCGCTTCGCCGGGTTCTCCGATTTCGTCGAGCGCGGATGCGAGTCGCAGGCATGAGGATCGGTCGGCGGGATCGATACGAACGGCGTCGCGCAACGCGGCGATCGCGTCGTCGACGCGTCCGCATTCGAAGAACGTTTCGGCGGCGGCGCGGTAGTTTGACGCGTCGTTCGAGTCGAGCGCGAGAAGTTGACGCGCGGCGTCGACTGCGGCGTCGGCGTTTCCTAATTCGAGATTGGCGCGCGCGATCGAGCGCAGATAGCCGACTTTCTGCGCGGGGTCTTTAGCGAGCGCGAGGTCGAGGAGTTCGAGCGCGCTTTCCGGCGCTTGCGACTTCGCAACGATTTCCGGAATTTTGCGCATGAGGTTCCGACTGACGAGATTGTCGCGGAGCGCTTTGATCGTCGTTTCCGTCGCGGCGTTGGGATCGTCGAAGTAGAGTTCCGCCGCGACTTTGCGCCAATAGAGTTCAGGCGCGGCCGTTGCGTCGGCGGTCGCGATTTGAGAGTCGAGATCGTCGAGATACTCTTGAACGTTTCCGACGAGTTGCGCGTATCGCAAACGGAGGTTAAGCGCGCGATTCGCTTCGTCTTCCGTAGTCGCGAGAGCCGCCAACGCGTTGAGATCGGCGTCGAGCTCATTGGCGTCGACGTCCTCTTCGTCGAGCGTCGCTTCGCAGAGATCGCACGTCTTTTTGAAATCGCTCGGCGCGAGCGTCGCCGCTTTGCGGAAATCGGCGATCGCCTCCGCGCGAAATCCCGCAGAACGCAGGAATTCGGCGCGCGACGCGTAGACGTCCGCGTTCTGCGACTTCGCCTTGACGTATAAATCGAGTTGAGCGAACGCCTTCTCTTTTTCGTTCTTATCGAAATAGAGCCGCGCGAGGTTTTTAACGATTTCAAAATCGTCCGGATACGCGGTCTTGAGATCGACGAGCGCCTTTTCCGCTTCGTCGTCAAATTGATTTTCGCGCAATTTGTCGGCGACGAGTAGAGAAACGGAAACACCGGTCTTTTCGTCGTTTAGCGCGCGCGACCAGATCGCGACGGCGTTCGAACGTTTGGCGGCGAAATCGAGCGCGTCGTTCTTGAGCGCGACGTCGCCCCACGCGACGAGCGCGTCCACGTCGAGCGCTCCGAGATCGTCGATCTCGCGATAGAGCGCGTCCGCCGTCGCGTAATCGTTTTGAGCGACCGCAAGTTCAATTCCGGCGTAACGCAACGAGACGTCGGACGGCGCGCGTTTAAGCGCCGCGTCGAGCGCTTCGCGCGCCTCCTCGTAACGCCCGAGCGAGCCTAACGTTATCGCAAGTCGCCGCGCCGCGTCGAGATCGGTCGGACGCGTCGACGTAACTTCGCGGTAGTAGTCGACTAGCCCGTCGTAATCGGAGCGAAGTAAAAAGACGTATTCTATTCGGTCGCGCAAAGACTTGAACATCCAATGGTTCGGCGCGAGATCGTTGAGCGCGCGCTCGAAATCCTTGATCGCCTCCTCTTTCTCCCCGAGGCGCGTCTTCATGTCCCCGACGGCGACCGCGTATTCCACCGCCGCCTCGACGTCTCGTTTCGCGCGCGCGTTCTCTTCGAGCTTTGCGTAAAGCTCCGACGCCTTGCGGAATTGCCCAGCGTCCGCTTGAATTTCCGCAATGCGAACGAGCGCGTCGTCGCGATCGGAATACAACTCGACGGCGCGATCCCAGATCGCCGTCGCTTTGTCGGTCTGTTCAAGGCGCGCATAGAGTTCGCCGAGCTTCTGCAGAACTTCGAGCCGCTCGTCGTCGGTCAATTTGAGTTTCAGCGCCGCTTCGTAGACGTCGCAACCTTCCTGAAATCGCCCGGTTGAAGAGAGTAGGGCGCCGAGCGCGGTCGCGGCCGGAGAGAAATTCGGCGCGAGTTCGCGCGCCTCGCGGAGCGCGTCGACGGCGTTCGGGACTTCGTTCCGGCGCGCATGAACGAGCGCCAGCGCCGTCAGTAGCTTACCCTTCGATTCACCGGAAGAGTTCTGGATTTCCGCGTTAAGTTTTTCAACGAGCGAATCCGAAGCGCCGGTTTCGTTCACGGCGTCGGAGTAGACCCGCTCGAAGGTTGAACCGTAGCGCGGATTTGCGACGAAGAGTTTCCAATATCGATCGGCGACGCGACGTTGGGCCGTCGCGCGCGCGTTGGTTTTTTGCCCGGCGACATAACGCGTCGCCGGAAGACAGAGCGCCGTCGCGCCGAGAAGAACGACGACGCTTCGAAGTGGAGCGCGCTTAACAAATTGAGTTAGACGAAACATATTGAGCGCGCTCCTCCTTGTAATTGTGAAATTGCGCTAAAAAGTCGAACGAAGAACCGACGAATCGTCGACCGCTAGTCGTTGGCCGCGCGCGTTCCCATGGCGCCCCAGACGCCGTGGTACGACTTCCCGTACTCCGTAAAGCTATTGTGCCCGATTTTCGGGTCCGGATTACCGTTTGTGCCGGTATAGTCGATCGTTTCCGAGACGAATCGTACGGAACCGTCCGCCATGAGACAGTTGACTCCGCCGCTATGACTGCTCGACGCGGAGATCAGCCCGCCGCTCGACTCGTTATTCGCCGCGAGACACGACGGCGCGTTCGGAGGAAGAATCGTCATGAAACCGGTGAAGACGCCCGCGCCGTCCGTCCAGCGCGTTCCGGACCATCCGCCGAGAGAAGAGTCCGAAACGGAGTCCGCGTAATTTGAACCGCTCGCGAGTCCCATGCAGTCGTCGACCGGAGTTACCGCGCCTTTAGTCGTTTCCACAACTTGATTTTCGTATTTCGCGTCGAGAGACGTGCCCGACGTCGCAAATCCGATCTTCTTATCGCGCGTATCTCCGTCGGCGATAAGTTTTTCGCTCATCATGATCGTATTGCTTGTTCCGTCGGAAAAGCCCTTTAAGCCGTTCCACTGCTGCGTGGCGAACGCGCCGCGATCGGCGTTGCAGATCGTCGTCTTCGAGGAGCCGAGCGCGCCTGTCGTGCCCGCCATATTCGAGAAGTGGGTCGGAAAGTCGCCGTAGCAGAGACGATAATTCGTTTTCGCTTGACCGCCGACCGTCGTTCCCGCCCCGTCGGAAGGACAGAGAAGATCGGCGAGCTGGGTCGTCAAAAGGTTCGACGATGGCGCGTCCGAGTTGAAGTCCAAAAGGAAGTTTTCCGTCATGATATTATTGAAGAGCGCTTCCTGCTCCATGAACGGAAGAAGCGGAATGAACCCAGAGATTCGGCGCGAGACCTTGTCGCTCGCGGGTACGCTCAGCGCGCCTGCGGGGAAACACTTCTTCGCCGATTCGTGATAATTCAGACACGCGAGTCCCAACTGCTTTAGCTTATTGGTGCATTGAGCGCGTCGCGCCGCTTCGCGCGCCATCTGAACGGCCGGAAGTAAGAGTCCAATCAAAATTCCAATAATAGCGATAACGACGAGCAACTCGACGAGCGTGAACGCGTTGCGTTTGAGCGTTTGGGGGGTAGACATTGCAATTTTACCTTGTTGGTTTCCGCGACGGCGCCGCGACGGCGCAAACTTTATTTCGACAGTTCGATAACGACGTCCTTTGAACCCTTCGCTTCTACGGTTACTTCAAGTTCAGAAGTCTTTTTATCCGAGTATTTTAGCGGGATTGCCGAGACGACGTCAAAGACTTCTTCTTCCGGTTTCGGTTCGTGCGCGCCGGGATTCTGACGGAACTTCTCCCAGTTTTCGACGGCGGAGTCTTCGTTGGGAATATATTTTTCAACGGTAACGACGTATTTTCCGGGATTAGCCCCTTTCACGCCGAGGACGCTCGCGACGAAGCGACCGTCCGCGTCGGTCATTGCGGTCGCAACGCGTTGCGACGAACCGCTCGGATCCGGCTTGCCGCCAGATTCGCTTGGCGACGGCGCGAAGGTTAGCGTCGCCCACGCGAGCGGGAGTCCCTCATACGTTACCGTGCCTTCGAGGGGAACAAGTCCCGGAATTTTGCGACTGCGGCATCCGTCGGCGACCGCGACGAGCGCAACGACGAGCGCAGACGCGAGAAGACGGCGAAGCGTCAACGATTTGTTCATTGCTTTTATCCTTTGGAGTTGTCCTCAGAAATCGACCTCTTGGAGCGTCGCTTTGCGCGAATCGCGCTACGGAGTCGAGATCGCCTCGCCTCCTTTTGCGGTTCCCATCGCGCCCCAGACTCCGTATGGCGACGCGCCGCGTCGCACCGGCGCGGTCGAAAGGTCGCCTGCGTCGACGACGTCGCTAACGAAACGCACGGAACCGTCGAGGAAGCCCGCGTTGCAACCTCCTTGATGATTGCTCGTCGGACCGGCGACGTACGCGTAGAAAGAGGAGCATGAAGGTCCGTTGGGCGGGATGATCGTATTGAACGTCGTCGAAAGCGAATCCCCGTAAACCCAGTTGCGACCTTGCAGACTATTGATCGCCAAACCGGAACCGACCGGCATTGGTTGAATATAGTCTCCGCCGATCCCGATGAATTCGAGACATTTGCTCGGGTAGAGCGGAATACCGGCTTCCGTCGGATCCGGGTTCATTTGCGTCCCCGACTTCCACGCCATCGCGATGTACGTGTCGACCATGCGCAACGATTTACCGCCGCCGCCGGACGAGACGCGCCCGATAATTCGTTCGCTGAAGCAAATCGTATTCGACGTTCCGTCGGAAACGCGCGCCATACTGCTCCATTGTCGCGAGAGCATGGGCCCGCGTCCGGCGCCGCTCGCAGGGCAACTTGCGAGAATCGGCTTGTCGGCCGTCGCTGGGAAATCGCCGAGCGATACGAGGTAACTCGTCGCGCCGGTGTGGTACGACGGGTGAATCGTTTCCGCGTAGTATCCGGAGGGGCAGAGCAACGAGGCGATTTGCACGTCTTTCCATGGCGTGCGCTGCATGAGAGAGAAGGTTCCGAGATTTCCGCCGGGATCGCCGAAACGCTGGATTTCGTCGGAGAGCGCGCTTTGTTCTAAGTACGGAAGAAGGGGAACGAACACGGAAAAACTACCGTTTCCGCCGGACGCGCCGCAACCGACGATCGGCGGGAGCTTCTTATGGACGTCGTTGTAATTCTGAATTGCGATCGCGAGCTGATGGAGATTATTGCCGCACTGCATACGATTCGCCGCTTCCCGCGCCACTTGAATCGCCGGTAGCAACATACTGACGAGCACGCCGATGATGGCGACGACCACGAGGAGTTCGACGAGCGTAAAACCGACTCGTTTTTCACTAATATGTTTGTTCATTCTAAAATCTCGCTGCGCGCCGATCGTCTAACCGGCGTTAAAGTCTCTGGGAATGTTTCTGACGCGTTCCAAAGTTAGCGCCGTCTAAATTACACCGTTTTCAAAGTTTGTCAAGGGTAAGCGTCGTTTTATTCTGAATGTTTTTAATTCGGCTAATATAACACTCTTACGACGTAGTTTTGCGGTGATCCGCGCCTTTGAGAGTTAATGCCGACTTTTGAAGTATGAATTAAAATGTGAGGGAAGACTTATTTTCCCTTTTGTAAGGGAGTCCTTTTTTGTGATTTCTTGACGACGAACGCTCGAACGAGTAGAATAGCCTTACGCGACAGACGACGCGCTGAGAATTGGAGACGACGATATGTGCAATACGTTAAACGAAGGCGAATTGATAGGGCTGGACGGGACGCTTTCACGCGCGTATTCTCGCGCGGAAGAAGTCGCCGCCTCCGATCGTCGACCTGCGCTATGGGGGGAGCCCGGCGTCGGAAAGGAGACTTTCGCCTGCCTCGTCGCGCGATTGACCTTCCCGCGCGTTCGTTCCTTTACTCATTTCTGCGCCGACAAGCTCGACGACGAACGTTGGAACGCCCTCCTGAACGACCCGCCTGAGTTTCTGCGCGACGGCGTTCTTTACCTCTCCTCCTTCGAGCGCGCCCCGCAGAATTTTTCGAATTTGCTCGCGCGCGCCGCATTGTCAGGAACGTTGAAATTTCGCGTAATTTTCGGCTTTTCCTGCCCTTTTCGACAATTGCGAACGGAAAGCGTCTCCCCCGAGGTGTGGGAAGTCGCCGCCGGGTTCCCGATTTATCTGCCGCCTTTGAGAGAACGTTCCGTCGACGTTCCCGACCTTGCCCGCCTCTTTTTTAAACAGGCGTGCGTGCGACGCGGCGTGTGGCGCGATCCGCTTTCTATTCAGGAGCTCGCCAAACTCGCCGCGTTGCAGTGGCGCGACAACCTCGACGGACTCCGCCGCGTCGTCGAACGCGTTGTGGAAACCGACGTCTTTCCGAAAGATTTTGACGACAAGTTCGTCGAGACCCCCGCGCCTGCCCGCGTTCTTTCTGAGTCGCCTGAGTCGGACTCCGACGACCGCGATTTTCTTACGATCGACGAAGCCGCGAAGCGCCACATCGAAGAGGCGCTACGTCGCCGACGCGGCGTGATCGAAGGAAAACGCGGCGCCGCCGCCTTGCTCGGTATTAACCCTCACACTCTGCGCGCCCGAATGCGAAAGCTCGGAATTGACGCGGATAGTTTTCGACGCGACGACGAATAGCGCCTGTCTCGTCGATGGAAAGGAAACAACGTATGACGTCGAATCGACTGCGCCTGATTTTCGCGCTGACCGCCGGAGTCGTTAGCCTCGCCTTAAATTTCGGACTCGGCGCCGCGATTGGGGCGCATGACCGAAGCGCCTGCGCCGACGAACCCGACGCGCAAGCCGCGAAGGAAAGCGAAGCCTTGCCGCCGAATTACCTGCGCCCCGGCGCCGATCCTTGGGTTATTGAATTTCGCGGAAAGTATTATTGGAGTCAGTCGAACAACGCGACGCGCGAGATTCGGCTGTGGGAGTCGGATTCTCTCGACGAGCCGGGGAAGGTCAGACCGATATGGCAGGCGCCGCCGCGCGGCCCCTATTCTCGCGAGCTGTGGGCGCCTGAAATCCATTTCATCGACGGGAAGTTTTACGTCTTCTTCGCCGCCGACAACGGACGCAACGAGCGACACCTTACCTACGTGCTCGTCTCGGAAAACGACGATCCGTATTCGGAGTATCGTCTGGAGGGACCTCTCTATACTGGGGACGACATAGAGGGGAAGACGCAGAATCGTTGGGCGATCGACTGCACGTTTTTCGAATGGAAGGGGCGTCGTTACGTGATCTGGTCGGGATGGGAGGACGACAAGGACGTTCAGTATCTTTATATAGCGGAGTTTGCGACGAACCCGCCTCGAACGATTTCGGCGCGAGTGAAGATTTGCGACAACGCCGACTATCTTTGGGAGCGGGTCGAGGAGCGACTTGGGACGCGGGGACTTAACGAGGGCCCGGAGATTCTCACGACGCCGAACGGGCGGGTTTTCCTCTCCTATTCCTGCGGGGCGAGTTGGTTGCCTACCTATAAAATTGGGCTTTTGGAACTGGTTGGGGACGACCCGACCTCGCCTGAGTCGTGGAAAAAATACCCGACGCCTTTTTTCCAGAGCGATCAATTCCAGTTCGGAGTTGGGCACGGCTCTTTTATTAAGGATCGGGACGGCGAAACGCGATACGTCTACCATGCGAAAACGGATCGAGCCGCCGGGTGGAATCGCAAAGTTTTCTGGCGGTACGTCGATTTTGACGAGAAGGGATTCCCGAGCGTCCGCTACGCCGCCGCGCCGCGCCATTAAGCGTTTCGGACGAACGCGCGTCGTCCGAGAGCGATTTCTCCGCGCGCTATGACGCGAATAAGGCGGCGAGCGGGCGTCGCGAATCGTCGGGAAAAAAGAAAAAACAAAAAATTCACAAAAGAGTCCTTGACCAATTTGAAAGACGGTGTATATTATGCGAGTCGTTGACGCGATAACGCGACGCGACGATGATCTTTGACAATCAGGTAAAGCGAAAACATACAGTGTGA
>ONGM01000297.1 GCA_900317365.1 uncultured Planctomycetota bacterium
CCGCGACGTCGAGAACGCGTTTTTCCGGCGGCACGACGATCTCTTTAACCTCGTTGTAGAACTCGCCTTCGAAGACGGTCGACGCTTCCACAAAGAAGTTCGGCTGATCCTTCGCTTCGATCGGAATATCGACGTACGCGACCCCGTTCTCTAACTTGACGACCTTCGTTTCCTCGGCGGAAATACCGAATTCCGTGCGCGTTGTGAGAAGAACGTAACCGTCCGCGCGATTCGACGCGATTTGAACGCGCGCCGTTT
Source organism: uncultured Planctomycetota bacterium (assembly GCA_900317365.1). Classification (GTDB taxonomy): domain Bacteria; phylum Planctomycetota; class Planctomycetia; order Pirellulales; family Thermoguttaceae; genus RUG369. The sequence goes on from ONGM01000297.1 coordinate 259, forward strand.
CGCCGACTGCGTACTCCGCCTTTTCCGGGATGATTTCGAGCGCGTTAAAGCGATAGTCGCCGCGCGCTTGCGACGTCGACGCCTTGCCGTCCGGACGCGCCCCGCGTATCATGATCAGCTGCCCGCCTTCTTCGCGCGCGCCGGTCTCCGTCTCGACGACGCACGAGAGACGATATTGCCCCGGCGCCGTCGCCGAAATCTCGACCGCGCCTTGACCCGACGCGTCCGTAACCAGCTCTTCCCCGAAGACTTCCGTCTCGATCGGCTTAACGACGTTCGCGTCGCCTTCTTCGTATTGAATCTTAAAGAGTTTAACGAGCGCCTTGCCGACGACCGGCTTGCCGTCGATTCGACGCGCTTGGAAGGACGCCGTCATGCGATCGCCGACCTTGTAGTATCCGCGATCGAACCACGCGAGGGTCTGGAAGGGGCGACGGGCGGCGTAAACCTTGCCTTTGCCGACGATCACGCGACGCGAGGCGTCGGTTACTTCCGCCTCGATTTCGTACTGCTGATCGTCGTTCGGATAGATCTGTTTTGCGAGGGACGAGTCGATTGAAATTTCAAATTCGCCGTTGGCGCCGATTTCCGCTTCTCCCTCCTCGACGATCTCCGGAACGCCGGTCGAGCGGGGCATATAGAAGGGGGGAACGCGACGACAGCACCAGAGCTCCGCGCCGGGATACCAGCCGCAGAAGTAGGAGAACTGCCAATATCCCGGACCGTAGAACCAGTCCCAATATCGCGGCGGGAAGTAGTTCGAATAGAACGCGTTGCGCGTAACTTTGTATTTGACGGTCGCGTTCGCGACAGGGGCGCCGAAGTAGTAGTTCGCCTTGACCGTCGCTTTGAAAGAATCGCCGAGCGTAACGGGGTCTTTCGGGGCGTCGACGGTAACTTTAAATTCCGGCTTACGATACTCTTCGAGTCGGAAGGAGCCGTCGCCGAGGTATCCGTCGACGTTGTCGTATTCGTTGAGACTACGTCCGAAGATTAGGGAGTAGACGCCGAGTTTCGCGTCCTCCGGGATCTCGAAGGAGCCTTCAAAGGCGCCGTATTCGTCGAGTTTGATATGCTCTTTCTTCTCAACGACTTCGCCCGTCGGGGACATGACGACGTAAGCGACTTCTTGCCCGGCGAAGATATTGGAATCCGTCGGGGCGTCATATTGCGCGTTTCCGACCCAGAGGGTGAAATGAGCGGTCTGTTTCGGACGATAGATCGGCCGATCGGAGATGAAGTACGCGCGCTGCTGTTGGAAGAGGTTTTCTCCGCGCGTAACCACCCAGAAGTTCTCGGAGTCCATAAAGGAGAACTGCTTCGGCGCTTTCGGATCTTTCGACGGTATAACGATAAGAACGAAGTTCGACTTGTCCGGCGCTACCTTGGAGTTCGGAACAAGGAAAGAACCGCGCGAGTCGGTCTTAACGAATTCCGAATTGATCGTAACTTCAACGCGTTGAACTGTGTTCAGACGACGGACGCGGACGAAGCGCGTTTCCGCTTCAATTCCGACTTGCGGCTCGCCAGTTTCCGAATCGACGATGAAATATTGATTTCCGTTTCCGGTCGGACGTCGTTGCACGGTGCGATCGCGCAGCCAGACGACGGCGCAGTCGACGTTTCCGTCCTTCGCCTTCGCCTCGATCAAATACGCGCCGGGCTTCAGTTTGAGGGAATCGATCGAAACGACGCTGTCGTAATGGTTTTCGTCAGGAGTCAGACGTTCCGTCACGCGCGCGACTTCGGCGCCGACGAACCCGTCTTTGAGAGGCATGAGGCGTTTGCGTCGGTTTTTCTCAGCGTCGTTGACCGGCTTGAGATATTCCGCCTCAATGAGCGCCGTGAGTCGACGTTGAAGGCTGGAGTAGCCGCCTTCAACGCGCCAAACTTCTTGATCTTTCAACTGTTCGAGCGCTTTGTCGACGTTAAGCTCGCGCGCGGACAGTTCGACTTCGGTCGCGTTCCGGTATTTCAGCGCGAGATCCATGCGAGTTCCGGCGACTTTCGTCGCGCCGGCGTCGAATTGTACGCGCGGATCGACGATTTGCGACAGCGCGTTCTTCGCATTCTTCATAATCGGATCGTTTTCAAGTCGATTCGACTTGATATACTCGATAATCGATCGCCATTCGTCGGCGGCGCGCGAAAGCTGGCGACGCGATTGATATTCTTGCGCGATTTGCGCGCGCGCGGAATACGACGAGTGCGGAGTCGGCGCGTATTCGAGCGCTTCGCGATATAAGTCGATATATTCGTAGCCTTGCGGCAGTTGGAAGCGTTTGACGCCGGTCGCAAGTTTAGCGATCGTCTCGTTATCGGCGAGATTGCGAAGATTCATAATGCCGTCGAGCGCGTCCGTTTGCGAATCTTCATTATTGAAATATCGATAGCTTGCGAGCGTTTCGACGCCGAAGAGCGAGCGCGCTTCCGAGGCGCGTTCTATAAGAATCGCGTATTTATCGTTTTTGCCGCCGTATTCGAATTGTTCCGCGCGCAACGCTTGGATTCGCTCGCCGTCGTTCTCCGCCGCTTCGAAACTATCGGGCGTCTTGAACGTGATCGGATTCCCGTTGGCGTCGACCGGCGCGCCTTGGCGTCGATTGCGACCTTGCGCCTGATTGAGAGGCTCGGGTTCCGGCAGAACGTCAATATCAGTGAGCGTTTGAAGCTGCCAGAAGGAGTAGGCGACGTTCCCGTTTGCAAGCGTCGAGACGAAAGAATAATAGAAACGATTGCGCATCGTTTCCGTATCGAATCCGAACCGTACGAGATCTTTGTCGGCGTTGGTTTGGGCTTTGCCAGTCTTTGTTTCGCCAGCCTTTGCCGCGTCGGCGAACTCGGCGCGCGCGGCGGGCAGCGCGGCTTGATAGAGCTGCAGCTTGCGGATTCGCGTTTGCTTTTCCGTCGAGAGGAGTTCGCGACTCCAGTCGTGAACGTATTTGAACACGCCGTCTTCGTAGTACCCGACCTGCGGAATATACCCGAGGAGGTCGGCGACGACGACCTTAACGCGCCACGAGTCGGGACGCGCTTCGAGGATCGCGGCGAGATCCGCTTCGAACTCCTTGTACGCGCCGGTTTGAGCGCGGAAATTGGCGAGTTCCGAAAGGTCTTTGAGAACGTAGGCTTCCGGGGACTTCGGATCGTCGACGATCCGTTTTGCCACGACGAGCGCGTCGGCAAAAAGACGTTCGTCTCGAAGTCGGGTCATGATTTCGTCGAGTTCGGCGGCGCTTTTACCGTCGAGTTGAGCGGCGATTTCTTCCTGAGTCATAGCGGCGATACCTGCGTAAGGAACCGTTTCCGTATTCGGATCGATTTTCTTAGACTGCGCGCCGGAGACGGAGCGTACGGCGCCGACGCACACGACGGCGAGCGCGGCGACGCACAGCGCGACGAACGCGCCGAGCAATATGAAGTTCGGGATCTTAGTCATGCATAATCCTCCGCGTTGTTTATGCGCGAGAGCGGCGGTCTGCGTTGGACGCAAGCCGCCGCGAACAATTCGATTCGCGGCGCGACGAGGTCGCGCGGGAACGCGCGTCGCGCTAGCAAGTCTTATTATATTATTTAATCGTGAGCTCTGAAAGGTCTAAACCGACGGTTTCGCCTTTTCCAAGCGCAATGATTCTGACGCTGGCGCTCGGAACTTCTTGCGGAACGTCAAATTCAAATTCGACCTCCCCGGCGTCGTTCGTCGCGAGGCTCGGCGCCCAGAAGATCGGGGGAAGGTTCGCCGCTGGGTCGAGCGTTCTCGTTTTCTGACTGTCGCTCAAGAGGTTCCTCTCGTAGGCGCTCTCTTCCCCCCTCGATCGCAGGAATGATGCGACTTCGATCATTTCGTATTGTCGGCGAGTCGTCGGCGGGGTCTGTCCGTGCGCCGCGTTCCATTCTTTAATCCGTTGAAGTCTGATCTCCGGCGAGGTCGTCAATGTCGCGCTAGCGTGTTCGAGGAGTTCGGAGAATCGGGACCACTTCCAGTACGTTTTGCGGACGTCGTCGGGCATGGCGTCGTCTTCGCGCGGGTTCAGTCTCGAGTCGTAGGCGGAGACGAGAAGGCGGGCTTTGACAGGTTTGCCGTTCGAATCGAGAACGCGCGCCTTCGCTTTGACTTTTCGGGCGGCGTTATCGACAGTGAAGCCGGTTTCCACGTTGAGGAATCTTTCATAAGGCGGAACGAGCAGTTCGACGAGGCGGGAGGCGTAGGCGCCGTCGACGACGGTCGAGGCGGCGACGAAGACGTTCGGAACGTCCTTCTCGGAGACGGGGAGATCGACGTATCCGACGCCGTTTTTCAGTTGAACGAAGATCGGTTTGCCGGAGAGTTCGCCGCAGAATGATCGCGGGTGAACTTCGACGACGGCGTTCGGGTTCGCTGAGAGGATTTGGATCGTCGCGGTCTCTCCAGGCGCGTATTCGGATTTTTCGGGCGTGAGTTCGAGCGGGTCGGCGACGAGGGGGCGCTCCGGGTCGTCGCCTCCTCGCACGACGAAGAGGGATGCGGATTTCGCTTGAGCGGACTCGGAGTTCGCGGCGACGGAGAGCTTGTATTGTCCCGGCGGAAGCGCTTTTAAGGTCGCCTCGCCTTGCCCGTTTTGGAGGGCGACGTCAAGGGTTTCGACGAGGGAGGCTTTGGACGAACCGTCGGGGTTTGGAGCGATCGATTCGAGGGTTAGGGTCGCGGATTCGGGGGTAAGGTTGGGCGCGACGGCGCGGACGGAGACGGCGATTTTCGGCTGTTCGTCGGCGTTGTAGAAGCCTTTGTCGCGGGAGACGTCGACGCGGAAGGCGGCTTGCGCGGCGCGAACCTTCGTCATGTAAATTTTACGACGACTTTGCGCCAGAGCCGGCAGAGGTTTCCGCTGTACGGAGACGGAGTAGACGAGGTCGCCGACGAGATTTTGGAGTTCTTTTTTAGGCGCGACGTAAATTTGGAACTGACCTTCGGCGTCTGAGAGCGCCACGCCTTTTGCGATTTCAATGTTTTGCGCGCCGAGGGCGGGCTTTAAGGCGCCGTCGAGAAAGGGTAGCGGGGCGTCGTCTCCGAGGATCGCCGTAGCGCCGGGATAGAATCGTCCGTAGCCTTTGCCGTAGAGCCAGTCGAGCGGTTGCGTCGGGTAGGCTTGCGGGTTCGTTTGACGCGCTGTGATTTGATATTCGAAGGGCGCGTTTTGGAGGGGGGCGCCGTCGGTTTCAGTCGCGAGGGCGTCGATCGCGAATCCGGAGTCGCGCGTTGCGGTCGCTTCGGGCGCTTTTAAGACGAGGCTAGACAGGTCGGGGAAGGTTTCTCTGCCGAGAAGTCGCAGGTTGCCGGAAGGCGCGTCGACGACGACCGGAACGCCGTTGAGCTTTGCGGTAAAACGACACATTCCCGCAAGAACCCCCTTCTTTACGTCGAAAGAACCGACGTAAGAGCCTGATTCGTCAAGTTTTACTTTTCTGGAAACAAGATTTGGCGAACTTACAAGCGTATTGTAGACGGCGATTTGAAGGTGGAGTTCGGCGTTTGCGTATGGAGAAACGGCGTCGCGCGGGGAATCGTAACTCGTTTTATCGGCGTGAAAAACAAATTGGACGGAGTCGCCTTCGCGCGCGACGGGTCGGTCGAAAGTTATCGTCGCGATCGTGTTTTCAAACCGCTCGGAAGGTTTGATCGTCGTATTGCCGCAGAAAGCGGCGTCGGAATCGTCTGCGGAAATTTCCCAAGGTTGGCCGAGGGTCGAAAAATCGAGAACGGAGACGGAGTCTTCTAGCGCGGCGACGAGAACGGAGCCGTAATAAATCGCGCCGTCCTCATTTTTAAAGGGTAGAAGAACGGCGCCGGTTTCGTCCGACTTTTTCCGAAACGTTTCGCTTATGAGCGCTTCGCGCAGTTCTTCGGTTTGTCTCTTAACGCAACAGACAGACGCCTCGACGTCGGTTCGCGGAGCGCCGGTTTTCGGGTCGAGGAAGTAGAATCGGAACCCGTCGTCGAACATTTTCCGAACGATAAGCGTTCGCGGAAGTTGCAACGTCGCGGTCGTTAGAAGTTCGAACTTGCCGCGCTCGGCGGAGCTTGGCGTTTCGAGCGTGATATAATAGTTTCCCGGCGCAATTTGTGGTAGATCGACGAAAGTTGTCTGAAATTGTCCGTGCGGATCAACCTTGATATCGACGCTCCATTCGGAGACGACGTCGACGATCGTTTTGCGATCTTTCGTCGGCTTAAGCGTCCAGAACTTAAAGGTATCAGGCGTTCCGACATGACGAACGGCGCCGGACTTTTCGAAATCTTCCGAAGCGCACGCGTCGAGCATATCGCAGAAAGACGGTTTCGGTTTCTTATAATATTTCGCAAGAAACGCCGGGTCTTTCATTTGATCCAGAACGAAATTTGCGTTTAGACGATAGATCTTAAAACAAAGTTTGGAAACATATTGCGAACTGACTTCAAGCGCGCCGGGATAGGACTCTTGTTTCAATCCGACAATGTTCGCGATCGGCGTCGCTAGCGAGAGTAGAATCTGTTCGATTTTGCGCGCGTCGTCGGACGCGATCGATCGAACGCGGTTGAACGCGCTTATGTCGCGCGGCTGATACTCTTGAATATAGGCGCAATCGTCGAGTCGTTTTTGATATGTTTCGCGCGCGAGATCGTTTCTTCCGCGAATTTGGTATTCCGTCGCGAGCGCCGACCATAACGGCGTCTGAGAGTTCGCTTGACGCGGATCGAAGCGCGCGGCGAGGAGCGTTTCGTCCCCTCCGGCGTTTTCTACTGATTTGGCAAACAAATCTTTCCAAATTGCAAAGTAATTATACTCGTTCGGCAACTTGACTTTGATAAACTCGTTCGGATCCTTCGCGTCGTTGTTGACGTGAAGAACCGTCTCGTCGTCCTTAAGAGATTTCACCGTTTCAGGCACGGACGTCGCTTTACTGTCGCGACGATACCTTTCGATATCTTTATGAAGACTCGCGCCGAATAAGCGGTTGACAATTTCCGCCCACTCGTATCTGTATCGCAATTGTTCGGCGGGATAGGACGTTTTCCAATAATTGGAGCTGAGAAGCATATAACGCTCGCCGTCGCTCTTCGCGGACTCGAGAGATTGGGGAACGGCAAAGAAAAGCGGTTTGCCGTCTTTGCCTA
>ONGM01000281.1 GCA_900317365.1 uncultured Planctomycetota bacterium
CCGGCGCGTCGGACGTCGCGGCGCCGCCTTCCGGTTGCCAACGGCTTCTCAGAACCATAATTCCGGCGGGGCAGTCAATATAGTCGTCGGAGAAGAGCATTGTTTCCGCGCGCTCCGGCGTCTTGTCAAGATTACCGACGGCGAGATCGAGTTTACCCGTTTCAACGGCGGGGAAAAGCGCGTCGTAGTAAAGAGATTCGAAGCGGTATTCCATATTGAGATGGACCGCTAAGCGCATGACAAATTCGGTGTCGAAACCGGACCAACTTCCGTCGGCTTCTTGGAACGACATCGGAATGTTCTGGGGATCGTTTCCGATAATGAGCGGATTGCCTTTATTGATCGGATTTTCCGGCATAGGAATGTCGGGAAGTTTCGGGTTCAAAGTCTTGACCCAACGGTTGTACATATCGTCGTACACGCCGTTTTCTTTGTACAACTTGATGAACTCGTTGACTTTCTCCATGAGTTCGCGATTTTTGAACGGAGCGCCAACGGCAATGTGTCCTTCCCCAACGACGTCGGGAATAACGATGAATTGGTCGTTTTGCGCGGCGGCGTATTCAAGCGCCGGGCGATCGTACGCAACCGCGTCGATCTTGCCGGCTTGCAACGCGGCGTAGCAGTCGGCCGGAGTCGCGTAGCTATTGACCTGCGCTTGCGGAAGCGCGTCGTGCCCCATACGTAGAGACACCGTTTCCGTCTCGCCGCCGATAATTACGTCCGGACGATTCAGGTCTGCGAGAGAATGAATCGGACTCTGAGTCCGACGATCGCAACCTACGAAAATGAACGTCGCCGAGAGAGCGACACACGAAAACAAACCCAAAAGACGACGTCGCGAAACGAGCGACGTAGAACCAGACCCAACCGTAAATAGCATCGGAGTCCGCATCCCTTTAATCCTTGTCACGTTAACGCTGTAATCACGATAACCTGCGCTTTGTAAATAACGAGACTTCCACAAACGTCGCGCAACCCGGCGCGGGTTCAAAACGGAGACCGTCTCCGCAGGAAAGTCCCCGGAACGAAGGAGCCGTCTGCTCGCGCAAACAGCCCAACTATTATACACCCAAATCAACGACGCGACGGAAAAAATTGCAAAAAAAACAAAATTCACCGTCGCGCCGTCATAAAAATGAAGTTTTCGCCAAAATTTGCTAAAGTCCGAAACAACTACAGCCGACGCTCGGCGTTTTCTTGTTTCAGATCGGCGATAAACTGATCAACGTTGATCGCGCCCATCTCGCCTTGTTTGCGACCGCGAACGGCGACCGTTCCGCTCTCTTCTTCTTTCGCGCCGACGACGCAGAGGTACGGAATCAAATCGTTGCGTCCGACGCGAATCTTCGCGCCGATCTTTTCCGGGCTAAGGTCGAGTCCAACGCGGAGTCCCGCCGCTTTCATCTTCGCCGCGACGTCCTTCGCGTAGTTCTCGAACTTCTCGCTGATCGAAAGGACGCGAACCTGCTCCGGAGCAAGCCACAGCGGAAACGCGGCGGCAAAGTGCTCGATCAGAATACCGGTAAAGCGCTCGAAGGATCCGAACGGCGCGCGGTGGATCATGACAGGCTGGTGCAACTCGCCGTCCGCGCCGACGTATTTCAAATTGAAACGCTGCGGCGACGGAAGGTTGTAGTCAAGCTGAATCGTGCCGAGTTGCCATTGTCGGCCGAGGCAGTCGCGAACGATGAAGTCGGCTTTCGGGCCGTAGAACGCCGCTTCGCCTTCGACGATCTCGAGCTTCGGAAGGTTCATTTCATGGCACGCCCGCTCAAGAGACGCCTGCGCCTTCTTCCAAACTTCCGGGTCGCCGACGTACTTCGGACTCGTCCAATCGCGGAAGCTCAAGCGAACTTCATATTCCTCGAAGCCCATCGTTTTGAGGACTTTGAGCGTCATGTCGACGCAATTCTTGAACTCCGATTCCACCTGCTCTTCGGTGCAGAAGATGTGCGCGTCGTCTTGCGTGAACCCACGAACGCGGGTCAAGCCGTTGAGTTCGCCGGATTGTTCGAATCGGTGAACGTTGCCGAACTCCGCCAAACGCAACGGCAACTCGCGATAGCTTCGCGGCTTCGAGTCGTAGACCATAACGTGCAGCGGGCAGTTCATCGGGCGCAGAAGGTATCGATCGCCGTCGTCCATCGTGATCGGCGGAAACTGACTGTCGGCGTAGTACGGATAGTGCCCGGAGGTCTCGAAAAGCTCAACGCGGCAGATTACCGGGGAATACATCGGTTGGTAATCGCGTTTGATGAGTTCTTCGTAAATGAAATTCTCGAGTTGTTTCCGAATGACCGCGCCCTTCGGGAGCCAAACGACGAGTCCGGAACCGATCTTGGGATCGACCATGAAGAGTTCATGTTTCTTTCCCAGAACGCGGTGATCGCGTTTTTTCGCTTCTTCGAGTCGAGTCAGATACGCGTCGAGATCCTTCTTATCGAAGAACGCGGTTCCGTAGACGCGGCAGAGCTGTTGGTTGTTCGCGTCGCCTTTCCAATACGCGGACGAGGTCGACATGATCTTGAACGCGCCGATGAATCGCGGCGAAGGGATATGGGGACCGCGGCAGAGGTCGACGAACTCGCCTTGACGGTAGAACGAAACGGTCTCGTTTTCGGCGAGTCCCGTCTCGAGATGCTCGACTTTGAGCGTTTCGCCGGCGGCTTTCAGGAGTTTGATCGCCTCGTCCCGGCTCATTTCAATTCGTTCGAACGGCTCGTCGGCCTTAATGATCTGCGCCATTTCCGCTTCAATTTTAGCGAAATCGTCTTCCGTGAACGGTTCTTCTTTCCAGAAGTCGTAGTAGAAACCGTTGTCGGTCGTCGGACCAAAAGCGAGCCGCACGCCTTTGAAGAGACGCAAGACCGCGCGCGCCATAACGTGCGCGCAAGAGTGGCGAAGAATGCCGAGCGCTTCGGGATCTTTTTTCGTCAGAAGTCGGAGTTTGACCTCGCCGGATTCCGGAAGCAAATCGGTCGAAGAGATCGTCGCGGTCGTCGTTTCGCCGGTTTCCGTCGTCGTCTCGACAACGGCGGCGACCGTAGCTTTCGCCAGACCGGCGCCAATTTCCGACGCGACGTCCAAAGGACTGACGCGTTTTTCGTAACACTTTTCCGAACCGTCGGGAAGCACAACTTTCAACATCGCGATTAGCCTCTTTTCGACCAATGAAACAAAAAACAAAGGGTTCGACGCGCATTGTAAACGCGGAATCGCCGCGCGCGCGAACACATAGCGTAAAGGCGCGACGCGCACGCGTCGCATAGGTCGTCTAATTTTAACCGTCGCGCAAAAAAATAAAAGGCGTCGCTCGGTTTATTTTTGCGCTCGCGCGGCGCGCAAAATTTCAGGACCGCGCAAAAAGGCAGGCGGATGAGAAGAGGCGGAAAGAAATCTATTCCATAAAAAAAATTTGCGCAAATGGAAAAAGCTGGTATAATGACGAAAGGCGCGGTTCCGTCGCGGTCTTTCATTTCATGATCGACGCGATTTGAATCACAGTACGTCGCGCCGTCGAGTCCAGCTTAGGAGTTCCTCATGCAATCACAATCCCGTCGAGATTTTTTAAAGGCAGGCGCCGCGCTCTCCGCCGCGGTCGCCGTTTCGCAATTCCGTTCGACTCCGCGCGTTCACGCCGCCGAGAATAACGAGCTAAAACTTGGTATCGTCGGTTGCGGCGGACGCGGTTGCGGCGCCGTTGGCAACGCGTTGACGGCTGACCCGAACGTCAAACTAACGATCGCCGCCGACGTTGTCGAAGGCCGCGCTAAGGCGCAACTCGCCGCTTTGAAAGATCAATTCGGCGAAAGAATCGACGTCGAAGACTCGCTCTTCATCGGATTCGACGCTTACAAGAAGGTGCTTGAAAGCGACGTCGATATCGTTCTTCTCACGACTCCGCAGCATTTCCGACCGATCATGCTAAAAGAAGCGGTCGAAGCGGGCAAACATATTTTCGCGGAAAAGCCGGTCGCCGTCGACGGCGAAGGCGTCCGGATTATTCAAGAAGCGGCGGAACTCGCTAAGAAGAAGGGGCTCAACCTCGTCGGCGGGCTCGTCAATCGTTACGGCGCGTCCGCGCAAGAAGTCATGAAACGCGTTCAAGACGGCGTCATCGGCGACGTCGTTACCGCGCGCGGCGATCGGATGGGCGGCTCGTGCTGGATGCGTCCGCGCGTCGAAGGTCAGACGGAAATGGAATACCAGATGACGAACTGGCTCAATTTCAACTGGATTGCCAGCGAGTTCATCAACGACGTTACGATTCACCAGCTTGACATTGCGTTGTGGTCTTTCGGCGACGCGACTCCAATCGGCGCGTACGGTCTCGGCGGCAGACTCACGCGTCGCGGTCCCGACGCAGGCGACATGTACGACTCGATGTCGACGGTCTACGAATTTGCGGACGGGCGATCGTTGTACGCGTTTTCGCGTCAGATCCCGGGCTGCTTCAGTAGCGGCACGACGACGATCAGCGGTTCGAAAGGTCGCGCGGTCATTGGGAACTTGGAATCGGTCGCGAGCGTTTTTGTCAACGGCGAAGAGACGAAGATCCCGCGCGGTTCCGTTTCCGGATACGTCGTCGAGCATAAAGTTTTGATCGACGCGGTGCGCAGCGGCGGACAGACCTACGTCAACAACGCGAGTTACATGACGAATTCGACAGGCGCGGCGATCTTGGGGCGAATGGCGGCGTACTCCGGTCAGTACGTAACGTGGGACGAAATGCTCGCGTCCGTCGGCGACAAGCCGTCCGAATATTCGTGGGACGCCGTTCCTCCGACGCTTCCCGACGAAAAAGGTCGCTACAAGATCGCGCTTCCCGGCGCAGGTTGGGGCTATCTCGATTAACGTCTCCCTTTAGTCGCGTTGAATCTTAATCGCGTTAAGTCGCGATTTCAAACTTGAGGGGCGCGCGTTAGGAGTTCTTTCACACCTCCTTTCTTCCTTCTAGCGCGCGTTCTCTCTTTTTTTCTACGCAAATTTATCGACGCAAATCGTCCGCGCCGCGTCGGGCTTTCTTGAGATTCTTTTTTGTCGCGACGTTCCCGCGTCCGCGTTCTTCATTTCGCGCGGAGGCTCTATGCGCTTGCAGGGCGAAATACCGGCGCTAAATTTGGATTTCTATGATCAAAAGTCGTTTTTTTATCTTTAAGTCTCGCGCGCCATAAGTTAAAATGGAGTCTATCGGATTCGGCGCGCAATGAGTTCGTCCGCACGTGGAAATTCACTCGTTTGAAGACGGAATCAAGCGTTCCGATAAAATGTGCGCGTTATGCGGCGCGACGGTTTTAGTCACCATCAAAGTCATTATCGGAAAAGGTTCAATGTCAACAAAAAGAGTTGTGACGTCATACGGTTCGCGCGTAGGTTCGTCCTTCAAAGGAATAGGGATCGGCGCGCTCATTTGCGTCGTCGCGGTCGTTTGCTTATTTAAAAACGAAGGCCGAACGATCCACGAGACTAAAAAGCTCAAGGAAGGCAAGGCCGTTACGGTTTCCGTCGACGCCGGCGCGATCGACCCTGCCAACGAAGGCAAGCTCATTCACATCGCCGACGACGTCGTAAGCGACGAAACGCTTACCGATTCTCTCTTTCAAGTTACGACTCCCGGATTAGTTCTTCGTCGAAACGTTGAAGTTTATCAGTGGCAAGAAAATCAAACGACGCAGACAAATCGGCTTTCCGGCGGTCAAGAAGAAACGATTACGGATTATTCTTACGAGAAAGTCTGGAGTTCCGACCTTATCGATTCGAAAGATTTCCACGAAGCGGGACACGACAACCCGACGTCCTTCCCGTGCGAGAGCGAAGTCTTCCTCGCGACGAAGGCGACGTGCGGCGCCTTTTCCCTGACGAGCGATCAGATTGGCGAACTCGGTCCCGACGTCAAATTTGATCCCCGAAACGCGCAAGCCGCGCCGAAAGCCGAAGAAAGCGCGCCGAAAGCCCCGGCGGAAGAGACGACCCAAGAGCCGGCGGTTACTCGGCAATATCAAAGCGCGACGACAAACGAAATCTTCGCTCAGCAAGAAGAACAGATTCAGATCTCAACGGATCCCGCGCCGACCGTCGACGTCTCCGTTCCTCAACAATCCGCGCCAAGCGGCGATTTCTCGATCTCCGTCAACGGTAACGCCGCGACGACGGAAGCCGCGACAAGCGTCGGCGCTACGGCGCCTGCCGCCGAGACCAACGCCGCGACCGCTCCCAACGCCATAACAGTTTCCAACGCCGCGACCGTTCCCAACGCCGCGACCGTTCCTAACGCCGACCGTCTTCCTGCAAACACCGTCGTCTATCAGGAAGGCTTTTATATTGGGAACCCTGAATCTCCGCAAATCGGCGACGCTCGCATTACCTTCACGCGAGTTACGTCGCCTTGCCCGACGAGTTTCGTCGGACAACAGCACAACAATATCCTGATCCCCTACGAGACGAAGAACGGGTCGCTCTTGCTCCAAGAGGAAGGCATTCTGTCGGCGGAAACGATGTTCGCCAACGCGCAGAGAGCCAACATGACGATGGCGTGGATCATTCGTCTCGTCGGGACTCTTTTCATTTTCATCGGTTTCAAAATGATCTTTGGTCCGATCGAAGTGATCGCCGACTTTGTCCCGTTTGCGTCGAAGCTCGTCGGTTTCGGCACGAGCGTGATCGCGATCTGCTTTACCATTTTCCTGGCGTTGGGAACCATTTCCGTCGGTTGGGTTTACTATCGTCCGCTCGTCGGAATTCCGCTTCTCATCGTTGCTGTCGGCGCGCCAATTTACCTCTTTGTCTGCGGAAAAAAGCGTTCCGAGCAAACTAGTCAGCCTCTGGCGTAATCGAATTGGAAGGTTTTCATGACGCGAGAGTCCGCAATGGAGTCCCACGAACGCGGCGACGCTTCGAAACGCGGTCGCGAACGGTCGTTCGATCAAGAATCCCGACGTGTCGAGCGAGCGCTCGCGCGCAAAATCGCGCAAACGCAAAGCGCGATCAAACGAGTCGATCTCGTCGCCGCGTTCTGCGCGTGCGCGACCTGGGCGCTCGCCGTCTTGTTCCTCGGAGTCTTGCTCGATCATTGGATTCTTGCGCGCGGACTCTCCGTCGAAGGTCGCGTGAAATTCGCCGTCTTTTGGGCGGCGTCCACGTCGATCTTTTTCCTATGGAGATTGATACCGGCGCTTCGACGACGCGTCAATCTTCTGTACGCCGCGCAAACGGTCGACGAGACCGGTCTTGATCGGCATAATTCCGTTCTTAATTGGTTCCTATTGCGACGCGACGTCAATGCAAACGTCAACGCCAACGCCGACGAGTCCGACGAGTCTGAACGTTTGGAAATTCTCAAAAACGTCGCGTTACAAGCCGCCAAGACGGTCAAGAACGTCCCCTCCGATTCCACGGTCGACTTCTCGAGCGTTATCCGTTGGGGAATTGCGCTCGCGTTCGTCGTCGCCGTGTGCGCCGTCTATTCGATCGTTTCTCCTAAAAATCTCTTTACCTCCGTCTCGCGCATCGTCGTTCCGGTCGCCGAAATCGAACGTCCGCAGGCGTTGCGCGTTCAGAACGTCTCGCCGGGGAACGCGTCGATCTACCAAGGCGACGTCGTCGAAATTGAGGCGACGATTCCCGGCGCAAAGGAAAGCTCCGTCGTCGAAATTCTCTCGTCAACGACCGACGGGCGAATCGTCGACGTCGCGACCCCGATGGAAAGGCAAGGCGGATCGCTGTACAAGGCGGTCTTTCCGCAATCGGAAGACGGCGCTCAGGAAGACTTGAAATACTGCGTCGTTGTCGAACGAGGCGGAAGGTTCGAGAGTCGTTCCGAGGTCTTTACGATTGAGACGCGCCCTCGACCCTCTTTTCGTGTGGAAAATTACAAATTACGTTTCCCGCCCTACTCGGGACTCGACGAACAAACGTTTGAAAACCAAGGGGACGTTCGCGCACTGGAGGGAACCGTCGTCTCCCTACGCGCGAGGGCGAACGCGCCTCTTAAGTCCGCCTCGTTGCTTCAGGACGGCGACTCGTTAAAATCCGTTCCCATGAAGATTTCTAACGAAGAGCCGGACGTCGCGGAAATTGAATTTACGCTTCAATGGAAAGACCCCAACGCCGAAGAGAGAAAACCGACGTTTTCGACCTATCGACTCGTATGCGAAACGCAGGAAGGCGAAAGGATCCGCGATTCGCAACTTTACGACGTCTCGATGATCGCCGACCTGCCGCCGACGATTCGCTGGGACGATGAAATCGACGAGCGCGCCGAAGTCCCCCTCAACGACGTTTTACCTTTGAGGGTTCTCGTCGAAGATCCCGACTTTGGCGTCCGCTCCGTTCTTCTCCAAACCTCCTACGCCGCGCTCGATCAAGGCGAAGACGCGGCGGATCGACCGGCGCTTGAGGCGATTCCGATCCCCCTCGGACAGGGAAAAGACGTCGACGTCGAGGCGCCTTCCCCTTACGTCGGCGCGTTCGTCGCGAGCTACGACTTCGTCCCGCAGACCGCAGGCTTCAACGTCGGCGACGAGATCGAATATTGGGGCGTCGCATTTGACTCAAAGCGCCCGACCGCCAACGTCGCGCTCACGGAGCGTCGCGTCTTCGTCGTTACGGATCCGGTCGACAATCCCGCGCAACCGCAGAATCCGTCCGAATCGCAGGAAAACGAAAATCAATCCGGCGCAGGTTCCGCCGGGCAAGGCGAAGGCGGGCAAGGCGGCGAATCCGGCGGCGAGCAAGGCGGCGCGTCCGGAGAATCTGCCGGCCAAGAAGGAGGGCAAGGCGAATCCGAGTCCTCCGACGGCGCGCAATCCGGCGCCGAGACAGGCGAATCCGGCTCCGACGCAGGCGAATCCGGAGGCGAATCCGACGCGGAATCGACTTCAAACGAAGGCGGGCAAGGCGAATCCGGCGCGGAGAACAACGACTCTGATGGCGACGCGTCGAACGAAGGCGACGCGACCTCCGGCGGCGATCCGAGCGACTCCGAAAGCGGCGCCTCCGAACAAGGTTCCGACGAAGCGCAAGGCGAAGGCGAGCCCGGCTCGCAACAAGGCGAAGCGTCGGGGAACAAGCCGAACGACGCCGAGAAGGAAGGCGAAACGTCCCCTCAGAACGCGTTTGACGAAATCCTCGACTTTATGAAAGAGGAAGGCTTGGGGTCCGGCGCGGAAGGCGAAAACGAATCGGAAACCGAAGGCGAAGCGGACGGCGACTCCGAGTCGTCCTCCAACGGAAACGCGCCGAAGGGAAACGAAAAGAATCCGTCCGATCAGCGGGGAAAAGAAGAGGCGCAGGAAGAGGTCGATCCGAATTTCGAGTCTGATCGCGATCTCGACAAACCTACGGAAAAGGCGGACTTACCGACGCGAACGAGTCACGACAAGCCGGAAGAAGACTCCCCTGTCTACCAGGCGAACAATCCCGATAGAATCGATCCGAACACGCGGCGACGTCAACGCGAGGACTTCGAAGAAGGCGACGACTACCTCGCGCAAAACGCCGCCCCGGACGCGCAGACGACGAAGGGACCGGAAAACGCCAATATTGCGCTTGATCCTCTCGACAATTCGCAAAGCGTCGCGGCGGATCGCGTCGACCCGAACGCGCGAGAAGTCAAAGGCGGTCAAGACCTCGACGCGACGAGCGGAACGTCGGAAATCGACGATTCGCCGAACGCCGACGGCAATACCGCGCAATCGAACGCGGAACTCGATCCGAACGCGGAAGGCGGGCTAGGCGGCGGGGACGGGCAAAGTTCCGGCGAGTCTTCGTCGCAAGGTTCCGAGAACTCCGGCGCGTCCGGCGGCTCCGGCGGAAACGATCGCGGAAAGCGCAACTCTCAAGGGGACGAGAACAAAGGCGCGCCGTCGAGCGGCTCCTCCGACGAAAATTCGCGCGCGCAGGGAGGCGGCGGCGGAACGGGACGCGGCGACCTCGAAGCCGGCGCGTACCAATTGGCGCCGGCGGATTCTCCGAAATTGCAATATGCGGAGGAATCGTCGAATCTCGTTTTGCAATACCTCGACGAGGCGCTGAAAGACAAGGTTCCGCAACGACTTCTCGACAAGCTCGGCTGGACGGAGGAGGAGTTGCGCGAGTTCGTCGAAACATGGCGGAAAATGCGCGAAGCGGCCGGGGACGAGACGGATCCCGCCGCGCGCGAGAAGTACCTTGACGAACTCCAACGTCTCCGATTCGAGGAATATGCCGGCCTTGACGACTCGGAACCGGTCGACTCCGTCAAGGAGCGACGCGCGCGCGACGACGAAGAGCTCGTCGGATCCCGAAGTTCGAGTCGAGTCAAAACGCCGTCGCCCCTTGAAGAGCGAGTGCGCGCGTTTTCCAAAGGAATCGCCGCCGGAAGAAAGTCGCGCGATCAAAAGTAGCGTCGAAGCGGCGTCTGCGACTGCGTTCGCCGCGCGGCGGAAACGCGGGCTACTTTTATTCCATGTCGTTTGGGTTATAATCGACGAAACCGCCTTGTCGCTTTTGCGCCGCGACGCAACTTTTTTGCGCGTCGATCACACCCACACGAAGGAAAAGAACGATACCATGAGTTTGTTATCTGAAGCGATCAGTTCCAAGCTCTTTAAGCTGGTTCACGGCAACAACCTCGTTTATAACGCGTGTTGGGAGGATCCGCGACTCGACAAGGAAGCGCTCAATCTGACGCCGAACGACTCCGTTCTCGTTATCACGTCCGCAGGATGCAACGCGCTGTCGTACGCTCTTGAAGGAGTCAGGCGCGTTTACGCGGTCGACGTAAACTTTCGTCAAAACGCCCTGCTCGACCTAAAAATCGCCGGGATCAAAGCGCTCGATTACGAAACTTTTTTTCAACTCTTCGGCGAAGGTCGACTTTACGGCGTTGAAGAGATTTTCCGACGCAAGTTGCGCGACCTCATGCCGGAACCGTCGCAACTCTATTGGGATCGCTATATTGCGCGATTCTTTGACTCGCCGAATCGAACGTTCTATCACTGCGGAACGTCCGGTTATTTTGCGCGTCAACTCACGCGATACCTCGCGCGACGCAAACTCCAACCGCTCGTCGACGAACTCTTTGGCGCGCAAGATCTACCGAGTCAACGCGTCGCATGGGCGAAACTGAGCGCAAGATTCTGGACTCCAACGCTCAAATTTTTCGTCGGACGCGACGCGACGATGGCGCTCCTCGGCGTGCCGCGCGCTCAAAGAAAGCAGATCGAATCGACCTACGGAAACTTGGTCTCTTACGTCCAAAACCAGCTCGACGAACTCTTCAATACGGTTCCGATTCAGGACAATTACTTCTGGCGCGCTTACGCTTACGGTCGGTATACAAAAGAATGCTGTCCGGAATATCTTACGAAATCTGGTTTCGACAAGCTCAAGTCCGGCGCCGTCGACGTCGTTGAGACTCATACGAACACCGTCGAAGGCTTCTTGAAAGACAATCCGAGCCTCAAAATTAGCCGCTTTGTACTCCTCGACCATATGGACTGGCTTTCGGACAAGCTCTTTGATTCGCTCGTTGCGGAATGGCGCGCCGTCGTCGAATCCGCGACGGCCGACGCGCGCGTTATCTGGCGGAGCGGCGGTCTCGACGCGACCTCGTTTCTCAAGCGGATCGTCTTAAAAGGACTGACGGTGAACGGCGTCGCGCGCGATTACGCGTTCTGCGATCTCGTTCGACTCCGGACGGACGAAGCGCGCGAACTTCACAAACGATGTCGCGTACATACTTACGGTAGTTTTTATATTGCGGATCTTTTGCTCCGATAACGTCTTTCAGAAAAGTTTAACGCTCGCTTTGCAATGATTTCCTTAATACCTTGTTACAGCATAGAAGACTTTTCGTTATATCGGAAAGCGTCCGACGTCGACGAGATTTTTTCCGCATGGTCCGCGCTCTATCATCCGGCGTTGATCGCGCATTTCGACGACGCGCCCCGATGGGAAGCCGCAGGAAGCCCGTCCTCGGGGCAAAAAAGACGACTCGTCGTCGTTCCCCCGTGCGCCGAATACCTGCTCTCGAATAAATGGATCAAAGACGCGGAAGCGGAAGGCGCCGTCGTCATTCGACACGTCGCCGATCGAGACGATATCTTAAAAGAGGCTTTTGAACGTCTCGGCGTCGATCCTTTGCCACCAGGCGCCGCAGACTCGGAAGAATCGCTCTTTGCCGCAAAGGACGCCGCCGAAACGTTTCTAACGGCGGGACTCGGATGTCTCCTGGAAGAATTGCTCACGCGAAAGTTGCGATACATGAGCAATTTAGATCAGATTAGCTTCAATTCGCGACTCGTCGAAGGCGCGCGCGCTTATATGAAGAACGACGTCGAAGAGCGCGAAAAAGCATTGCAAAAAGCCTTTGATCTTCTCACCCAGTCGAAGGAATATTTCTTTCCGACCGCGACGAAATTCCTCGAATTGACTTGGGTGGAAGCGGAGGATCTCGAAGCGAATCTTCCCCAAATGTTGCGCGAAAGACGCGCCCGAAAAGAGACCTCGAACTTGGTCTTACCCGTTCCCGTCTTGAAACAATGTCAGCGGGAACGCCCGGAAACGCTCAACCTTCTCCGGGAGGAGATCGCGGCGCAACGCGTTCTCGTCGCCGGCGGAGACGAGTGGGAGGCGCCCCTCTACCTCATGTCCCCGACGGAAATTGCGGATCAACTCGCCGCCGGACGTCGACGCTATCTCGACGCGCTCGGAATCGCGCCGACGGTCTTCGCGCGGCATGAGGCTGGCTACGCCCAGATTTTACCGCAGCTCCTCGTAAAATCCGGGTACAAAGGCGCGCTGTCGCGAACCGGCGACGGGTGGAATCTCTTGCAGAAGCACACGGATCGATCGCAAATTCGTTGGCAAGGGCGCGACGGATCCACGATCCCGACGATTTGCAAAAATCCCCTGAACGCCGCCGATTCCGAAGAAATTCTGCAAATGCCGGAACGCATCGGGAACTCGTATTACTCCGACTCCGCAAGCGCCGTCGTCTTTGAATATCGACCGGGCAAGGCGTCCCGATGGTTGCGCGATCTGAGACGCATGGATCAGTATTCCCCGGTCTTGGGAAAATTCTACGATCTCTCGGAATACCTTCGCATTACGGAAGGCTCCGGGGACAAAGAGAAATTCGTTAAAGACGCGTTCAAGACGAACTTTCTCACGCGCTCGGCGAAGCGTTCGCGCAAAGATCTCGTCTCCCTGTGGACGTTGCGTCGAAAACTCGGCGTCGGTTCAGCGGCATTGCGGACGCTGGAATCGACGATTCGCGCGGAAACGTTCAAAGTCAAGAGCGACGACGAAATTCTCGAAACGGCGAAAGGCGGGTTTGAGGCGACGGCGAATCTAACGCGAAGGATTCAAGAGACGATCCGCGCGATCGACGCCTACCTTTTCCCCGTCGATACGCCGACCGACGCCGACGCGCTCCCTGATTTCTTCGCGGAAGCGGAATCGTCGGAACGTGAAAAGGACGAACTCCTGCAACGCTACGCGCAATTTCTCAACGCGGCGATCGATCGAGATTCCAAGCGCGATCAAAGCGCTGCGGCGAAATTAGGCGACCTCCTCGTCAACGCCTCGTCGACCCCGCAGACGATCTATTGGGAACTGACGCCGAAAGAAGGCGGGCGAGACGAAGCCGACGCCGATTTCAGCGCGAAGGTCGCCGCGTACGTCGCGGATCTTCGCAGTCGCGCGGAAGCGCTCCCGGATCTCGGAATCCGCGCGTTCGTCGATCAACGCGACGCGATCGCGCGAATCTCGCTCGTCGCGCCGCCGACGTCCCTCTTCTGGACGCCGAAAAGCGACGACTTCGCTGCGCGCCGCCTCGATCAACCCTTCTTCGCGCCCTTGCCTGCGCCCCTTCCAACGCAGACTCAGTCTTTGCGCGAAAGCGGCAAGCCTAAGAAGGACGCGACGAACGCGCCCCGAAAAAAAGAGTCCCTCTTCTCAAAGTTCGTCGGCGCCTTTAAAGACCCGATTGAAACCGCCGCCGTCGCCGACGCCGCAAACAAATCCGGCGGAAATGCGAAAACGCTCGTCGATTACGTCGAAAGACGGTTTTCCGCGACTGAAATCGAACGATTCTATCGACTCCGCAACGATTTCTTCGAAATCCGAGTCGATCCGACGACCGGCGCGACTCGACGCCTGGAAACAACGACGACGACCGCGCGGTTCACAAACGGCGCGCTCCATCAGCCGACCCTAGGAAACCGCTTTGCCTGGGATATCGCAATGAAGCTCACGCGCGAACTCCGCAAAGACGACGGGCGACCGGAAACGGACTCCGGTTACGGCTATTCCGTCATGGCGGCGGACGAGTTCGAGATTCTCTCGGCGTCCGCAGGAGTCGGCGCGCTCAAGATCGCAGGAAGGCTGATCGCGCCGAACGGCGATCTCGTCGCAAACTTTTTCGAGATTATTACGATACGCTCGCGCAGTCGAATTATCGACGTCGAGGTTGAAATTGATCCGCGCGCGCCCCTCGACGCCGAGCCGTGGAATTCCTACTACGGCTGCCGATTCGCGTGGAAAGACGCGCTCGCGGAAATTCGCGGCGGAGTCGGCGCCGCTCTCATCGGCACCGCCAGAGAATATATTCAAGCGCCTGAAGCCGTCGATATTCGAAGCGAAGAAGGCGTCGGCGTTACGATTCTCTCTCGCGGAATACCCTATTATCGCAAGACGGCGGACGCAAGGCTCGACGCGATTCTCGTTCCGACTGGCGAAACGCGGCGACGTTTCCGGTTCGCCATTGGAATCGATCTCGAAGATCCCCACGGCGTCGCGCTCGAATACGCCGATTCCCCGGCGATGATCATTCCCGACGTTAAAGAACCGCGTCGCGCCGCGACTCAATTCTTAACCGTTCGGGACTTTGGCGTCCGCGTTCTGGAAGCGGAACCGATCGTCGAAGAATACGCGAACGCGCGCGCAAACGGACGCGCCCCGCGTATTAACGACGATTTCCTCGGCGCGCGCGTTAAAGTTCTCGAAACGCACAGCGCCAAAAGAACGGCGACGATCAAGACGCGACTCGAAATTGAGCGCGTCGAAGAGCTCGATCTTCTCGACGAAACGATCGAAAAAGACTTGCCCTTGAAAAATTCGACGTCCTTCGAATTCGATCTGAAACCGCGCCAGCTGCGAATTTTCAAGATCGTCTTTAAGCGCCCGTAACCCCCGCTCCCCTATCGCGTAGGTGTTTCGTATGAAAAATCGACTAACAACCCTTTTCGGCGTTCTTCTGGTTCTGACGGCCTTCGCCTTGCCTCGCCTCGCCTCCGGACAGGATCCGGAAAGTTACGTTCGCGGTAAGGCAAGACTCAACGCCCTCGACTTCGGAGTCGTGTGCGACGACGAGTCCGTCGACAATACCGCCGCGTTGCAACGCGCCCTCGACGCCGCAGGAGAGAACGGCGGCGCCGTCGTCGAACTACCCAGCGGAAGATTTCGATTCGACGGCTCGCTCTCGATCCCGACCGGCGTCTCTTTGCAAGGAACCTACCGCGTCCCCCCGACCGTCGTGAAAAAAGACGAAAAGCCGACCGGGACGACTCTCCTCGCGTACGCCAATCGCAATCGCCCGGATGGCGAGCCTTTCATTACCCTCAAAGGCTCGAACAGCGCGCTTATCGGCGTCGTTGTAACCTATCCCGAATGGGAGCCTGTCGCGCCGCCAACCCCCTACCCGCCTTGCGTCGCCTCAGAGGACACGTGCAACGTCGCCGTTATCGACTGCTGTTTCCTGAACCCGTACGAAGGAATCCGTTTCGTTCGCGCCCATCGCCATCTTGTTCGCAATATTACCGGCTACCCGAGCTGGCGCGGATTCTTCGTCGACGAATGCTACGACATTGGGCACATGGAGAACGTTCACTTCTGGCCCTTCGGCGTTACCTATAAGCCCGACGATCCCTATTGCGAATGGGTGAATATCAACGGGACGGCGTTTGAGTTCGCGCGAACCGACTGGCATTACGTTTCCAATACGTTCTGCTTCGGGTACGGTCGCGGGTACTATTTCAGCGATCATGGACACGGCGGGGCGAACGGCAACTTCCTAGGGATAGGCGCCGATTCGTGCCGTCGCGCCGTGCTCGTCGATCAGTCGCAAAAGCAGGGACTCCTCATTACGAACGGGGAATTCGTCGGGCGTTGGACGAGCGAGGACTCCGTCTGCCTTGAAATTGGGGAAGAGAACGACGGCGCCGTTATGCTGAGTAATTGCACGTTCTGGGGACCCGTCAAGACGTGCGTCCTTTCGAAGAATAAAACAGGTCGCGTTACGTTGACCGGGTGCGAGTTCGTCAATTGGGACGAGGTTCATTCCCGGGAGACGAAAGGCGGGGCGGCGGCGGTCGAGATTCAGGCAGGTCGCGCGACGCTTCAAGGCTGTTCCTTCGAGCAGAGCGGAACGCACCTCAAAATCGGGGACGAGGCGACGTTCGTAACGGCGGTCGGCAATCAGGCGCCGGGCGGCTTTCGCGCGCTCGGGAATCGTTCGCCGATGAAGACGCAATTCGCGGCGAACGAGCTTGACCCGCTCGAATGCGA
>ONGM01000118.1 GCA_900317365.1 uncultured Planctomycetota bacterium
CTCGACGTGCAACGCGCCCGATTTGCCGTAGACCGTCGTGATCGTCGTCGTCTTAACGGTCGTTTCGCCGGTTTCGGGGTCGACGATTTCTTCCGTAATCACTTCAACGGAAGGAGTCAGACCCGCCTTGTTGTCCGCGAAGGTTGCGGAACCGAAGACGTCGAAGGAATCCGCCGCGTAGATCGCGCCGAAATCGCCGCCCGCCTCGTTGCCGGTAACCGTAACGACGACGGCCGAGTCTTCCGAACCCGCCTTGAACGCGTTCGTCTTGATCGCGCCGTAAGAGCCGCTAGCCTTATTCTCGGTAATCGTCGCGTCGCCGCCAATCGTTACGCTCGTCGCCGAGATCGCGCCGACGTCTTGACCCGCGCTATTCTTCGAGATTTCCGCCGCGTCTGCGATCTCGACCGCGCCGGTCGCGCTGATCGCACCGAAGCTACCGCCTGCGACGTTCTCAACGATGGTCGCCGCGCCGACGATCGACAGGCTATTCGCCGTGATCGCGCCGACGTCGGTTCCGGCGGTGTTCTGCGAAATCGTCGCGTTACCGCCGATTATCATGCCGTTTCCGGAGCGGATCGCGCCGATCGCATCGTCCGCCTTGTTGCCGGTAATCTCGGCGTCGCCGGTAATCGTCAAGCCTTGACCGGCCGCAACCGCGCCAATAATGAGTCCGGCGGAGTTGTTCGCGATCTTAGCGTCGCCGTTGATCGTCGTCTCGCCTTCCACGTACAACGCGCCGTAGTTTCCGCCCGCGACGTTGCCCGTGATCGTCGCGGCGATCTTGTCCGTCGCGATCTCATTCCCTTCTTCGTCGTATTGAGGCGCAACGTAGCCGTTCACGACGAGGTTGCCGGTCGTATAGAGCGCGCCGCCGTCGACCGCCGCCTTATTGTTCGTCGCCGTTAAAATCCCTTCAACGGTAACGTCGCCGCGAGTTTCCACGCCGCCTACAGAGCCGTTAAGCGCTTCGTTGTCCGCGATCGTCAAGTCGCCGCCAACAGTAGTCGCGCCGCCGACGTAAGCCGCGCCGAAATTGCTGTTCGCCTTATTGCCGGTGAAGCTGGCGGAACCGTCGACCTTGAGCGCCGCGCCGACGTAGACGCCGCCGTTGTTCGCGCCGGTGAAGTCTTCCGTCGTCTCTTCGCCAACCGTCGTCGTCTTAACGCCGTTCGCAACGTTGTTCGCAACGACGAGTTCGCCGCCGACCGCAAAGTCGCCCGCAACGTACGCCGCGCCGTTCGAGGCCGCGCCGTTGCCCGTGAAGCTCGCGTCGCCGGTGATCTTCGCGCCGCCGTTCTCGACGTGCAACGCGCCCGACTTACCGTAGACCGTCGTGATCGTCGTCGTCTTCGTAATCGTTTCGCCCGTCTCGGCGTCGACGATTTCTTCCGTAATCGTTTCAACGGTCGGGGTTACGCCCGCCTTGTTGTCCGCAAAGGTCGCGGAACCAAAGACGTCGAAGGAGTCCTTCGCGTAGATCGCGCCGTAATCGCCGCCCGCCTCGTTGCCGGTAACCGTAACGACGACGTTCGCGTCTTCCGTACCCGCTTTGAACGCGTTCGCCTTAATCGCGCCGTAAGCGCCGCCAGCCTTGTTGCCGGTAACCGCGACGTCGCCGCCGACGGTAACTTTCGCGGCCGCAAGAGCGCCGACGTCTTTTCCGGCGGCGTTGTTCGCGATCGTCGCCGCGCCCGTTACCGTAACGTCTTTCGTCGTGTAGAGCGCGCCGTAGCTTTCGGTCGCAACGTTGTTTTGCAACGTCAAATCGCCGCCTACTTCAACGGCGTTCTTCGCGTAAATCGCGCCGTAATTACCCGTCGCCGTATTGCCGGTCGCAACGAGCGAGCCGCCGACCGTAAGCGCGTCGTTGACAAAGAGCGCGCCTTGATTGCCGCCCTTCGCTTCGTTGTTATTTGCGGTCAAATCGCCGCCGACCGTAACCGCGCCGTTCGCGCGAACCGCGCCGACCGCTCCCGCCGCCGAGTTGCCGGAAATCGTCGCCGCGCCCGTTACGTTGAGTCCGGCGTTGACGAACATCGCGCCGTAACTGCCGTTCGCGGACGCGTTGTTTTCCAATTGCAGATCGCCTTCGACGTCGACCGCGCCGCGCGCGTAGATCGCGCCGACGTTTCCGTCCGCCGCGTTGCCCGTCGCAACGAGTCCCTTGGACGTAAGCGCGCCGCCGACGTAGATCGCGCCGTAGCGTCCCGTCGCGCTGTTGTCGTTCGCCGTCAGAACGCCGTCGACCGTCAGATCGCCGTTAATGTACGCCGCGCCGTAGTCGCCGAGACCTTCGCGCGTCGAAGTCGTCGTCGTCGTCGGTTCCGAACCGTCCGCCGGAATGACTTCGACCGTCGTCTCAATGAGCTTGTAGCCGTTCGCCGCGTTGCCGACGAAGCTCGCGTCTCCTTGGACTTCGACCGCGCCCTTGGCGTAGAGCCCGCCTGCGATTCCGCCGGCGTTGTTATTGAATTGCGTCGCCGCGCCAAAGGTCGCGCCGCCGTTCTGGACGTAGACCGCGCCGCCGACGCTCGCGTACGTCGTCGTTACGACCTTCTCGATAATCGTTTCGCCGTTCTCGCCCGTCGAAGTCGAAGACGTCTCTTCAACGGCGGTCGGAACGTCGCCGTATCCCGCCTGGTTCGACGCGAAGATCGACGTTCCCGCAACTTCTACGGAGTTGACCGCGTAGACCGCGCCGCCAAAGCCGCCCGACTTATTGCCGGAAACGTTGGTTTCGCCGTCGCCGATCGTGAGCGAGCGTCGCGTGTAGATCGCGCCGCCGTCCTTAGCCGCTTCGTTGTTCGTCGCCGTGAGGGATCCCGCAATCTCGACCGCGCCGCCGGCTCGTAAGAAACCGCCTTCCGCAGCCTTCGCCTTGTTGCCGGTCGCAACGACGGAGCCGCCGAACGTCACGGAACCGCCGGCGAGAATACCGGCGCCGGAATCGGAGACGTTGTCGGCAAAGAGCGAATCGCGATTCTCAATGGCTTCGTCGTTTCCGATCAAGACGGAGTTCTTAGCGACGAGCGCGCCGTTGACGTTTCTCGAAACGCTCGCGCCGCCGCCGACGACGATGCGAGAGTTCGAATTGATCGCCGCGCTTTCCGTTCCGGCGACGTTGTCGTTCGCAACGAGCGTTCCGCCGATCTTAACGAGGTTCGCGTCGATCGCGGAGTATTCGCCTTGCGCGGAGTTGGAGGAAACCGTCGCGTTGCCGCCGACGCTGAAGTCGCCGACGGAACCGATGGCGCCGTAGGAACCGGCCGCGTAGTTGCTCGAAATATTGGCGTCGCCGGTAATCGTAACGGCGGTCGCGGTGAGAACGCCGTAATTCCCGGATTTCGCCGAGTTGCCCGACAGGTTGGCGTTTCCGCCGACGGTAATCGCGCCGGCGACGTACGCGGCGCCGTACGCGCCGTCCGCCGTATTGCCGGTCAGCGTGAGATCGCCGGTTACGTTCAAATTGCCGTTCGCGAAAATCGCGCCGTAATTGTTCTCGACTTCGGTCGCAAAGTTCGGATTATTGACGGCGGAGTTGTTCGTCGCGACGAGATCGCCGTTGACGACGAACCCGAGTTCCGAGTAGATCGCGCCGCCGACTTCCGCCTTGTTGCCGTCGAACGTAACGGCGACGGTAGAGTCGGATTCCGGATCGGCGTAGAAGGTAACGCTGTCCTTGGCGTAAATCGCGCCGCCGACGACGTTGCGGGTCGTATAGCTCGTCGCTTCCGCCTTATTGGAGTAGAAACCGGAGGCGACGATCTCGGTCGGCACGAGGGTGTAGATCGCGCCGGCGCGTTCCGCGACGTTGGAGTTAAATTTCGTGTTTTCAACGCGCAACGTGCCGTCGTACGCCGCAATGGCGCCGCCGGCGTAACCGGCGTTCGCGTTGAAGTTCGCGTTCTTAACGACGGTCGTTCCCATCGAGAAGATAGCGCCGCCGAATTCTGTCGCGTTATTGCCAAATTGTCCGGAGTTCGGCGCGACGCCGTTGTTGGCGAACGTACCGCCGTCGACGACGAGCGATCCGTAGTTCGCGATCGCGCCGCCGAGACCTTCTTGCAGGTCGTCGCTTTCGATGACGTTGTGCTTCCAGATGGCGACGTTGTCGGAGAAGTTGACGTTATTGAGGGTCAAGTCGCCGTTATTGAGGAGCGCGCCGCCGAAGGAGGCGAAGCCGTCTTTGAGGGTCAACGCGTTAATCGTGGCGGTCGCGTTTTCATCGATCGTAAAGACGCGAGTCGCCTTATCGCCGCTAACGGCGACGTTGCGGTCTTGTCCGTCGATCGTGATCGCGCGGTCGACGATCAAATCGCCGCCGTCGGCAAGTTTGCCAAGGTTGGCGTAACCTTCGACCTTGACGTCGCCTTGCGCCGGATCGAGGGTAATCGTGGCGCCTTGCAGTTTATCGGCGAAGGTAACGGCGGATTCGATCGACTTGGTAACGCGCGCGACTCCGTCGACGATTTCGATCGTGGAACCGTCTTGCAATTTAATCGGCTTCTCAACGCGCACGTTGCGAGTCGAGAGCGTCCCGATCGCAAGGTTGGCGAAAGCGAGCGTTCCGGCGTCTTGGTAGTCGACGACGTCGCCGTTGTCGAAGAAGAACGCGCCGCTCGGGTAATCGGCGTTCTGGCGATAGACGAAGGTCACGTTGTTAATCGTGAATTCGTTACCGTCTTCGAGAACGTACGCCGTGTCGCCGACTTTCAGGACGTTATACGTGTAACGGGAACCTTCCTGATCGTTGAGGTCGGATCCGTCGACGTAGTGGATGTACTGCTGCGTCGCGAGCGCGAGTTCCGCCGTGGAGCCGTCGGGATAAGTGAGACCGGCGGAGACGTCGGCGACTTTACCGTTGGCGTACTCGAAGTGTCCGCCGTTGAGTTCGTAGCGGTAGTAGACCTTAACGCCGTTGAGCAGGAATTCGTCGCCGTCATGTAGATCGTAGGGCACGCCGTCCTTATAAACGACGTCGACAAGTTCGGAGAGGTACCCGTCGGCAACGACGAGGGTTTGTC
The DNA here is from genome assembly GCA_900317365.1 of uncultured Planctomycetota bacterium. GTDB lineage: Bacteria > Planctomycetota > Planctomycetia > Pirellulales > Thermoguttaceae > RUG369. The sequence continues at coordinate 5,028 of ONGM01000118.1, forward strand.
CGTTTTCGGTAACGAAACTGGTTCCGTCTTCGACGAGCGAGGTCGAAACGAACTGGTAATCGGCCGCGACGGCGACCGCTTCGCGGAGCGAAGTCTCGTTGTCGGTCGGATCAACGACGTCTTTCTCGGTGGTTACGACCGTGCTCGGAATTTCCTTAACGGAGAACGTGGAGGTATAGACGTTGTTATTGTCGCCTTCGTATCCGTCTTCTTCGCCCCATTCGTAGACGCGTCCGACGCCTTCGACGTCGAGAGTCACGGAGACTTCGTAGTATCCGGCGGGAAGAACGCCGAAGTTCGAGGTCAAGCGTTGCACGCCGCCGACTTTGATCCAATCGGTCTGGTTGAGCCAATCGAAGAGATCGAACGCGTCCTTATACGGAGTCGCGGCTTGACTGCCTTGGTAGACAATATTGCCGTTCTCATCGCGTCCGACGAGCGTTACGTTGAAGAAGAAGTTGTCGATAACGGCGGCGTCGCCGATATTCTTGACGTTGAAGTTGACGCAGACGTCTTCTCCGGCGACGTAGTAGTCCATGACGTACGCGACGCCGTCGACGACAATTTGGGTCGTCCAGTAATCGACGGTGTCTTCGAGAATCGTCAGGTCAGGCGCGACGATCGTCTGGAATTCGAACGCGCCCATATCGACGGAGCGCACGACGCCTTCGACGGTGAGACCGACGCGGCGCGCGTTTCCGGCAAGGTCGGTCGTAGCGTTGCGGTCGAGCGCGTTACTGCCTGCGTTGACCGCCGGCGAGGTCGACTTCAATCCGTACTTGGAATCGAACTGCGGATTCGCGCCGATAATGGAGCGATAATTCGCGTCGAGCGCGTATTGTCCGGCGCCGGTTTGAGCGGCGTTCGCGAGCAAGGAGGCGCGCAACGTAGCGCTTCCGCCTTCCGCGATAAAGAGGTCGTATCCGGTTCCGGTCGCGACGTTGTTGGCGAGGATCGAGTTGTCGATCGTCGCGGCGCCGTTCGTATAGAGGCCCGCGCCGTCCGCCGCCTGGTTGTCGGCGATCGTAACGTTGACAAGCGCCGTATTGGCGACCGCGTAGATCGCGCCGCCGAGTTGTTCCGCGACGTTCTTAGCGAAGAGCGCGTTCGACGCGTCGATATCGCCGCCGGCGTAAATCGCGCCGCCGCTGAGCTTCGCCGTATTGCCGACGAGGTTGCCGTACGCGATCGTGACTTTGCCGTTCGCGTAGATCGCGCCGCCGTTCGCCGTCGTCGACTTGTTCGTCTTCATGACGACGTTGTTGAGTTCGACGGAATCCTCGGCGTAGATCGCGCCGCCGTCGAGCTTAGCGCGGTTATTGACCGCCGAGAACGCGCCCGTAACTTTGAGAGTTCGAACCTTGAAAGCGCCGCCTTCACCGACGGTCGCTTTGTTCTGATTCGCTTCGACGTCGCCGTTGACAACGACGTGTTCCGCGCGGACGCCGCCGTAGTACTGCGCAACGTTCTTATTGAGAACGAGATTTCCGTCGAATTGAACGTCTTTTTCGGCGTAAATGGCGCCGCCGCGAAGCGCGCTGTTGCCTTGGAAGGTCGCCGCTTTAGAGCCTTCTTCACCTTCGATCGCGGCAAACCGTAGTCTCGCGAGATCGCCGGAGTAGATCGAACCGCCGTCGCCGGTCGCGACGCCGTTCGTAAACGTGGAGTCGTACGCTACGATATTGCCGATTCCAACGTTATAGATATGGGCGCCGTTAGTTGCGCGCGCGCTGTCGAACGTCGTCTTGGTGAGCGTCAGGTCCGTTTCGTTGTAGATCGCGCCGCCGTTTTCCGCCGAAGAGCCGGAGAATTTGGAATTATTGATCGCAACGGTTCCGGCGAGCGTAGCAAGCGCGCCGCCGTTCGTCGCGGCATTGTCGACAAAGTTCGAGTCGTCAATACTGAGCGAACCGTTGGCCATATAGACGGCGCCGCCGAAATTATCGGCAACGGTCGCGTTAAAGTCGACGTTCGCAACGACGGCGTTGCCGCTTGCGAGATTGATCGCGCCGCCGTTCGTCGCGCGCGTGTCGTTAAAGGAGACGTACTGAACGCCGAGGGTTCCCATCGCGCTATAAATCGGGCTGAACGCGGCTTTATCGCCGGAGAACGTCGTCTTGGCGACTTCGCCCGTCTCTTCGTTCACAACGCCTTGGACGTACGCGTCGCCAAGGTTGTAAATGAGCGCGCCCGCAGTCGCAACGTTGTTTTGGAACGTGGAAGAGAGAACGACAAGTTTCGCGTTGGCGTCGTTGAAAATAAGGTTGCCGAGTTCCATCTTGTTGTCGGCAAAGGTCAGATTCTCGAGCGTGAGCAAACCTTTGTTCTCAAAGATGGAGCCCGCCTGGGTCGAGACGGCGTTGAGGAACTTGAAGTTGCGAACGGTGGCGTCCGCCTTTTCCGTAATGCGGAAGAGGCAAGGATCGTCCGAAGAACTCGTAATCGTCAGATCGAGCTGATTCCCGTAAGGATCGACGCAATCGAGAGTGAACGTCTTATCGAGCGTGAGCGGACCATGAACGAGTTCGAAGGTCGCGCCGTCGAGGTTCGGGGAGTCGGAGCTGAAGACGACCGCGTTCGCTTCGCGGGAGACGCGTCGCATGAGCGCGAGTCCGGACTTGTACGTATAGGATTCGCCGTTGAGAATGATCTCGGTACCGGCGGCGATCTTCGAGCTGACGCTCGCCTGGCTCTTGTAAACGAACGCGCCGTCTTGATAGACCACGCTGTAACCGTTTGCGAGCGTAACTTCCGTGCCTTCTTGCAACGTGAACTCGTATCCTCCGACGTCGACGTACACGTCGGAGCGGAACGTAAGATCAACGCCGCCGACGGTAACGACGTCGCCGTCGACGAGGGGATACTGGGTCGTTTCGGTAACAATGAAACGATCTTGCGCGTATCGGTACACGGCGGTTTGTCCGTTGCCGAGGGTAACGACGGCGCCGTCTTGAACGATCGCGACGTCGTTGGTGGCGACGCGTCGGAAGACGCCGTTGACGACCGCGACTTCCGTGCCGTCTTCGAGCTCAAAGACGCCGAGGTCTTGAACGTCGTCGCGCGTGTAGCTTGCGACGGTCGAAACGTTCGTCCAGACGCCGTCGACGAGCGTAACGTCGACGCCGTTGATCACGCCGTCCGCTCCGTCCGAGACCGTCGTTTGTTTTCCGTCCGAATCAATATAGACGTCGACCATGTAGGTCACGGTAACGCTTACCGTGTTCGTCCACTCGATCGTTTCTCCGTCGGCCGGGGCGTACGCGTTCGAATCCGCGTCGAGCCAGTCGACGCCGTTGTAGACGTATTCGACGCCGTCGCGCGTAATCTTCGTTCCGATCGGAACGCTCTTGTCGGCGCCTTCGGAGTCGACGAATTTCCCGTTTGTCGCGTCCCAAATCGCGGAATCGGCGACTTCTTGATCGAAGGTGAATTGTTCGCCCGGATAGACTTGATATTTTGTCGTGGTGTCGACGAAGAATTGTCCGTCCTTAACGAAGTATGTAACGCCGTTCGCTTCGAAGACGTCTCCGTCCTTGAGCGCGATTTCGCTGTAATAGAAGCTACCGGCGTAGACTTCGACCGCTTCGCGGAGCGAAATCAAACCGTCGTAAGGATCGACGACGTCGACGTTCGTGGTGACGACGATCGAATCGTTAATGGAGACCGGGGACTCGACGACGTCGAAGTAGGAAGTCGTCGTGAAGAAGTTGTTGTCTTCGCGGAGTTCTTCGACGTTGTTTGCAGAGTCGATCTTATATCCGAAGACGAAGTAGCCCTCTTCGTTTTGCTCGGCGAGATCGCCGTTCGCGATCAGGCCTTGCACGAGGTCTTCAATAGAGCCGAGCGCAACGTTTTCGAGGAGCATATAGCTCTCGACGCCGTCGTATTCAAATGTCTGGACTTCGCCGGTGGCGAGATTCGTGCAGGTAACGGTCGCGGGACCGCCCGGCATAGCGCCGGTTCCGCCGAAATCGACGGAAATCTTCATGATCGGCAGACCCGTGTCTTCCGTCGAGCTCGTCATCATGACGTTCTGCGCGGTGTAAGGATCGTACTTCCAGAGATATACGGTCGTCTCGAAGTTCGTATTGACGCTCTTGCCTTCGTTAATGAAGGAGAGGTTCAGATAGAGCGGCTCGTTGACGAGGAACGGCGCGACGGAACCCGTCTGATCGTCGACGGCGCGAGACACGACAATGGAGCTTTCCCACGTGTTGACGACGTCGGCGCCGGCGGACGTCGGAACGTATCCGGTGAATTCCGTTTGATTGAGAAGTTCGAACGCGCCGGCGTCGACGGAAGATCCGCCGATACGCGTTTGACCGGCGAGGTCGGCGTTGTAAGTCGATTCATAGCGGCTAATACCGAATCGATCGTAATAAGACGCGGCGACGTACGCGTTCGTATAGTCAAGGGACGGCGAAGTGTACGTTCGACCCAGATCGACGGCCGGCGAATCGCCCTTGAGTCGGAAATTCCAGAACTTCCAGAGTTCCGGCGACCAGTCGGCGAGATCATATTCGCGGAATCCGACGAACTGCGGGTCGACGGTAACGACGTCCGAGCTGGCCGCCGTGCCGAGGGACGTTCCAATTAAGCTTCGACCGTCGCTATTGGCGGTGTTCGTACCGCCGTTTTGGGCGAGAAGACTCTTGTTGCGCGACTCGTCGCCGATCAACGAACTGTACGCGCTCGTGCTCTTACCGGCTTCCGTATAGACGTCGGCTCCGTACTTCGCGTCGTTCTTTGCGATGATCGTGTTGTAGAGACGCGCGCGACCGGCGTTTTCGAAACCGCCGCCGGAATAACCGGCGATATTGCCGGCGATCGTAACGTTGACCAAAGTCGCGACGCCGCCGTCCTCGTTAAAAAGACCGCCGCCGATTCCGTTTTCTTCCGTAACCGTATTGCCAATGATCGACGAGTTGATAATGTACAACCAACCGTCGTGTTGAGCGCGATCCGTATATTCGCCGCCTTGGTTATAAATACCGCCGCCGGCCTTGTACGCCGTGTTGCCCGCGATAATCGAGTTTCCGATCGTCAGCCAACCGAAGTGGTTATAAATACCGCCGCCGTTGTTCGTTTGTCCAACTTGCCCGTACGTTTCGCCCTTTTCTTTCGTGGCGTTTGCGGCTGCGGTGAGAACCTTAGTTCTTTGCGCGTTCGTTTCATAACGCGCTTCGCCGACGAAGCCCGAGAGATCGGTCGCGGCGACGGTAACGTAATATTGACCGACCGCGCCGTAATTCGAATATCCGTCGCCGGTCGGATCGCCGAGTCCGGTTCCTTCAACGCTCAAGTAGTACGTGTCGCCAACGTTTAAACCGTCGACTTGGAAATGCGCGAAGAGAGAATTGCTCGGATCGCACGTGCCAATCAGATTGCCGTCGGCGTCGTACAGCTTGACGACGAGGTCGAGGTTCGTGTAACCGAGGCTTGCGGCGTAGCCGTTCGCGTCGAGTCGCGAGAAATCGGCGCCGGCGCCAACGACGTCGACGACGTACGTGGAATCGGTCGCGATGAACGAGAAGAAATCGACGTCGCCGGTGCGTTCGAGAATACCGTCCGCCACTTGATTACCGGCGCGCAGGTAAGAGCTGCCGAGGGGCTGAGCGCCGGAAATATTATTTTCGTAGTCGTCGTCTTTGTATCCGAGTCTTCCGGCAATAATGGCGAGGTCGTCTTGCACGTTCGTCGCGCCGCTATATTCGCCTTTGCTCCACTGAGTGAGCGCGGCGCCGTACGGCGCGCCCATAATGGGACCCCAAACGCTCGTTCCGCCGTAATATTCGGAGGAATTGCGTCCGTCGTGGCTCAAGCCCATGGTGTGTCCGACTTCGTGCGAAACCGCATCCGCAATCGACTTCGCGGAGTTCAACGATTTCGGGAAGACGTAGCAGTCCTGTTTGTCGGTGCCGAAGGAGCCAAGATACGCGACGCCGCCGCGATCGTTGCCTCTACCGCCGATAACGACGCGAATCGCGTTCGTCGCGGCTTCGAAGACGGATTGATCCGTCGTAACGGTAACGTTATACGGCGCGTAGTCCTCGGCGACGCGGAGATAAACCTCGTTGATCCACTCTTGTTCCGTCGCGTTGAACGAGGTCGGATCGCCGTCGAGATCGAACGCCGGGTGAAGTTCGCCGCTCCAACCGGTTCCGTCAATACCGTTGAAGTAGAGATAAATGACGTTCGTCGTTTCCGCGACGCCGCCGGTAATCGTGAACCCATAGAGTTCGACGGTCGTATTGTCGACGTAAACGGCGCGGAACTTCTGGTTCGCGTTGATCGTGATTCCCGGCTTGTCGTTCGTGGAATCCCACGCGTCCATCGCGTCGAGAACGAAGCGTCGCGCAGAGTACGGCTGACCGACGAGACCTGCGGAGTACGTGAACCGCAACGTGTCTTGCAGATCGATGATCGATCCTGAAGTCGAAGCGTTAAACCTAGCGACGTTGCCGAGATAGGATCTTCCATTTTCCAGTCGGCGTCCGGTGTACGCGATCGCTTCTTGCCATCCGAGCGTATTGTCGACGCGGGTAGTATAAGACGTGTCGGTTACGTCGAGCGCTTCCTCATCGAGGTAGAACTTCGAGTAATCTTCATGCAACTGGAGGGTGTATTGTCCCAAGCTGCCGTAGTCGGAGTACCCGGTGGTCGACGGGTTGCCTTCGCCGACGCCGGTAACGCGGATATAGTAGGTCTTGCCGGCGTCAAGTTCAGGGGTAACAAAGTGCGAGAACGTCGAGTAGATGGAATCGTCGACAGCCTGATAGCCTTCTTTCAAAGCGCCGTCGACGTAAACTTTCTTGCCGAACTGATCCACGACGTAGAAGTAATAGTCCGAGTCGCGAACGACGATCGATTCGCCGGGATTAAGCGTGACGATCTTTCCGTCGTTGCCAATAAGGACAACTTCGCCGGATTCGTCGAGCAATTCCACTTTCAGATTGAGGTTCGTGTAATTGTAAGTCGACGCGTAATAGAGACCGGCGAATTGAGCGTTTTCAACGTCGGAATGACGGCGCGTGTTCCAGCTGAAATTCCCGTTAATGAAACGGTGATCGGCGCCGTCGCCGCTGACGTCGACAACGTATTTTCCACCGTAAGAAGTGAACGAGAAGACGTCGTAGTCGGTGCGTTTTTCGATAATACCGTCGACGTAATAGGTTCCGGAGTACGGATTGTACGAGTTAATATCGACGCCAACGTAGTAGTCTTCAAGCGCCGCGGCAGTTTCGATCGTGTCTCCGAAAAGATCGTCGCGGAACCCGAGCGTGGAGGCGATGATCGCGATATCGTCTTGGAGATTCGTCGCGCCGACGTACTCGCCTTGGCTCCATTGCGTCATCGCGGCGGAATAAGGAGCGCCCATGATCGGGCCCCAGGTTCCGTTGCCACTATAGACCATGTCGAGATATTCGTTGTGCTCGTAACCGTCGTGACTGAGTCCTAAAGAGTGTCCGACTTCGTGCGAGGCGGCGTCGGCGGTTGATTTGGCGCTCAGAGAAAGGGAGAACGGATAGACGTAATTGTCTTCTTTAACGGCGCCAAAGGTTCCAACGTGGGAAAGTCCGCCGGCGGAGGAGTTATGTCCTCCGATAACGCAACGAATACCGCGCGCGGCGCTCGCCCAAACGGACGCGCTTGTCGTAACGTTGACTTTGAAGGGCGCGTAATCTTCCGCGACGCGTCGCCATACTTGCTCGATGAATTTGAGTTCGGAAACGCCGAATCCGCTTGCGTTGTCAAGATTGAGTTCAGGGTGCGCGAGTCCGTCCCAGCCGGTACCGGCGCCGGCGAAGTGGAGATAAATAACGTCGTCGGTATATCCCGGCATGCTCTCGAGCGCGAGAACGTCGGTCTGATTGATTTCGACCTTCGGAAGCGCCGCGTTGTATTGTTGTAACCACGAGAACCCTAGAATCGTATTTTCAACGCCGTAGAAGTTGAAATATTCCGGGAAGTTCGCAGCGTTTTGAACGTTGCCCTGACCGTCCAAATAGGTCGCGGGAGCGTGCGCAAGTCGCAGACTCGATCCGGAACCGGCGAGAAGATAAGTGTGGTACGTGTCGTAGGAATCGCCGGTCGTCGAGCCTTCGTCGAGATATTGAACGAGCGTTCGCGGGTTATTATCTATGTTGTTGTAGCGCGGATCGGTAACTTGGCGTTGGTACGAGCTTCGATTCGGATGAGAGCAAACGAGCCCAACGGTGGTTGTCGGCACGCCGTTCGACGTCTGAGTCGAGGCGTTGAGCGTGCTGGGATTATAGACGTATCCCCAAACAGAGACGTATTCGCGCTCGCCGTAGATAGTCCGAATCTCCAAGGTAACGGCGTTTCCGTCGTTGAGAGCGCGGATCAAGTCGTTGAGCATGGAATCGCCGGCGGCGACGTACCCGCCGACGCGACCGAAATTAATGTCCTTGAAGAATCCGCCCCCTTCGATATTGTTCGTTAGAGCGGAATAATTCGAGCCGAAGCAGTCTTTATCGTTGCCGGAGAAGAGATAATCGAGGATCTTTGCGGACGTAATACCGTTGGTAGAGGCGGTTCCGGCGTCGGCGTTAATGAAGCCGTTCATAAGATAAGCGGCGACGGCGTCTTCAACGCTTTCATAAGTAACGGTCGTACCGTCGGAGAGCGTCATGGAGGTGGAGAATCCCGCTTGTTGCGCCCAGCCGGTATACGCCATCATATTTGCGACGGTTCCGACCCAACCGGCGTATCCAACGGCTTCGGCGTCGTAGATTTGCGACTCCGGAACAACGAGACGCGTGCGCGGAGTGTACCCGAAGTAATCGTATCGAGTGCGCATGGTCGCGTGAACAGTATTACGGACGACGTTGAAATTATCGCCGGTCACAGGATCGCGCCATCGCAGATCGTCGGCGGCGGTCGCGTTGGACACGTCGGCGCCGAGGTATGCGGCGGATTCTTCGGGAGTCAGAGCGCGGTCGACGAGGTAAGAAGTCGTAGCGCCGCCGGCGGCGTCGGTTTTCGCGACTTGGTTCACGACGACAAACGCGGATCCAAGCGTCGCTTTCGCGTCGGGAGTCGTCAGAACCATATCGTTGACGTAGTCGAGCGTAACGTAGTTATAAACGAGAGCGCCGTCGATCGTGAAATCGCCGTTGAGCACGGTAAACGCGTTGACGTCGGTCGTTTCGATCGTGAAGACTTCTTCGCCGGTCCCGAGAATCGTCAACTTACCGTAATTCTCCGAGTCAATATTGACGGTGATCGCGGTGTTTTCGAGATTGACGACGTAATTATCGGCGGTCGTGCGAACGAGCACGATATCGTCGGCGGTCGTTTTGGCGGCTTGATCGACCGCGCTTTGGAGCGCGTCGGCGGAGAGTTCGGTCAGTTCAATGACGTTGACCTGAGTCAGAGTCGAGGGCAATTCGAGCTCAGAGTAGGCGTTGCGGATTTCGTCGTATTCGGACGGCGCGATCGGATTGACCGAGAGTAGCTGTCGTTCTTCGAGCGCTTCCATTCCGAGTTTTCGCGCGGTCAAATTCTTACGACCGGCGTTCGCGCGACGGTTCCCCTCGTCGTTTTTACGTCCGCGAATGACCTTATTTTCACGGTTGACGTCGCTCGTGCGCGAATCGCCGCTCAATCGATTGAATAAACGCATCATATACTCCTGCCGAATAAAATCCTGCGGTATTGTTTTCATCGCGTCAACGCTCGCGGATTTGCGAGCGTCGACGCGCCGCCGGGACATATTTCATGACTTATTGCGCGCGTCGTCGGTCGTCGCGTCAACTAGTATATTGCAACGACCGTCGACCCAGTTCTTCCGTCGCGTCCGTATCCGACGTCGCGAAGCCTTTTTCTCGATCAACGCGAGCGCGTCGACCGTCGATCGGCGAAACAGTCGTCCGCTCCTTCGCCGTTCGAAAAGACCCCTCGACGCGGTATCAAGGGGATCCGAGCAGTTCGGAAGGACGCATGCACGGAATCCGCGCGAACGTCTTTACTTCGGAAACCGTCGCTTCTGCGCGCTGTCGACGACGCGCCGCGCGCCGTCGACTCGCGATTTTCGCGCTGTTATCCGAAAATAAAAACGGATTATCTAGACTCGTTACTAGTTTAACAGATTTGACTAAAAAAGACAACTCGATCAGGAAATTTTTTCTGGCTTTTTAGTCAAGCTTTGAAAGCAAATAGCCGACGAATCTCGATCCAAACGCGCCGACATACGGTTCTGACCGTTGAGACAAATCAACGCTTAAAAACAATCAATCACAAAAGACAAATTATACAAATTAGAGAGTATAAAAGACTTTGAGAAAATAAAAAAGACCGCGCGTCTTTTTTATTTACTAAAGAAGCGCGATCTTCTCCGATTATCCAGGGCTTATTTCGCGGCGCAATTCGGTTCAAAACTAAACGCCATCCGAATCCATCCGTCGTCGACTTCCAAATTCTTAACGACGAGCGAGCCGAGACTCTCCTTGGACGCAATTGCGTCAAGACGCGTCGGAGTTAAGACGTATTCGTCGAGGATCGCCGTTTCAAGTCGTTTAACGAAGATGCGGCGGAACGTGTAGAATCGCGCGGAAACGGGGTCTCCGTCTTGATACCCGCCGGGAACGACTTCGACCTCTTCGCGAACGAACGCGAACGCGGCTCCTCTCTTCTCCACGCGGTAGATCATGCGGACTTCAATCGGACCCCATTCTTTGCCGTCGACGTCGCACGACGAGATTCGTAGCGTCGATTCGATGCGCCCGTCTTCAAACTCGACGTTGAACGGGGAGACCTCGTCGAATTGGACGTAGACTTCGCGCGCTTCGTCTTCCGGATCAAGGTTGCGTTTGTTCGTAGGAATATAGGGTTCGATGAGCGTTCTGACGTCTTGCGGAGCGACGCCGGGGAATCTTGAAACGACGTCGTCTAGACCGTCGTATCCGGGACCGAAGACGACGCCGGCGAGCGCGATGGCGGCGGCGTTGTTCGCGGCGCTCTTGTGCAGAGCGAGTTCGACGTCGGCGTCGGATTCGCCGATCGTCGGGACGGCGCAGAGCGAAGATTCGACCTGCCGGTCGCCAGGCGCGGTCGCTTGCCCACGTCGTCCGACGCAGCACGCCAGGTAGAGTCGAGAATCGGAGGTGCGCGGCTGAACGTCGCGAATCATCGTGTCGGGATCGTCGATCATTCTTGCGAAGCGTTGGTTCATCTCGCCGATTTGCGCGTCGACTTCCCTTTCGAGTTCTCCGGCGACGCGGCTCTTGAGTCGCTCGTTGCCTTCCTGCTCCGATCTTGGGAGTTCTTGATTGACTTTATTGCGAATAATGGCGCCGCCGAGGAGCGCGATTCGATCGATTCCGATTCCGTTGACGGTCGACTTCATATTCGTTTGCGCGTTAGGTCTCGACGTCGTCAGGGCGCCGTTCGGATTCAGGTAGACTTGCTTGCTCGCCCAGACGTTGCCCTGATTGATCGCATTGACGCGCACGCCGCGATTCGAGCCGACCGTTTGAGTTTGTACGAATGCGGACAGGTTAATGAACATTTCGGCGCGTTTGTCGTTTCTTCTGAAAGCGACGCCGGTTCGTCCTCTAAGATATCCGGAGCCGACGGTCGCCGTTCCGCGAATATTTTCTCGTACGGCGAATTGTTCGTAGACGTCGCGCATCGTGAGCGCGGACAAGAAGCGTTCGTTCGCTTCGAATCGGAAATTCGCGCCGGTAAAGAGCGAGCGATAATATTCGGCGAGTCGCAACGCGGAGGGTGAATCCGGCTGCGCGTAGAGGATTTCGCCGAGCGCTTGCGTCATTTCGGTAAGTTGTCGCGATTCGGGATTCGCGGCGTTGAAGTAGGCGTCCGCAGCGTCGGCAAGTCGAACGCATTGCGCTTCGAAGTATTCCTTCTTTTCGCGTTCGAGCTCTTCGGAGTCTTCGGCGACGGCGTTGAGATCGTTATGCGCGGCGACGGCGAGGTAATAGCTCATGGAGACGGCGACGCTCTTTTCACGTTCGACGTTCTCTTTGCGAGCGCGCGCAAACGCGGCGACTTTCGGTTCCGCGCGCGTAACAAGGGATCGAAAGAGAACGGGAGACGATTCGGCGGCTTTGAGAATACGATCGAGCTCAATATCCTTTACGAGCGCCGCGACGTCGCGCGAATTTGCGGCGACGGCATATCGACGATATTCTTTGAGTTGTTCGACAAGGTTCGCTTTTCCAACTCCAAATCTTCCGTCGAATTTTGGCGCGTATTCGCGTTGAGCGGAATCGCAGAGTCTTCTAATTTCGGCAGCGTCCTTTGAGGATTCGGAATCGACGTCGCGCGCGCAGGAGTACGAAGCGCAAGCGACCGCGCCGAAAGTCGCAAGACACAAACATGCGCGCCGGGTCCACAGGATTAAGGAGTTCATTATCATACAACCAATGCGTCGCGTCGCCGCGACGTTTCTAGCGTCAACGATCGTTCTCGCAGTCGTCGTCGAATAGCGCGAATCCGTCCGCGCGGTCCAAGTTCTAACGCAACGACTAGCTTTCTCTTTTTCGGAGATCGCCGGTCGAGTTTGAGCGCGAAATTTTCTTTTTGCAGAAAAACGGCGGAAAACGCCGTTGTGTCATACCGACTGTACCGATTATTTGCGCAAGTTAAAAATCACAGTTTTCGACGATTGCAACAAAAAACAGAAAAAGGCTCAAATCAGTCTTGGAGCGTTTTGAAAAAAAGGTTAGTATCGGAACGGTTTGGCGCGCGGCGTCGAATCGTGGCGACAGTCGCGCGTCGCGCGCGACGACTGATTTCGGATGGAACCACAGAATTAGGGGCATTGAGGTGCAAATTCATCAACTCGCGTTGGTCGATCCTTCGGCAAAGCTCGGACAAGACGTGCAAATCGGACCGTTTTGCGTCGTCGAAGAAGGAGCGTCGATCGGCGACGGATCCATTCTTGAAGCGCGCGTAACGATTAAAAAGGGCGCGATCATCGGCAAGAATACGCATATTTTTGAGGGAGCGGTCATCGGCGGACTACCGCAATGCGTCGGTCTCGCGGAAGAAGACTGCGGCGGCGTGATCGTCGGAGACGGTTGCACGATTCGCGAGAACGTGACGATTCACCGCTCCATGCACGCGCAAGACTCCACGACGGTCGGCGACGACTGCATGATTATGGCGAACGCGCACATCGCGCACGACTGCCACGTCGCGGACGAAGTCATCATGGCGAACAACGCCATGCTCGCGGGACACGTCTCGGTCGGTCGCCGCGCGTTCGTCTCCGGAGCGGCGGGAGCGCATCAGTTCGTGCGCATCGGAGCGTACGCCATGGTCGGCGGTCAAGCGCACCTTGTTCGAGACGTTCCGCCGTTCGTTACGGTCGACGGGCTTTCGAGCCAGGTCGTCGGTCTGAACCTTGTCGGACTGCGTCGCGCCGGTTTCACGTCCTCGGACGTTAAGACGCTCAAAGAGGTCTATCGCACGCTCTACAAGAGCGGTCTCAATTGGCGCGAGATCGTTGAAAAGATCGAAAACGAATATAAAGAAGGAGTCGGTCTTGAAATGGCGCGGTTCATTTCCTCGACGACGCGCGGAGTAACGACGGAACGTTCGACGCTTCCGACGGTCGCGGCGTCTCGCGAATCGTCGCGCAACGCCGAGGAGCGCGAGAAACGTGCGGAATCGGCGCATGAAACGCCGCAACTTCGCGTCTTCACCGGCTCCGGCGAGATCGACGAGAACAGCGCGGAGAAATTCGTCGACGAAAACGGCGCGTGCACCGCGCTACCGAAATCCAAGCGCCGCATCGGATAACGTTCAGCGCCGCTTTCTGTCGCTACAACGTTTCGACGCAAGGTCGCGCAAAATACGGCGCGACCTTTTTTCTTTGTCGGGTTGAAAACTTGCGTTCGCGCGCGTATAATGACGAACCAGGCGTCGCGGCGGACGTCGCGCGTTCGTTCGACGCAGTAGTCGCAATAGCAAGGAACGGAGCCGTCCATGTCTTTGAAATCGGAAGAGGAATACAATCCCTACGTCCCGCAGTTCGTCGACGCCGTGTCCCCAGCGGAACGACGCGAAGCTTACGAAAAACGCGGCAAGGCGTTTGAAACGGAAGAAGAATTCGACGAAGCGCTCGCGATTTGGCCGCGCTGTCCAAGTTGCGGACGACGCCGCATTACGCGCTGTCCCGTATGCAAGACGTCCGGCGACCTCTTTCCGATCGGGGACGCCGAATTCTTCGATCACGAGCGCGACTCGTCGCAGGAACTCGACGAGAATCCGGAACGACGCCGTTGCGGAAAGTGCGAAGGGTGCGGACGTTCGCGTCGCGAGCGAAAAATGCTTCGCGACGAGTCGGAGCTTCCGTCGACGCTCGACGGCGAGATCATACCGGGAGTTCCCGATCCGCGCGTCATTCTTCAAAACGACGAAAGCGACGTTTTCGCATACGTCGACGACGAACGCGAACGACGAAGCAAGTGGAACGAAGCGGACGCGTACGACACGCCGCCGGTTCTGATTTGCGACGTCTGTTCGGAAGCCTTCGTTCCCGTTTTTCTCAAGCGTTGCGAATGGTGCGGCTACGAGTTCAAAGACGGCGAAGAACCTGCGGAAGACGCGTCCGCCGACGCCGACCTCGAGGAATTTCTCGCGAACAAAGAACGCGGCGAAGAACTGGAAGTGAATCCCACGAAATTAATCGTTTCCGTCGTGATCGTCGCCGCGTTAGCGTTCGCGCTTCTAATCGCGCTTTCCGTCTAAACCTTTCCCAACACGAAATTGAGGCACGCGATGAGCGTTCGACGTTTTTTCGATTGGTCAACGCCTTTTATTCCGACGGCGGCGCGGTACATCGTCGAGTCTTCGACGCGTCGCGCGACGGACGGCGACGACGCGCGCGCCGATCTCGACCTCGGCAAATACGTCTTCGCGCTCTCCGGAGAACGCGCGAAACGCTCACTCGAAACCTACGTCCAACTCGAAGCGCACCGCGCGATCACAGAAGGACGAATCGCGCCCGACTGGACCCCGCCGGAATACGAAACGATCGGAACCCTACTCGACAATCTCTACGACTCGAAACGCCCGATCGCCGACGACGTCTCGAAACTCTTCTGCGAATTTCGAGCGCTGAAAAAGTTTATCGCGGAGTCTCCCGCCGCGAAAACGCTTTTACCGACGTCCTTCGAGAGCCAAAACAACTCCGCGACGTTGCAACTCGCGCGATCGTTTCTCACGCTCGATCAGACGCTCGCGAACGAACGCAAGACGTATCGCCAGGTCGCCGGCGCGTGCGAAAGACTCGGGGAACCGGAAGAGGTCGCGCGATGGCGCGCGCTCGACGAACTCGCGACCCTTTATCATCGCGAACTCGACGCCGTCGGACTCGTCGATAAAAACCGCGCTCGCGAACGCGCCCTGCGCGACGGCGCGATCGGCAAATCGCATCGCTACGGCGAAGACCGACTCTATCGCGTCCTCGGCGCCGTCGACCTCGCGCAGCAACAAATCGATATCTTCGCGGCGATCGACGAACGCGTCGAATATTGGATCTTCGCGCCGGAATCTGAAGCGGAACTCTTCGACGAATACGGTCGCGTCGTTCCCGATCGCTGGCAAAATTTTGAATTACCCGTTCCCGTCGAGTCCTTCTATCAGGTCGACTCGCCGGCGGAACAAGGCGAGACGGTCGCGGCGCTCATTCGCGAACTGTCGAAAGTGCGCGACGGAGACGATTGGCGGTACGAGCCGATTCATCCGGAACAGCTCACAATAGGTCTTCCCGACGACGAAGTCGCGCCGTTTGTGGAAGAGCAGGTCGAAGCGCTCGGGTACGGGACGATCCGGGGCGAAGGAACGCCGTTCGTGCAAAATCGCGTTTACAAGTTTCTCGCCAACGTCGTCGACTATCTCGAAACGCGTTCTTTCGCGTCCCTAAGCGAACTCCTCGCGTGTCCCGACGTCGACGATTTCCTCATGAGAAAATGGAATTTCGCAGCGCTTAAAATCGACGAGCCGCGCGAACGCGTCGAAACGGAGACCCCGCTGGAAGCGGTCGCGCGCGAAGAACGCGAGCAGGAAGAAGCGGAACTTGAAGCGCTTGAGTCCCAAGATCGGGAACTTCACGGCGAAGACGTCGAATCCCGGCGGCGACGCGGAGAAGCCGCGCTGAAAGAGTGCGACGATTATCGCGCCCGTTTTCTGCAACAGCGCGTCTCCGATCGGTGGTTCTATCACGTCGACGAAGAGAACGGCAAACGCACCAACCTCTACGTCAATCTTCGCAAAGCGGTCTATCTTCTCGATTCCGCGCTCCGCAAATTCCGCGACGACTCGCAAGGCCGCCTTTCTCGAACCCCGATCAAACGACGATCGGCGAACGACGAACCGTCGAAGTTCACCCTTGAAGACTTTAACGACGCCTTAGACGTCGCGCGACGCCGCGATCCGAGCGAAGACGACGCCTTCGCCGACAAATTCGAGTGGAGAACGAATCAACGAACCGCGACCCCGCGCGAATGGGCGCCTATCGTCGCGCAATTCGTCGGCGAAATTTACGGCGTCGACGACGATTCCGTCGTTCGCACGCGCGCCGCGCAAGAGCAAATCAACGCCTTCCTTCTCGCGTTCTATAAGAAGCTCGACTCCTTCTCCACGCTCGCGAGCGACGATCTCATCGACGGCTCGACCGCCGTTCGCACGCTCTTAAGCCAACTGTCAAGCGGTCGCACCCCGCCGTTGCCCGGTTCCGATCGCATTGAAATCCAAGGCTGGCTCGACCTCATTTTCGACGACGCGCCGTACGTTATCGTAACCGGCTTCAACGAATCCGTCATTCCGTCGACGCGCCGGTCCGACGTCTTTCTGCCTAATGAAACGCGGCGCGCGCTCGGAATGAGCGACTCCAAACGCGCGTTCGCTCGCGACGCCTACGTCGCCGCGACGCTCGCGCATTCTCGCAACGCCGCGTTCTTCGTCTTCGAAAGACGTTCGCTTCAAAACGATCCGAAGATCCCGAGCCGATTCGTCTTCGCCGCCGCGCCGAAAAACGTGCCGCAACGAATTGTGAAATTCTTCGGCAAGCCGGACAAGGACGCGCTCGAACTTCTGCGCGAACGCCAACTCGGACGCCCGTTCCCTAGCCCGCGCAAGTCGAGCGCAAAAGACGACGAAGCGCCGCGCGAAACGCCGGTCGCCGCGCTAAGCGCAAGTTCGGCGCGCGCGACTCGCGAACGAGGAGTCGTCGCGCCGCGCGTCGAACTGCGCGGTCGAAACGCGCCCTCTATTATGAACGTTACCGACTTCGAAGCGTTTCTCAGCTCGCCTTATCGTTACTTTTTGAAGCGCGTCAATAAACTTCGCGTCGTGCGATCGCCGGAAATCGGCGAACTCGACGCGGCGGAATTCGGCACGACGGTTCACAACCTGCTCAAAGCGTTCGTCGACTCGAAAGTTCGCGATTCGAAGAACGAAATGGAAATCTATCAATGGCTTTCCGCGCGCCTCGACGAACACGCGAAGAACACGTACAACGAGTCGACGTCCCCCTTCGTCTTTGTTCAAATGGAAGAAATCCGAGCGCGACTGCGCGAATTTGCGTCCTGGCAAGCGAGATGGCGCGAGTCCGGGCGCATAATTAAATACGCGGAAGTGGCGCCGAATCTCGGCGGTATCGAGTTCGACGTCGGCGAAGACGAGCCGGCGCGCATTATCGGACGCATCGACCGCGTCGATTACTCTCCGGAAGAAAACCGCTGGTACGTCTTCGACTACAAGACCTACGACGCCTCCGCAACGGGTAAATCGGGTAAAGAGAAAGACGGCGCCGGCGCGCTTGTCAAATCAAGGGACGATCAACGCCTCTTTTCCGCGGCGCTAGGCAACACGCCGGATATAAAACACCGCGCTCTCTTTAAGAAGACGACGCCGCCTTCGCGCGAGTTCGCGCGAAAATACGGACTTGACGTCGACAATCCGGGGATCGTCGAAGCGATGAAATATCAGTGGTTCAATCTTCAGTTGCCGCTCTATCGTCGTCTTATCGCGAAAATTCTCGAAGAGCGCGGGGAACGTTTCGACCTGTCGGAGATTAGACTGGGCTACGTCACGATAACGTCAGGCAGCGGAGTCGAGGCGTTTGGAGCGCCGTGGGGAAGCGCGGATCTGGAGTGCGCGGAAGCCGTAACGCGCTGGGTCGTGCGAACGATCCGCCGAATTTGGCGCGACGGCGTCGTCGATCCGTCGCGGCTCGTCGACCCGGAATGGCCCGAGTTCGGAACGATTCTCACGCCGTATCGCGAGACGTACGCGGACGAATACGGCGCGATTACGTTGAGCGGCGTCGATTAAAAAGTAGCCAAAAAGTAGACAAAACGGTCGCGGACGCGCCAAGCGCTTGCGAAGCGATCGACAATTGATTACAATTTCGGATGATTATGTCGTCGCGCCGCTTCGCCGCGCGTGAACGCGTTATTATTCAGATAAAATTGAAAGGAACACTCAATGCCACCAGTAGCGATCGGCGTTATTTTCCACTGGCTGGGCGGTCTCGCGTCCGGTTCGTTCTACGTGCCGTACAAGGCGGTTCGCAAATGGTCTTGGGAAGTCTATTGGCTTGCCGGCGGTTTCTTCTCGTGGATTATCGCGCCGTGGCTTCTCGCAAGTATTCTGACGCAACAGCTTTGCCCGTCCATTTTGGAAGCGTGGCAAACGGATCCGCACGCGATGAAGATGGCGTATGTCTTCGGATGCCTCTGGGGCGTCGGCGGTCTGACCTTCGGTTTGACGATGCGTTTTCTCGGCATGTCGCTCGGCATGGCGGTCGCGCTTGGTCTTTGCACCGTGCTTGGAACGTTGCTTCCGGATATTTATCAGGGAACGTTGGTTGAAAACTGCAAGACCCAAGCGCCGTACGTCGTGATTCTTCTCGGTCTTGGCGTCTGTTTGCTCGGCGTCATTCTCGCCGGTATCGCGGGTTATTCCAAAGAACGCGAAATGCCGGAAGAGGTCAAGAAAGAAGCGATCAAAGAGTTCAGCTTCTTTAAAGGCGTAAGCGTCGCGTTGATTTCCGGATTTTTCAGCGCGTGCATGGCGTTCGGACTTCAAGCGGCGCAACCGCTTTCGGTAATCTCGATACGCAACACGATGCGTCTTCAAGATCGTTTGACGGAACTCGACGCGACCTACGGCAAGGAAAAGGTCGACGCGCTCGCGAAATTCGTGATCAGCAACGAACTTAAGAACGCCGCCGCGCCGCTCGACGAAATCGCGCAAAAAGATCAGTCTAGCAAAGACGCGAAGCGCATGACCGAATGGAACGCCCTTTCGAAGGAACTCGGCGAAGGCTCCGAAGCCGCGCTTTCGACCGCCGTCGCCGCGTACGCGAAATATGACGAAGACGGATACACGCTGTGGAGCGGTCTTCCGAAACTCTGCGTCGTTCTTCTCGGCGGATTCACGACGAACTTCGTCTGGTGCATGCTCCTTCTTCTCAAGAACGGCACGCTTTATCAGTTCTTCACGACCACGATCAAAGATCCGGACAATCCGGGCGAAAAAGTCAAGGTGAACTGGCTCTGGAACCTCTTCTTCTCCGCGCTTGCCGGAACGACGTGGTACTTCCAGTTCTTCTTCTACTCCATGGGCGAAACGAAGATGGGAGAATATAAGTTCTCCAGCTGGACGCTCCATATGGCGTCGATTATTATCTTCAGCTCCTGCTGGGGGCTCGCGCTTCGCGAATGGAAAGGCTCGAGCAAGTTCACGAAGTTCATTCTTGGCGTCGCGATCTTCACGCTCATTTACTCGACGATTACGGTCGGATACGGTAACTTCATGAACTCGAAAGCGCCGGTCGCGACTCCTGCCGCCGCCGTTGAGACGCTCGAAGACGGAGTCGCCGACGAAGTCGCCAACTCCATTTCGAACGCCGCGAACGCCGCGTCGAACGTCGTTGAAAAGGCCGCCGACGCCGTTCAAGAAGTCGTTACCGAAGCGGTTGAAACCGCCGTCCCGGCTCAGAATTAACTCTGATACCGCTTGACTCCTTCGAACTTATTTTGCTAAAAATAACGCGTCGCCAAAGTTTTTTGTTTTGGCGGCGCGTTTTTTGCATAATTAAGGGAGTGAACGCATTTGACATGGCGCTTCGCAACGTCAATGTCGCCGTCGTCGCGCGCGTCGCGACGGCGTCCTAAGTCAATCGAACGTCCCACAACTCACACGCAGGAGAGCTGCCATGAAACGTTATTGCTCCATTTTTGCGCGCGGCGCGCTCGTCCTCGTAGCGCTTGCGGCGATCGCGGCGTCGACTCAATCCGCGCGCGCCGACGGGTTCTTCTTCTCCACTCGCGGATTCTCCTTCGGACTCTCGACGCGTCCGGCGCCCCCGCCTCCGCCTGCGCCGATCGTTTACGAAGTGGCGCCGCCTCGCGTCGTACCCGCGCCGCCTCCGCCGCCAGAGCCGGTCGTCGTCGTAGCGCCGCGCTTCGCGCCGCCGCCCCCGCCTCGCCCGGCGCCCGTCGTCGTCGTCTCCCCGCGCGTCGCTCCCCCGCCGCCGCCCCCGAGGTTCGATCCCTATGATCGTCGCCCGGCGTACGCTCCGTACCCGCCTGGACCGCGTTACGGCGGATTGACGCCTATGCCCGGTCCGCGACCCGGCGATCCCTTTGGACCCGGAGGACCGCGACACATGGGACCGGGTGGTCCCAGACCTATGGGACCCGGCGGACCTGGCCCCGGCGGACCACGACCTGGCGGACCACGACCTGGCGGACCAAGATTCTAACGCAGTTCCGAAACGTTGACCCGAAAAGTCCGCGCTGGTTGCTCGCCTAGCCCAACCTGCGCGCAATAACGCGACGTCCGACGCCGCCGTCCTTTCTACGACCCAATAAGACGCTCGAAAAAGACGCCCGAACGGTAAATGTTCGAGCGTCTTTTTTGCAATCGCGTCGAACTTTGGTATAATATTGTCATAGGCTGACGACTTATTGCGTTCGCCTAGAAAGCGACGGTGAAACGACGGAGGCTTTAAATGGGCGAAGGCGACATACTTCAGCGGCAAATTTTAAAAAATCCCGCAATCTTCGCGGACGCATGCGGGTTAAAACTGCGAGAATTCGGTCTAAAGGTTGACCCCGACGATCTCGAAATCGCTTATCCGTTTAGTTCGACGCTCGACGAAAACGGTAAAAATCGCGAACTCATCGGCGACATGAGAATGTACTGGAAATCCGAAGACGCCGTCATCGCCTTGTTGGGGATCGAAAGTCAGTCGTACGTCGATAGGACAATGGTCGCGCGCATTATGCGATACGACGCCGAGAGATACTTAGAGCTACTGAAAGACAATCCCTTTTGCGGTCCGGTCATAACGATCGTTCTTTATATAGGCAAAACGCCATGGAACGGTCCCAAAATGCTGAGAGACAACATCCGTTTTAGTAATGAAGAGGAAAAAGGGCTTAGACGGATGTTTAGCAATTATAAAATTCACATAGTTGATTTCCACGACGTAACGCTCACAGAAATCAAACCAATGCCAAGCGACTTTCGGTTTTACGCAACGTTGCATTACAATCTACTTCATCCGAAGAGAACGGTTGCGTTGCCCGCCGTCAAAGACACGAGTTTAGCTAAGAGATACCTCAACTTTTACGGCGATGGAAGAAAAACAATCAACATTTCAGAAGAACAGCTCGCGCATGGAGGATACAAAATGAACGAACTCCTCTCCGACTATATAGCCTATGAACAGGGCGTGGCGCTCGATAAAAAATATAAACAAGGCGTTAAACAAGGCATTAAACAAGGCATTAAACAAGGCGTCGAACAAGGCATTAAACAAGGCATTAAACAAGGC
>ONGM01000221.1 GCA_900317365.1 uncultured Planctomycetota bacterium
AAGCGTCGACCGTCTTCGAAGGCGAGTTCTACAACGAGGTTAAAGAGATCGTCGTGCCGCCGGAAAAACGCGTTCTCGACGTCGCGGCCGAACCGGTTAAAGACCGCGTGCGACCGGGCGAAAAGACGACGATTAAATTGCGACTCACGGATCCGAACGGCGACCCGGTCGTAGGTCGAACCGTCGCGACGATCTACGACAAGTCCCTCGACGACCTCGTCGGCGGCTCGAATCTCGAGGACGTGCGCGAGTTCTTCTGGAAGTGGCGGCGTCATTCGAACGCGTCGACGACGTCAAGCCTTAATCAGGGAACGTACTTCGACGTCTTCTACCAGATTTACAATCGCGATCCCGAAACGCTTGAATCGCGCATGCAACCGATCGGCGCGTTCGGCGACGTCGTAACGATGAGCGCCTCGACGCTAGGCGGCATGGGCGGCGCAAAGAACGGTCTGGTTGGCGGTATGGGCGGTATGGCGGGCGGAATGCGCCGCGCCGAGCGCAAAGGCGTCATGTTCAAATCGCGCGCGCGCGACTTCGACGACGACATGATGGTCGCGGAAGAAGCCGACGTCGAAATGGAGTCGCTCGCGATGGACGCCGCCGCGCCGGCGCCGGCCGCCGCGCCGATGATGGCGATGGCGAGAGGCGCCGTTATGGAAGCCAAGGAGGAAGCGGCGTTCAACGCCCCCGCGCAGGCGGCGGAAGCTGGCGAAGAGGCGCCGCTCGTGGAAGCGAAGGTTCGAACAAACCTCGCCGACCTCGCGTTCTGGGCCGCCGACCTAACGCCGAACGACAACGGCGAAATCGAGCTTGAAGTCGATATGCCGGACAACCTCACGACGTGGAAGATCGCCGCGTGGTCCGTCGGCTCCGGGCTTCGCGTCGGCTCCGGGGAATCGGAAATCATAACGAGTAAAGACGTGATTATTCGTATGCAGAAGCCGCGATTCCTCACGCGAACCGACGAGGTTACCCTCTCCGCGAACGTTCACAACTACCTCGAATCGGAAAAGAAGGTTCAGGTCTCTCTCGAAGTCGCCTCCGACGCCGACTCCGTCTCAGAGTCCGACTCCGCCCCGATCGCCGTACTCGATCCGACAAAGGCGACGCAAACGATCGTCGTCCCGTCGCAAGGCGAGGCTCGCGTCGATTGGATCGCGCGCGCCGATAAGGTCGGAACCGCGATCCTCACGATGAAGGCGCTCACCAACGAAGAGTCCGACGCCGTTCAGGAGAAGATTACGATCAAGGAGCATGGGATCGACAAGCAGATCGCCGTCTCCGGCGTCGTTTCCGCTAAGAGCGACGACGAAAAGGACGCCGACGACTCGAAAGCGATCGTCTCGACGCGCGAAGCGGAATTCGTTCTCAACGTCCCCGCCGAGCGACGCGAAGATTCAACGAAACTCACGCTGAGGTTCTCGCCCACGCTCGCCGGCGCGATCTTCGACGCCTTGCCGTACATGATGGAGTATCCGTACGGCTGCACGGAGCAGACGCTCAATAAGTTCCTGCCTCTTGTGATCGCGCAAAAGGCCGCCGTCGACTGCGGCGTCGATCTCGCGGCGCTCAAGGATAAGCGCGCCAATCTGAACGCGCAAGAGCTCGGCGACGCGTCGGTTCGCGCGCAACGTTGGAATAAGCGTCCGAAGAATTCCGATTACGAGCCGGTCTTCGATCTCGCGGAAGGTCGCAAACGCGCGGAAGTCGGTATTGAACGTCTCGCCGCAATGCAGAATCCCGACGGCGGGTGGGGATGGTTCTACGGGTACGGCGAAAGCTCCAGCCCGCGCCAGACCGCGCTCATCGCTCGAGGACTCAAATTGGCGCTCGACTCCGACGCGCCGGTCGACCAGTCGATGATCGATCGCGGTCGGAACTACCTGATTCAGCACGAGCGGGAAGAGGCGTTGAAACTAATTCGCGGCAAGGTTTGGAGCGACGAAAAGAAATCGGAGCGCGCGAGCTTCGGAATGTGGCGCGACTCCGCATACTCCGAGGACGCGTTCATTTACTACGCGCTTTCGGAACTCGACGTCCAGCCTGCGGAATTTAACGACTCCTTCGTCAATTACGAGACCGGGGATTACGGCGCCGACGTCGCGAACGACCCGGCGAAAGTCCACGCGATCATGAAGGAGTTCATTTGGGAAGCGCGTTCGAACTTGGAGCTCTATCCGATTTCGGCGTACGCGATCGCGCTGACGTCCGAGCCGAATCGGAACGCGGCGGCGAACGCGAGAATTGAAACGATTCTGCGGCGTCTCGCGCAATATCGCGCGGTCGACGACGAGAATCAGACGGTTCGACTTGATTCCAGTCGGGTCGATTCCTGGCGCTACTGGTCGTGGTTTGGCTCCGATATTGAGACGCAGGCGTTCTATTTGAAGTTGCTGAACCGGGTCGACGCGGCGATCTTAAAGAAGGTCGGAATCGAGAAAGACGCGCCGGCGTTGGTGAAGTATCTTCTGAATAATCGCAAGAACGCGACGTACTGGTATTCGACCCGCGACACGGCGCTTTGCGTCGAGGCGTTCGCCGAGTACCTCATGAAGACGAACGAACTTGCGCCGCGGCAGACGGTCAAAGCCTACCTCGACGGCGAGCTTCTGAAGACCGTCGAATACACGCCTGAAAACGTCTTCCTCGTCGACGGCACGATCGAGATTCCCGCTTCGGAAATTTCCTCTGGGGATCACAAGATCAAGTTCGTCGTCGACGGCGACGGACCGCTCTATTACAACGCGTATTTAGAGTTCTTTACGTTAGAGGATCCGATCGAAAAGGCGGGGCTCGAGGTCAAAATCGAGCGCCGCTATTACAAGCTCGTGGAGAAGAAGGACGCGACGGCGCTCGTCGAAGGCGGGCGCGGACAGGCGATTACGCAGCGCGTGGAAGCCTACGACAAGGTTCCGCTCAAGACCGGCGACGCCGTTACCTCCGGCGATCGGATTGAGGTCGAACTACTGATCGATTCGAAGAACGACTACGAGTCGCTCCTGATCGAAGACGCGAAACCGGCAGGCTTCGAGGCGATCGACGCCTTGAGCGGTTATAAGTACGACGGGCTACGCTCTTACGTGGAATACCGCGACGACCGCGTCTGCCTCTTCGTCGAGAATCTCCCGGAAGGCCGCTCTTCGACGACCTATCGCCTCCGCGCGGAAACGCCCGGTAAGTTCTCCGCCTTGCCTTCCCGAATCTACGGTATGTACGCGCCTGAACTCAAAGGAAATTCCGACGAGTTCAAATTTGAAACCCGCGATAAGGATTAGACTTATCTCGTTCGACGTCAAATTGCGCGCCTAAACGCCTGATCGCGATTGATCGCGCGCTAAACTTAAAGCCCCTCGCGTCCCTCGGCGCGGGGGGCTTTTTTTAACGAGTCTGACGAAAGGCGTCCTCAAAGCGAAAAAGAAGGCTGACGACGGGCGCCTCTGCTGAAGAAAAAAAAAGAGGGACAAAGAAGGGTCGTCCCGCTTTTATCGCTACGAAAACAAATCGGTATGCGAACCCGTGTCGACAAGCGTAAGGGTTAAAACTTCGCCGTCGATAAAATAAATCAACAGTCAATCCGGCTTTATATGGCATTCGCGAAAACCGTCGAACTCGCCCTTTAAGGCGTGGTCGTGAAACTTGTCTTCGAGCGGTTGTCCACGTCGCAATTTGTCGACGACTTCATCGAGCAAAGCAACGTCTAGCCCGCGCTTCTTTATGAGTTTATAGCTCTTTTTGAAAGCGGTTGTGTACTTGACGGCGTACATTTTAATCGTCGCTATCTAACGCCGCTTTGAGAGACTCCATATCGTTGTAACTGGGAACGGTGGGATCTCTCGAAATCCGACGCGCTTCCTCCATGGCTTCGCGCGCCTTGTTGTGTTGAAACTCGAAAGGGAACCCGCCGCTTTGAACGCATTGATGCAAAAACACGTTCACAGCTCCGGATAAATCGAGCCCTAAACCCGCGAATATCCTCGTCGCCTCGTCTCTGACTCCGGCGTCAAGGTAAAGATTAGTAAGTTGTGTCGCCATAATTGCGCCTCCTTAGCCCCTATATTACGGATTTTCCCTTCGGCGTCAACTTCCCTTTAAAATACCGGAACGAAGACTAGCGCCGCTTTTGAGCGGCTATAAAACATCGGGCTACGCTCCTCCGTAGAATACTGCGGCGCCCGCGTCTGCCTCTTCGTCGAGAAGCCCTCCTCTACAATTTGCGCGCGTGGCGTCGCAAGCGCGTTGTGCGGAAGAGGTTCGTCTTTTCTCAATGTTACCTGGCGAGACTTCGGCAAAGAATACGGCGCGTTATGATTCCGTTTTTGGGGTTGGAAGACAAGAGCAAAAAGAAAGAAGAGAACGCGTCGTAACACGCCAAATTCAACCTCGTCGGCGCTTCTTCACACGTTCGAATCTTTTTCACGCGCTCGAGTCGTTGCGCAACGTCGCCTAACGCTACGCAACGTTACCTGCGAAAGCTAGGCGTTACGGTTCCTCCGCCTCTTCGTAAACGGTTTCAAACAACGCGGTCTCCGGCGCCGCGAACTCGTACGTAAAGGCGTCCGCGTTCTCCGCGACCACCTTCCCTGAAAAGACCTCCTTCACATGCAAGGCGACGCGAGGCAGGCGAACGGTAACCTCGCCCCCTGACGCTGAATGGATCGCAAGCAGGCGCTCCGACGCGTAGACAGGCTCCGTTTCGACGTATCGACAGACGCCTGCCTTCGCAACAAGCTCCCGCAGAAGGGCGGACGTTACGCCTTGATAGTCCGACGCGAACGCCGACCGCCAGCGCCCGGCGCCTTCCCCGAAGAACCCGACCCGCTCGCGCCCCTCGAGCGCGTCGACTCCGTAACGCGCGCCGGTCGTCTCTTCGATTCGGGCGGGGTCGAGGCTCGCGCCGTCGTCGATTCCGGCGGGTCCGAGCCAGAGAATAAGGCGGTCGTCCTTCATGAGGCGATCGCGCAGGAGCGCCCGGCGTTCTTCCGTAAGGTAGAAACTCCCGGGCAAGATCGCAAATTTGATCTTCGAAAGGTCGAGCGTCGCGAGATCGTTAAACGAGCATACGGCGAAAGGCGCGCCGACATGATTCAGCGCGTTCCGCAACGCGTGATAGATCAGCGGCGAACGCGGGTCGCGCCCGTTGACTCGCGCGGCGCTCTGAGGGTCGACGACGAGCAGGATTTCGGCGGCGGAGGCGCCCTGTCGCCCGGCGAATCGATCCCAAACTTTCTTCATTTCCGCGACGTTCTCGATCGCGCGCGGCGAGGCGAAAGATCCGCCCCACATATCGAAGAACCAGATCGACGCGTGATCGATTAAGGCGAGGCACATCTCCCGCCGGAGTCCGGCGACGTCCTCGTCTTCGCTCTTCCATCGGGCGATCGGGGCGATACCGACGAACTCGTTGAGGGCGCAGTTATAGGTCGTGGTGCGATGATCCGTTTCATGAAGGCGACGCTTGCCGTGCGCGAGTATCGTCGCGTTCGGCGCCATTGACCCGCTTCCGCCGCCGATTTCGCGCTCGGAATAGGTTCCCGGCGAAATGAAAAAGTCGACGTACTCCGAACTCATGACCTTTTCGTAGGCGAGGTGCCCGCACCCGACGGCGCGCCAGCCTGTCAGCTCCAGAATGTACCCGAAGAAGACCCCGATCTCCTTCTCCGCGCCGATCGCCTCGCGCGCCGCCTTCGCGAAGGTCAGAATACCGTCGGCGATTAGTTCCTGCTCGAACTCTTGGGCGTCGATAACGTCCCGCTCTTTCGCCGGGTCGCGGGCGAGATTGTCGAAGGTCGCGCGATCGAACTCTTCAAAGTCCGGCCATCGCGCGGTCTTGTCGTCGCGCCCGCGCGCTTCTCGGAATTCTTTGAAGGCGGCGAACTTCGCGCGACTCGAACGCTCGGCGGCGTAATCCATCCATTCGTCGGTCTGCCCACAGGCGAGAACGTAGGCTTTGATTCGGTCGCCGTAGCGCGTTTCCGTTTCCTTGAGAAAATCGTTGAGATAATTTAAGGTCGCGTCGCGCCAGGCGGGCGAGGCGAGGCAGCTCGAGAGATCGACGAAGGAATCGAAGGCGCCGTCCCCGCGCATTGCGAGGCTTCGGGCGAGCCACGTCGGGGTATTGAGATCGACCATACAGATAAATTCCGCGTCGGGATCGAACGCGACGATTTCGTCGAATTGCCGCCGGAGCGAGTCCCAGTCGTAGACGTTCGGATACCGCCAGACGACGGGATATTTCGAGTACGGCTCGCCTAACGAGTTCTCCGTATTGCCGGGAAATACGCAGTAGGTGTGAACGCCGACGGAGGCGAACCTCTTCATCGTCTCATGTTCCGGCCAGAAAGATCGATAGGCAAAGTAGACGTTCGGCTCGCGGACGTCTGCTGAAAAAAGGTCGTTGACGCAAAAGAGCGCCGTTAGGAGTACGCCGAAGCGTAAGACCAGAGATGCAACTTTCAATTGAAGCCTCCTAACGGCGCTTTTTCGCGCCAACGGAAACGCTCGGGCGTTTCATCCCGGTTCGCGGAAACGCTCGGGCGTTTCATCCCGGTTCGCGCTACCGCGCGGTTGCCGAATCTCCGCTCCCGTTGGTCGCTTACCGGGGCGCTAATGCTACCCGCAATTGGCGTTGTTCACGCTCCCGTTGGTCGCTCGGCGTGTTACAAACGCTCCTCGCGCCGCAGGCAGCGAAATTTTTCGCGCGAACGCGCGCCCCGACCCCATAGGTCGGGGAAAAGCCGCCGGCTTTAGTCGGCGGATAAGGCGTCGCCATGCCTCATGCGAAGCGCCAACCGCCCAAAACAACGAACGCGTTCCGCATTGCAAACAACGCCAAAATGAAGTTTCACAACCCCAACGCGTCGAAGACGCGCAGCGTCGCCCCCAACGCAACGTCCCCCGCCTTCGGACGGGACGGCGCGGCGTCGACTACTTCTTCTTATAAACAAACAGGCTAAAGGAGCGAGGCTCGGGGAGCTTTATCGTCCAATTCGCCAGTTCCT
This sequence comes from uncultured Planctomycetota bacterium, assembly GCA_900317365.1. Taxonomy (GTDB): domain Bacteria; phylum Planctomycetota; class Planctomycetia; order Pirellulales; family Thermoguttaceae; genus RUG369. The sequence continues at coordinate 7,002 of ONGM01000221.1, forward strand.
TACCGGGGACGGTTTGCTTCGAGCCGTCGTAGACTGACGACCGCAACGCCATGTCCCTATCGATTTGCGTTTGACTTTCAATGCCTATAAAGCAAAAGCAAAAGCAAATTTTATCTTTGACGGCGCAATTCCTCGCGCTGAATTTCAATTTCGGACGATTCAACAACGCCCTTTCGTCTTTCGAAGTTTTCCGTTGAACTCTTTCGATCGGAGCAACTCCTCGCGCTTCTATTATATCAATAATCGGCGTCCTTTGCAACAAACTCCAACGACCAAACGTTAAATTCTGATTCGCGCTAATGCGCGAGTGAAAATTTCGCTCCCGGTGGTCGTGAGCCGGGGTACCGACAACTTACTTTGCAAAGCGTTCGGTTCCAAGATAGAAACGCGGATCTCCAAAGCGCGCTAGGCGCGTTCTTCGTCCTTTTATCGCGAAGAACGCGCCTAGTTTCCCAAAGGTTCCGTTAGCTTGTTCAACGCTTCTCTTCGAGTATCGACAATCTCAAACGAACCCTTATAGTTGCGTCAAAGACTTGTCGAAAACGCAAGATTTTGCCTATTAGCGCGGTCCTCGATATATATTTTGCGGAGCGTAAACTTCCGAGGGAACGCACACGCCCGAAGCGCGACCTAAATCGCCGTTGAGAATTACTCTCGCGCCCTCGCCGGCAAGTCCAATTCCAGCGCCGGTCAAAGCCCCTAACCCTCCAAGACCTCCTGCCGCCGCACCGGATCCTGCGGCGCTAACCATGTCGACCGCCAGCTTTTTAAGAATCCTGTCGCATTCGCTCTTACGATTCTCCTCCTCTACAACTTTCGACTTACCCGCAACCGGCGCGTTGACGACGGGCGGATTCTCGACGCCCCATTGTGGAGACAGCGTCAAAGGAGTCGGGATCACAGGAACTGGATTCGGCGTCAACGGCTTCTTCGGAGCGGTCGCCGCAGCGCCCTTTGGAGCCGAGGCGGGGTTCCGCTTCGGCGCGGTGGCTCTTGGCGGATTTGACGGAGTCGGCGCGGGAGACGCCGAAGCGTTTTCCGGAGGTTGCGCTTGCTCCTGTCCCAGATTCGGCGTGAGATCGTCTTTCATGAAATCCTCAAACGCCTTCTGAGCCGCCGCGTTTCGCGCCGCTCTTTCGGCTTTGTTCTTGCGAAGCTGTTCTTCCCTGGCGCGAACGATAGCGTCGTTCGCCTCTCTAATCCGACGTTGCGAATCGAGAACGGACTCATGGAGAGCTCGCGACTGCGCGGCGTCGTTTTCAAGAATCCAAGGGAGAGAGACCCGCCAACGGTCTTCCACTTCGCGATTCGACCGATTCATTCTCTCAGAAGCGCTATACTGCGCGTCGACGGTCGGAGCGACCGCGAAAAGTCCAAAGCAACAGGAAAAGTAAACGAACGTTTTAACAAGACGTTTGTCGATCATAGAGACGTCCTTTCATCAAAAAGCAAGGCGAGACCAAAGCGATCAAAGAACGAAGTCGTACAGAACGGGCAACGTTCTAGGGTCGCGCTGAGGAAAATGCAAAAATGATTCCAAACGGTCTTATCGGTAATGAACACTAACGAGCTTATTAAGACGTCGGCGCGTAATCTTCTCCTTCAAGATTTGAGTTCGGGTTCCGACTTTTCCTTCCCTCGCAACTATATGTACGCAAAAAGATCCCCGAATCAACAAAAAAGCGGGTTTTTATTGTTTAAAAACCCGCTTTCGTCCGGAGTCTACCGACTTATTCCAAGCAACGCAATCAGCGAGGATCGTACTTAAAGCCCGGAACAGACGCTTGGCGAACGGCTTCGTACAACAGCTTGAGAATCTCGTAATTTCGTTTATAGAAATGGAGATCATGAGGATCGCTACTATTAAGAACCTCGGTCGTAAAATCGAGCGGCATGGCGACCGTAACGTCGCGCGCCAGTCCGTTTCGCGTTATGAAAAAATTCTGAGCGGCGCTTATTTGCGCTTCGAATCCGCCGAGATTCACCTTGTAAAGGACGAAATCTTTACAATCCATCTTGATTTCATTTTCCGTCGTCTGCGTCGCGTTCGAAGTGATTTCGCGCAACGCGTCGACGCACTCTTGAACGAGCGCGTCGCGCGTGTCGTAGTCGATTCCTAGGAAATCCATGGCGCTGCCGCCGACCCCAAAAGGCCCCTTCGAAAACTTGAACATTCCCTGCGTCTGCTTGTCGCGGACGATATTGAGATCCGTGAGACTGGATTTCAGTTTCGACTTCTGCTCCTCTGTAAGACGCTCGTTATGATCAATCTTATCCGTCAACTTTGTGGTAATGATCGGTTCGAGATATTTCTTAAGAACGTCGTCGTATTCATTTCCGTCTTCATATCGAACTTGCCGGAAGATCAACGTGGAAAGAGCGCCGTTCATTAGCGCTCCTTGCATTCGGAAGCAATCGATCGCCAACGCGCGCGCCTCAGGGTCGCCGTTAGAGTCAATGACGACGTCCTGCGTCAACGCGGCGTTGATTTTTTCGCAATATTCGTCGCGTTTCGACCGGTCGACAATCGGCATACCGTCGTCTGAAGCGATGTTCTCCGCTTTGAGATCATTGACAAACTTTTGAATATTCGAAAACTTGAGCGTCGAATTTGACGTTACGGTTCCGCTCGACTTCGCTTTATAGCAATAGACGAGTTGCGCCCTAACGAATTCGCTATTTTCGCAGAAGCTACGGAACGCAACGAAAGGCGACGAGGTCTCGTCGTCGGCTTCTAACGCGCGAAACGTTACCCACACGTCCTGCGCGCCAGAATAACTCTGCCCTCGTTGAAACACGCGATAAGCGAGTAAATCGGGAGCGGACGTAAAAAAGTTTTCGAAGTCTCTATCCTCGATTCCATTGTTCAAACGGAATTCCAACTGCGGAGCGTAACCTTCTTCAAAAAAGGTTATGGTTCTCGGCGAATAATTTGCTCCGCCGGTTCGATTCTGATCCGAAGCGTTGGTTCGAACGACCTCGTCAACGCACGATTTAAACTGATCGGGATAAAACTGGATTTTAAAGAGCGCTTTCAAATCGTCGTTTTTCTGATCGTATTGAACGCGATGAACGACGCGCAGACGCGGATCGGTTTCAAGATATTTGCGGAGTTCCTCTTTCACAGAAGAATCAAAATTTCCTTTAAACTGACACGATTCGCCGGGTTTGCGCGGGACAAAAACAGTCGTCGGATAGAGGAAAACAACGTTGCCGCCTTTCTTATCGAACTCGGCGGGCACGGCGTATTCCGCAGGAAACTCTTTAGTTTCTCCGTTGATTTCAATAATGATCGGCGCGCGAGTCTTGGCGTAGATCATTGGCGACGCGTCAAAGTCAACCGACTCGTTATCCGTCGACGGCTCGGCGCTGAGCGCGACGCAATATGAGAAACAAAGAACGATCGCCAGCAAAAGCGTCGAAACGAAGAAAGTTCGGGAAAAACGTGATGGCGTAATCATAATGACGCTCCAAAATAAGACGCGACTCTCATAACGAGAGTCGCGAGGGTAATGGAATAGAGAAACGGCGCTACTGAACGTTTACTTCAGTTTCTCGATTTCTTCGGCAATACGCTCTTCGATATATTCGTCGGAATACTTAAAGACGGCGACGGGGTCGAGCGAGACGCGAGCGCGCTTCTTGCCCGATTGAGTCGGTTGCATTTCGATATCAAATGCGACGCCGGTTTCCGTTTCCTCGTTCACTTCGCCAACCCAGAATCGCGCGCATTTCTTCAGTTTGCCGCGAACATGCATCTTCGCGTTGTCGCCGACGCTCCCGGGAACGTAGACCAGCCCGGATTCGCGTGGAATAACGAGCTTGCGAACGTCTCTTGCCGCAAGACTCTCGTTGGCGTCGGACGTCTCTTCCTCGTCGACGGCGGCGAGGCGCTCGGCTACGGACGCGTCGACCATTTCCTTAATGACGTCGTGGTTGAGCGTAGCGGACGCGTCGGTCGAAGGAGCGTCCGATCCTTCTGCTTGCGGATTAACTGCGGCGGTCGCGAGAGTTTCGCCAATCGGCTTCGACGCTCTCACGTCGATATAGGCGCTCAAATAACGTTCGTACGCGCGATATTCCTCGGCGCGACGTTCTTTATACGCTTCTTTCCAAGCGGCGATCGAATCTTTATACGCTTCGTCGACCGCTTCGCAACGCACTTTGCGTTCTTCCCTAAGTTGTTCGAACGCCGCAAGCTTATCGAGTCCTTCGGTCTCGTCTTTAATGAGCTCTTCGCAGCCTTCGACAAACGCCGCGTCTGCCGCGACTTTCTCGTCATAGCCGCGCATTAGACATTCGCGCTTAAATTCGCGATATGCTTGCTCCTGC
>ONGM01000205.1 GCA_900317365.1 uncultured Planctomycetota bacterium
AAGACCGACTCCTCACTGTGGAAATCGGTCTTCTTGATTTGCAGCGTCGCGCCGCGCTATCAGGCGAGGCGGGCGAGGCTAGGCGAATTATTCGCCGAAGTATCTCTTGAGGAGACCGGCGAATCCGGCGCCGTGTCGGGCTTCGTCTTTCGCCATTTCGTGAACCGTGTCGTGGACGGCGTCGAAACCGAGCTTCTTGGCGCGGACGGCGAGCTCGAATTTTCCGGCGCATGCGCCCGCTTCCGCTTCCGCGCGCATCTTCAGGTTCGTCTTCGTGCAGGGAACGAGAACTTCGCCGAGGAGTTCGGCGAATTTCGCGGCGTGTTCCGCCTCTTCGAAAGCGTAGCGTTTGAAGGCTTCGGCGATTTCCGGGTAGCCTTCGCGTTCGGCCTGGCGGCTCATGGCGAGGTACATACCGACTTCGGAGCATTCGCCGTTGAAGTTGGCGCGGAGTCCGTCCATGATCTCCTGGTCGTCGACTTTTCCATCGCCGATCGCGTGAACGGTGGCGTAGGACGCGCCTTCCGTTTCGACTTTCTCTTCAAATCGAGAGGCGGGAGCGCCGCATTGCGGGCATTTTTCCGGAGCGGAGTCGCCTTCGTGAACGTAACCGCAGACCTTGCAAACGAATTTTTTCGTAGCCATTCTGTTCTTCCTTTTGCGCTAATGATTAAGGTGGTTCGAAGCGAATCTCAGGCGCCTGCGTCTCCAAGCAGGCTTCGACTCGCGTCGAGCGTTGAGAGCGTCAGTTGTTGAGAGCGCGTCGACTCCGCGCGTTAGCGGGTCGGCTCGACGTCCCGGTTCGGAGCGTTCTCTTGCGCCAGGCAGCTCTTGCACACCCCCGACGCGCGAATTTCCACACGACCGATCGTTCCGAAAGAGGCGACGATCGGCTCGACGAGTCCCGGAAGCTCCGAGAGTTCAAAGTCGAAGAATCGCCCGCAACGTTCGCAAACGAAATGATCGTGCCGAACCGGATTGCAGTCGTATCTCGCCACGACGTCCGAACGGTCGACGACGGCGACGATCCCATGCGACGCGAAATCGTTGAGGATCCGATAGACGCTCTCGCGAGTTATTGCAGGTAAGTCTTGTTTTACCGCGTCCCAGACGCGATCGACAACCGGATGATCCGCGCCGGTCTTCAAATATCGATAGACCGCGAACCGCGCCGTCGTAACCTTCAGTCCGACTTCATGGCTCTTGCGTTGGAATTCCTGCAATAATTCATCGTTGGAATCGTCCATTGCAGAACCTCCTAATTGTCTGTTACTCGTAAATGAATATAACATACATTTAGATTCCCGCAAGGGGGTGTGAAGATATTTTCTCCTTTTGTCGACTATCCCCAGCGCGATTTTGCCAAGCGTCGCTAGCGCCAACTCTCGCGTTTCCTTCAATTCTTACCCTCGCGCCGAGGCTCTGTGGGATGGAGTCAATTTCAATCTGCACGGCTTCGCGTTGGTATTGTGCGAAAAGTTTGAACGGCGAAAGTCTATGAACTACGCTCAAAGTTTTTTTGAAATATTGACATTTGACCTTTCAGTTTCTGTTGACGTCTCATGAATCGAACTGTATAACTAGTTCTGTTGGTTGAGTTGAGAGTCGGCTCGACAATTTCAACGTAAGTCGATCTCGAAAGAGTTTTCCCTATGAAAGACGCCTTCGGAAAAAGAATACAGAGCCTATTCGCTCTGTCAAGCTCTTCCCGCGCGCCTCGGTCGGAGCGCAAGCGTCGCCTTACCTTCGAGACTCTCGAAAGGCGCGAACTCCTCGACGCCGCCCCGACTCTTGCGATCTTCGATCAAACAGCCCGCCTTCCTCTCGACAACCTCGATTCCGTAACCTTAACTTCCTACCTCGCCGATTCGACCGGCGCCCCTTTCGCGCCTCATTACGGGGAAACCGTTTACCGTCGCATCGCCCTTCAAAATACCGGCGACGCGCCCCTCGCGATCAATTCCGTCGTCGCCTCCGAAGGTTCGCGTCTCGAAATTCTGAATCAAATTCCCGAAAGCCTCGCCCCTAACGACGAAACGACCGTTCTCCTGCGGTGGAGCGTCTTACTCCCTGAAACCGCCTCCCTTACGATTCAAACGAACGACCCCGATCTGCCGACTCAGGTCGTCTATTTCGTCGGCGCCGTTCAAACAAACTCCCTTCAGCTTCCCGAAATCACGTCCCTTTCACTGCTCTGCGATACCGGCTCTAGCGCCGTCGATAAAATTACCTGCAATCCCGCCGTCGTTGGAACGCTCCAAGGCGACCTCTACGGCGGGCGCGTCAGCGTCGAATTTGATCTCGACGGCGATTTCATTCCCG
>ONGM01000085.1 GCA_900317365.1 uncultured Planctomycetota bacterium
ATAATGTCCGGACTCAGAAAAGACCGGGGTATACGCCATGTCGATCTTAAACCAGATTTGTCCGCCGGAAAGGAACGAAGGCGCGGGGGCGCAACAGGCGCACGAACCGATATTGTAGGACGGACTCATTCTTCTTCCTCACTTCCGGAACCACCGTTATTAGCGCCGGCGTCGACCGTTCCTTGAACGACAACCTCTTGCAGGTTCGCCGGGTTAGGCATTTGCGCCGCGTCGGATAATTTCGCGTCGATCGGGACTTTTGATTTAAAGAGTTTCGCGTACTTATGCGCGCCGAACCCGGTGATCGCGTCGACTTCCTTTGCCGCGTCCGACGCAACGGCGGAGACAACTTCCTCCGTTATCGGACTTCCTAACGCCGTAATCGCGTATCCCGTCGAGTTGGCGTTAAGGATTAGATTCGTGATCGCCTTCGCTGTCGTCGGCGTTCCCAGCCCCGTTAGCGCGGGCGCGCTCGACGTTGTTTTCACAACTTTGACCTGTTCCGTCGTCTTCGAGAGGGATAGATACTTGTACTCGACGACGATTTGGTCGTTGACGCACCGAACGGCGGTAACGACCGCAACGCTTCCGGAACTACTCGAATCGGAAAGAGAAAGCGAAACGCCGGTAACAACCGTTTTCGTTTCCGTCTCCACGCCGCTAATGAACGGCGCGCTCGTCGGCGTTCCCAGTCCTGTGAGAAAGTCGGAATAAAAAGCCGTCCCAAGGTCTTTTAAAAACGAGTCCGTTGTTGGACTTGTGTATCCGGAAACGACGTTTTTTCGCGTTACGGTTAGCCCGCTTAAAACTTTTTCCGTTGTCGGCGTTCCAAGTTCAGATAGTATTTTCACGTCAGACGCAGGCGTGGAACTCGGCGTTTCGTCGTCGCCGAGATATGCGCCTGTAACGACAGCTTCGCGCAACTTCGGTTCCTTGATCGCGTTGGAACGCTGAGGAGTCCAGGACAATTGCACGGTCGTCTCGTTGTTTGCGTTCGGTTGACCTTGATTGATCGTTAGCGTGTTCGTATTGTCGCCGGTAACGAGGATCGTCGCGTCTTTGCCGTTCTGCCCGTCCCGTCCGTCTTGACCGTCCTGCCCGTCCTGACCTGGCTCGCCTTGCGCGCCGGGCGTTCCTGGAGTCCCAGGCGTTCCCGGTTCGCCGGGGTCTCCTTTGTCCCCCTTATCGCCTTTGTCGCCCTTGTCTCCTTTCTCGCCTTTCTCTCCCTGCGCGCCGGTTGCGCCAGGCGTTCCGGGGTCTCCTTGCTCTCCCTTGTCGCCTTTTTCGCCTTTTTCTCCTTGCGCTCCAGTCGCGCCGGTATCGCCTTTCTCGCCTTTTTCGCCGGGTTCTCCCTTATCGCCTTTGTCTCCTTTTTCTCCTTGGGGTCCCTGCGCGCCGGTATCGCCCTTATCGCCTTTGTCGCCTTTTTCTCCAGGGTCGCCCTTATCGCCTTTCTCGCCCTGCGCGCCAGTTTCGCCGGTATCGCCCTTGTCGCCCTTAATTCCGTGATCTTCCATGAATTTGATTAACGGGGAATTGTCGGACAAGTCTAAATTAAGAGCGACAACGGCGCCCGCTCTCTCAGGAGCCGACTCGCCTTGCGATTCGTCTGTCGGCTCGTTTTCCGTTTCTGCCTCGTCGTCAGACGGATATTCCGCGTGTCGGAGGTCTTCTTCCGCAACGATCGGCATGAAGAACAACGGCGCCATCGCGCATATTGAGCCGTAGCCGTTTGAATCCATGTTCTTGACGCTATCGGGCATTGTGTTCGCTAACGTATTCCCCAACGAACCTTGCCTGTTGAGAACGCTAAAACCAGCCCATGAAATATTGCCTATGATCGGCGCGCCGTTGGAACCAATATTCGTTTGCGGAAAACGGTATTCTAACGGATACAAAAGGTTTAAAGGGCGAAGTCCTACGGATACGGCGACAACTTTTCCCGTATCCGCGTCTGTGTTTGTTTCACAGTAGAAATCGGATGAAAAGACTATCTTTGAAGTCTTTGTTTCCTCAGCCAATACGTTTACGCCAGGCGTTCCTTCGCGATCCGCGCGCGAATGGAAACCGCTCTCAAACGCCGAATTTTCATAAGAGAAAAGGCAGTCGACTTCAACGCCGCTCCAGCTTATCGTTCCCGAATTATTAAGAACCAAGCCGTCGCCAACTTCCAACCCCGTTACGCGCCATCCGGAACCGCTGTGAACGTACTCTTCGCCGTCCCCAACGTCAACGTTCCCATAAAGCTCCAGTCCAGTCCATTTCAAAGAACACGCGAAAAAGTCGCGGTCGGGGAAATTTTCGGTATACGCGCTTTGGACATATTTGCCTTCAAGTAAGGCAATCCCGTCTTTAGGGTCGGCGCAAATCGTCGCGACTCCCCACTTGTCGAACTTTTCGTAGGATTGCTTGTGAATTGTTTTTGCTTCGCCTTCGTCGACGCTCCCGTCCGACTCCGAAACGTTTGTTTCGCCATTTGTTTCGCCGTCCCCCTCGTTTTCGTTCCCCTCGTTGGGCTCTTCGTTCCCGGCAATCTCTGCGATCACGTCAAGCTCGCGCGCTGGGGAGTACAAATGCACCCCCGCTTCGATTCCAATACGCGGATGAGGCGCCGAACCGTCCATATGGGCGTTGGACGCGACAAAGTTGGGACCGAGCGCAATATATTTGACGTCTTCGACGACTTCTATCTGCAAACCGTTAATAACTTGTGGATCGTCCGTGTTCACGGAGTCGGAGCTTTCTTCCGATTCCTCGCCGTCGGAAGCCGCGTCTTCGTCGGTCTTTTTCTTCGCAAGGACGTCTAGCAACACGTGATTGTAATATTGCACCGCCGGATAGAACTGCTTGTTCTCGTCTTCTTCGTCTTCAACGTCTCCAACGAACGGCAACGATAGCGGATTAGAGAGAGCGACGGAATACGCAGGATCGCGTCGCGACGCGTCAAAGTCAATGAACGTTCCGGGCCTGAGATGAACGCAATATCGTTCCGGCAAAACCATAAGGTTTTCAACGCGCGCGGCAATGGCGCGCGCTTTCTTCCGCAACGCGCGCGCTTTGGACGACGAAACGCCGACGTATTCCGTCGTGCGGTCAGGAGACAATAGATTGATCTTAATATTTGTCAGAACAGTTAAAGAGGTCGGGTGAAACCTCTTTTCGTCGTAACGATTCTCGTCGTCCGTCTCGTCTTGTTCTTCGTTTGAAGAAACGGACGGCTCCTCGTCCCAATAGACCGGCGCAAAGAATAGGTGCGGAACGCCTTCAAAGACGCTGACGGCGGCGTTTTCCAGATCGTCCGCGTGATCTTTCTTCCACTCGCGTTCGACCGCCGCGCGCACCGATTTTATATCAAACTCATCGAGGATTCTTTGCGCAAGCTCGCCGTCGTCAAACGTCCACTTATCGCTGGTTATCCAATCGTTTTTCCAATCTTCGTACCCGTCCGGTTCGTCTCCGATCGCGACGTCAAAGAGACTTTCTAGCTCTTCGAGAACTCTCCTTTTAACAGCCGCGTTATCGCTCGTTTCGATCATGGACATAGTAACGACAGGCTCTGACCCGCTCAACAGCATTAAGAACATCGCGCGGTACGTTTCGTCGTCGTGAGAGCCGACTCCCGCGCGCGAATCGACGATTAACTCTTGGATCCCGCTTTTAATCGCGCTAACTCGTTTTAGTTTTTTCTCCTCCGCTTCGTCGAGTTCCTTTTCAAGCGCCGCCGAGTCGATACGAAAGCAAACGGTCGGCGGGAAACGCGGGCTTCGCTTTTCCTTTATCTCGTCGTCGGAACTCGCTTTGAACGGGTCGACGATCTTTTCGCTCCCTGCGTAAAGGCGAACGCCGCACATCGCAAGCGCCGCGTCTAACGCCAAAAGAATAGGCGTTCCTTCACGAAACACATTGGAATCAAGCCCGTCCGTTTGTTTTTCGGGAACGCCGGTTAGCAACGATTTTTCATAAGTCTTTTTCGTTCCGGAAGAGTTTTCGCACGGGTAGAATCCGTCGTTGTATCCCGTAGCGTTTCGTATCGCCTTTAATTTCGCTTTGAGCGCCGCAATTCGCGCTTGGCGCTCTTCTTCCGTTTCTTCTTCGGCGTCGGGGCGCTCGTCTTGCGCCCCTTCGCCTTCCGTTTCTTTCTCCGTCTCTTCTTCTGCGTCGTCTCCTATCGCGTCGGGGTTAATCTCAGTCGTTTCTAGTAACGTTTCAAGCTCCGCCGGGTATCCTTCTCTGAAAAGAAAGCTGTTTTCGGTCGCGCCTTTGAAGTCTTCCTCGCTGAAGAACTCCGTTTTAAAAAGCGACCAAAAGAGGCGTAAAAGCGACCAATCGCAATGTTCGGCGTCGACTTCACCGCCGCCGCTCTTTAAGTTGTAGCCAGGTTCGCGCCGATACGTAACAACGCGCGAAAACTTGGATTTGTATTTTTGAGCAGGCTTCTCGTCGTCTTCTTCTCCGCCTTCGCTCGCTTGCTCTTCAGTGGACGGCTGTTCGTTTTGAGGCTCTTCATTTTCTTCCGTAGCGGTAAAAAACGCCTTTTGCGCTCGCAAGTCGTCCCTTTTGGCGTGTCCTGGGACTTGTTTGAACGGCTCCAATTTAAACATGGCGCCGCGCATGAAATATCGCCAGTCGACGAGCACGCAAAGAGCGGCGCCCTTCGGCGTTTTCCAACCGTCGACAACGGCGTTGTTTAGAGGACGCTTCGTTGCGATCCAGAGATCAACGTCTTTTTTGTCTTTGATCCCGAGAAAATAGGACGCGTCTTTAACGATCGTGATATTGGTCTTCAGCGTGATTTTCTGTCCGACTTTCAATTCATCGTTGTCGAAGATCGCGGCGATGTGGGCGTATTGCGACGCCATTGTCGGAAAGAAAAGAACGTTGAGGCGCGGACGCGGCGCCGGACTGAGGGCGTAAACCGGAGTCGGCGTCGCGTCGCGCGTCGAATAGCAATGAGACGCGCCGGAGGAAACGTCAGCCGCCCATTCGGAACGCTCGACGGGAAAATCGCGGTCTATGTCAGGCGTGATATAACGTTTGACGTATTCCTCAAGCTCCCCGTTGAGATCGGGCATAATGAACGGTTCGACGCGCGTTTCTCCCGCCGCGTCCGTCCATTCCCAATGCGCCTGAAATTCCTCGTAGACTTTCGTCTCATTTTCGTTCATACGTTGTAATCCTGATTACAAAGGTCAATTGCGACGGCGACGGAAAACGTCGTCGACAAGAAGGCTCCAAAAACTCCCGAGTCCGCTTCCAAGATCATTGGTTTCGCGCTTCGCGTTGCCTTGACGGTCGAGGCGATTTGTAGATCGTCGGCGCCGTCGAGTTCAAAACGCCAGCCAACAAGGGCAAGCATAACGCGCCGTTGCATTTCAAAGAGGTTCGTGTCGAACGTTGAAATAAAGCTATTGCGGCGCGACGACTCGTCCGACGCGCGAAGCCGATTAAAGCAGGTAACGTCGATATAGGCGTTCGATATCAGCAGCTCTCTGCATTGATCGCCGTCGGAGTTAAAGGACGCGCCTTCAAAGGAGACCATGTAGGCTTTGTCCGGCAACGACGGCGCGGGAACCGAACGCGGCTCGTCGACGGGAAAACAAGAGTCGGAAGGTAGATTAAGCGCGCCGCGAAGTCGTAGGACAAAGCGGCGCAAAAGTTCCGCGTGATGGGCGCCGTTTAGATTCACGACTCGCCTCCGGTTGCGTCGACGCCGACTTTCTTCCATGCCGAACCCGTATAGAGGTACGGCGCTTTCGTCGATTCAACGTAGACGAACGCGCCTTCCGTCGCACCCTCGGACGGCAGATCGCCGACCTTGGAATAGACCGTCAGTTGGGATACGTTTGTCGAACCGCTCGTTTCTCCCGTTTCAACGCTCGTTACCGCCGCGAACTCTTCGCCGTTGTAGACGTAAAGCGTCGAATCGGCTTCGCAGAAAATCAACGCGCCAAGGTAGGCGGTTTCCGGGAGTTCGTCGGTCGTCGCGACAGAGCGCGGCAAGCCGTTGTCTGTTACTCGAATTTTCATTATTAGTTCTCCATAGATAACGCTGGGGTTTCCTTTTCTGTTTTGGGCGCAAAGTCTTCGTGCGCTAATTGCGTCCCGTTGTAAAGCGCGGTTAGCGCGTCCGTGTCTTTTGTAATCGTACCGTTCTCCAACGTCTTCTTCGGGTAATAGCATTCCGATTGAAACGTCGGATTAGAAAGCAACCACACTTCGTCCCCCTTTTTAAATGGGCGAGACATGACGTATTCATACGTCCCTATGCAAGAGTAGGAAACGCCGTCGTTATTCCGCGCCGCGCGAGGTTCGCAAAGCGTGATCTCATGTTTAAGGGGCGTAAAGATAATTGGATCGTCTCCGGACGTCGTAATAATCGCGTCGGGGTCGGGCATTTCCGGCAAGCGTCCGAACCGTTCCGCCTCAATAACGACGCGCGCGCGAGCGATCGGACGCGCGACTTCAATAACGCGCGTCGTGCTGATCTTATTGCGAAGGTCGGCGATCTCCTTTTCGAGCGTTTCGATCTGATCGCTCAATTGTTCGATCTGCGTTTCTCGTTCGGATTGTTCGTCTTCGCCTTCAGCGTTCTCGTTTCCGTCGCCCTCGTTGTTCTCGTTGTTCTCTCCCGTCGGCGGCTCCGTCGTAATTCCGCAAAGGGAGTCCTGCGACTCCTCTTTCAGCGTTTCCAACTGTTCGCGCTTCTCTTCGAGTTCCGCCGTCTTACTTTTGATTTGTTCGGCGGTTTCCGCCGCGTTGACGGTTTCCGATTCTTTGAGTTTCGCCTGAGGTAAGACGAAACGCGCTAAATCAACGTCGTAGGTAATATCGCTCTTGTAGACGCTGTAAGGATAATCGAAGACGTCCTCTTGGACGTTCGATTGTTCCGTTGGATAATTCGCGTCGCTTTCGTCTTTGTAGACTTTCGTCGAATAGTCCTCAAGTTCGGAAGTCATCGCGCCTGTCTGCGACGTAACCGGCTTCATTAGCGCGCACGGCGCGGTCGCCATGCACTTGATAAATCCGTACGCTTCAGGGTTCTTTGTCGAACCTTCTTTGTCTTCGTTATTCCTCTCGCCAGTTTGTTCTTCGTCCGCTTGAGTCTCGTCCGTATAGGCGCTGAAAATTTCGTATCCGTATGCGTCAGGCTTTTTCGATTGGAAACGGTTGTAAACATGAACAACATTGTCGTACTCCATCTCCTCTTCAAACTCCACCGGGTCGCCAATAAGATCCAGACAAGGCGAGTAGAGTTGAGCGACGTCGGGCTTGTCTTTTGAGTTTGAATTTGCGCTTTTTGTTTTTGCGTAGAGTTGAACGTTTACGGAGACCGAAACGGACGGCGGATCGCCAAGGTTTTCAGAGATGTTGTATTTTTCAATAAACCCGTTGGCGTTCTTTGCGACGGCGACGAGCTTTTTCTGCACCGCCTGAGCCGCGCGCGCCGTTAGCATTTTCTTAGGCGCGTCAGGTCGTCCGACCATCGTAATGTTCATGCTGAACTGCATATTGGCGCCGTTGATGATATTGTAAGAAACGTTGCCGGAGAACGCGGTCGCTGGGTACGGCGCCGCAATTCGGACTTGCTTATCCGTTACGGTATAAGACAATTCCAGTCCGTTTTCCGATTCTGAAAAGCGAACGCTCGAACGCCGAAACCCGTCTTCAAGAGGCGGATAATACATATGACGATAGAAATGAACGCTTTTTTCGATCGACGAAATGCGCAACTTGCCAGTAAAGGTGCGCGTCGTATAGAAGTTGTCGTCGAGCGTCTCTTCCGTCCAGCAACGATTGGAAACGACAAACCCGTCTTTCGGGTTTGCGCCGAGCTGATTCACGCCGTCCGCGTACGTCTCGCCGCCGAGACAACGGATTTTATGTATTTCAATCGTAAAGGCGACTCGCGCGCATTGATTGACGACCTGAAGAACCGACAAGGAAACAGGTTTCGGACCGCCTGCGACGTCAAGATTGCGTTTTTGCCTATCGTCTAAATCGGCAGTCCCTATTTTCGGCTGGTTCCCTTCAGCGTCGTACTGCGGATACGCCTCAAATATAGGCGCGTCGCGAACGTCGTCGTTCACTAGGAACACGCCGCGCGGCATGGAGAGTTGCCGCAACAGCACATTGAGACGGTAGTTGAAAGAACTCGTTACGGCGTTTTCGCCTCCGGCGTCTGTGAGAAGCCCGATATTGGTGTTGTTCGGCGACGGGAGAAAAAGCGTTGGATTCTGGAATAGGCGCAAAGGGAAGACCGTGCCCTCGAACGACATTCTAATCGTGTTGCCGATCATATTCATTCCGGAACTATCGTATTCGACGGTCTCCTCCCAAGAGGTCGTCATGGCGCGATAGATCGTTACTCCGTTGTACACGACGTGCATTAGACTATCTCCTGCCCCAATTCTGTTGACGCGCGCCTTCAGCGGCGAAACGTCCGTATTGTCGCGACGGTTCGCCCCATTCTGCGTCGTTTGCCGCCTCCGTCCCGGCGCCCGTCGGGTTGTACTTGTTTGCGCTACGCATGAGAGCGTCCCAGAGAGGGCCTTCGGTTATTGCGTGATTCTTATCCAACTTCTCGCGCGTGTTTTCCGCTGTTTCTTCTGTTGCGTTCGCTGTTTTGACGAGTTCTTCGTAATCTTTTAAGTTCTGAACATAGATGTTTTGCAACGTCTTTAAAACGTCGTTAATTGTTTCGTCGGTCGCCGGAGCGCCGCCTTCGAGACTCTTGTACCCTTGCCAATATTTGCCGCCTGCGAGTTTGTCCCGAAAAGCGATCACGTCCTCAATTTCGTCTCGGTTCGATTCGTCGTTAAGATATTTAACCAGGTCGTCCTTTGTAAGACCGTCAAAGGCGTATGTAGATTTCTGGTAGAGTTCGTCGTCGATCTCACCAGTCTCGTAGAACTTTCTTGCAAGATTGCCGCTAGCTATAACATGGTTCATCAATATTCCATTTTGAACTCCTAGCTCCGCTAATTCTCCTTGACTAGGTTGCTTTGCGTATTCAATTGTGGCTTCTACGGAGTCATGGGCCGCGCCAAGTGGGTTCACCATAACAGCGGCAGCACGCATAGCGGCGTCCTTAACCGACTTCAAGGTTTTCTTAAACCACCTGTTCTTTTTCTTCCCCTCTTTCCCTTGTTCATCTTCCCCACTTTGCTTGTCTTCTTCTCCTTGCTTGCCTTCTTTCCCTTGTTCGTTTTCTTTCCCTTGTTCACCTTCCTCACCTTGTTCATCGGAATCAAGCCATTTGACAAATCGTTCTAACGCTCCCCATAGATAGTCAAGTCCTTTAACGACTGCTTGAACTGTCTTTGTAACGTGCCCAAAGGATTCATCAAACGTTGCTAGAGCGCCTAAAAGCTTAGTTCCAATCTCTAAAAGCGTGTTTATTAAATTGCGCCATGCAATTCTCATCTCCAACGTTTCTTCTCGAAGTTTGCTCCACGCCTCAATCAGTTCAACGCTAGACTCCTCCGTGCCTGCCGCAAAACGTTGTTTTCGTGAGAACTCTTCTCCTTCGTACTGCATTTTAGCCGCCGCAATTCTTCCGTTAAACGGCGCGGATTGAAACGCCTTCTGAACGGACGCGTCGATCTGTTTGACTCCCCATTTAATCGCGGTAACAACGGCGGTGATCGCTGTAATAACAGCGCCGACAGGGCCGGCAAGAGCGCCCGCCGCCGTCCCCATCGCGCCGCCGACTTTTCCTAACACACCTTTTGAGGCAGAAAAAAACTTGCCAATACCGGATTCTACGCTCCCTAACGAACGAGACCCATACGCTAAGGAGTCGTTAATCCAGCCTTTCACTTTGCCGCGCGTTCTTCGGCCTGTTGACGCGCCAAGCATACGCTCTTCCTGAGCTTTGCGAGATAAATCGTCGGAGAATTCCCCTTCGAAGTAACTTCCGCTTCTCTGTAGTGTGTCCCCAAGCCACGCGAGAGGGCGTCCGATCGCGCCGCCAATCTTTTCACCGCGTTGTGCGTATCGGTATCGTCTGTACTCTTTCTCCGCTTTCTTTTGGAACTTCTGACGCTCTTTCTTTTGTTCTTCGCCGACGATATATTGTGCGATCAATTCGTCTTCGTTTTGTCGATCGCGCCCTTTCGTTCCTCCTAGAATCCGGCGCCGTTTCCCTTCGTCGTCCGTTCTAACATAGGCTTCAAGTTCGGGAGACATTGGTTTTTCACCTTTCCATTGCCCCGTCATAGAGTCGATCCCGCTTTTAAGCTCCTCCATTAACTCTTTCGCTTTTCCAGCGTAGTCGTCCGCTTTTTCTTTAGGCGTGTCGAAGTCCTTGAAACCGAGCCTTAATCTCTGAAACGTTGCGTTGAGATTGGCGATCTCCTTTTGAAGCTCTTTCAGTTCCTTCTGAAGCCTTTCGACCTCTTCCTTGTCGCCGTTTGCCGCCGCCGTCTGCATTTCGCCGAGTACGGTTTTCTGTCTCGACTCTTTTTGGACTAGCTCTTGTTCGACGGCTTCCTTGCGTTTGTTGTATTCCGACGACTTAATATGACGATCAAAGAACCCCGCCTTCGTCGGTTGACGATCGAAGATCGCTCCTTGCGTCTCAAGATCGAGGATGTACTGCGAACGCGTTTCATCGTCCGCGTTAAGATTGTCAAGCAGACTGTACAGCGCGTCGCCGATTTGCTGTTGCGCCGGAGTCGGGGCGAACCCGGTTGCCGAGAAAATCCTTTCGCGCACCGCGTCGAGCCATTTTGTAGCGGTAATATCAACCCCGTTTTTTCGCGCCTCCTGCCGAATGCGCCGGTCTGACGCAAACGGATTGGCTTCCAAAAACGACTCCGCAAACGCCTGCGTTCGCTTTCGGTTGTCTTCGTGTTCCGCCGTCGCGGAGCCTTCGCCGTATTCCGGCTCTTTTTTCATCTTGGTTACGTCGAACGGCTCGTAGCCAAGACTGTCTTTGTGATATGCAAAATCAATGAAGTCGGGGATTTTTATCGACGAACCAGGATTTTCTTCCGCAGGGTTCTGCGACGGGGACGGATTGGCGTTAGGACTTGGCGTAGAAGGCGCGGACTGAGCGGTTCCGTTCTCCAGTTGAGCGATTGCGTACTCGCGGAATAGACGGATCGCTTTGTCTTTTGCGTCCGTTCCAAACCAGGCGGGAATTTGATTTCTAAAGGTTTCAACGTCAAACTCGACGTTGCTATTAGGCCATATCGGTTGAACTTCTTCTATCAGCTTTTCCAACTCTTTCGTCGGTTCGCCATGCTCGTCGAAGTATCGAGACAGGATATATTTTTGCGCCCTTTCGTTTTTGGCTTCTCGGTTTTTTCCGCCTATTTTTCTCTTCTTCAGGGCGGTTGTCAGATAAAATGGAAGATCTGAAATAAAACTGTCAAAACTATCCTTACGAGGTTTTTTAACGGTCGCATATTTTACCGCTTCGTCGTATATGCTGTCCAAAAAGCTTTTGACCTGATCGTCGACCTCTTGCCCGATAGCGTCCGCAGGCTCTTGCGCTGGCGCTTGACTCTCTGACGGCATGGGAGGCTGTGCGCTCTCCGCCGGTTGCGGCGGTTCTGGAACGTCGCTAACGACGGCGCCTGCTTCCGGAGCGGACGGAACGTCCGCTAGGTCGGCGCCGATCTCTGACTCTGCTTGCGACTGTTGCGCGTTGTCAGCCGATTGGGACGGTTCGGGAACAACGTCAGATTGAGAGTCTTGGGGATGAGATTCTAGCACGTCGTAAAGTTCGTCGACATATTTCAGAACCTTTGCCTTTTGATTTTTGGAAAAAGACTCTGGAATATATTTTTTATATTCCTCTCGGCTGTACTGAGGTTCATATCCCTTTCGTATGTCTGGCATAAACGTAGTGAAAACAAATTCACGAAGGTCGTCCGTAGGTTCGCCGTTTTTATCAAAAAGCATTGAATAGACGTAATCCTTGGCGATTTCGTCTGCATCTACGCGAGAAAGATGTCTGAATAAGAGTTGTTTGTGGTCGTCCCAATTGTTTTCCATCCATTCTTTGTCGATTATAGGTCTTAGAGAGTCTTCGGCTTGCAAACGGAGCGTGGCAACTAACGAATCGACGAGCCATTCAAGACTGTATTCTCTGGATTTCCCTTGACCCACCTTACCAAGGAAATTACCTTTCAGCCGATTGTAGTTTCCGGCTATGTGCGACCGAATCGCTTCTCTTACTTCTTCTACAATCCTCTCTTTCTCCGCACCCGCGCTGGAATAGTCAACCTCTTTGGCAACGTCCTTCCCCGCGTTGTCAAAATTAGGCGTATTAGAGAGATCGGCGCCGACGCCGCCGTTGCTTTTAGGTTGCTCAGCCATTATCGCGTTCCCAAGAGTTCATTTCTTTCCAGAGTTCGTAACGAGCTTGGATGTATTCGTCGTCGCGACCGTAATACGCCTTGTAGAGGTCTAGATTGAATCCGTTGAAGGCGCCGCTTGCTCCGTAGAAGACGGCGAGTCCGGCGGTTGCGGCGGCTCCGGCGAGGTTGAGGTCGATTCCGACGAGGAAGAGTCTGGGGTCTTCAACTCCGAGACTGCGCCCGGCGACGCGTAAATATTCGCTAGGCGTTCCTCCAAACGCGGCACAAAATCGTGCAAGAAGATAACATTTTTTTTTAGGGTTGCGAGGAATGAGTAGAAGCCGAGGTACAGACGCACGCAATCGAGCGTCGTAACGCCAGCGTTGAGCGTCGCGTTGTATGGAACGACTCCGAACGCGGCGCAAACGCCGTCCGTAAAGGAACGTATCTTCTTTTCATTCCCCGCGAGCGCGCCGTTTATTTCTTCCGTAAGCACGTCGAACCCGATCTCTTTGAGCTTCGCGTACGTTTGTAGCGGGTCGGCGCGAATAATCACGCCGTCCGTGGTTTCGTAATAATAAACGCCGCGCCGAAAGTCGTAACTCTGTCGGCGCGCGCGTTTCCGGGCTTTGAGTAGATCAAATAAAAACATTGCGTTCCTCCGTCGTTTTGAATGCGCTAGTTAGCCAAGGCTACCGCCGTAGCTGGTATTGTCAGGAACATTGCAAAGCGGTTCGTACATCGACCCTGCGCCGCCTGTGAATTTCCAGAACAAATACGGAACCGGTTGATTCTCAACTGTTCGATAGCTCGGGTACGCGGTAAAGCCGAACGACGTCTTGCGCTCCGTCGTGCTGACGTTAAACTCGCGCGGTTGCGAAGTCATCTCGCAACGCGGAAAATAAAAAGCCGAGGCGAAACCTTCGACAAAAAGGCAACATCCATGTCCGCTAGAGAACACCGGCGTTCCCGGCAGAATAAGATCGCCTTCGTTCGTCATGCCGAACAATCCAGTGAGAATATCGGCTACGGCGAGTGAGTTATACTTCACCAAGACGCCGCGTATCGACGCCTGCGCGCCCATAAAGAGTAGTTCTGTAGGGTTGCCCTCGGAACCGCCCATGTCGTCGGAATTGACGCGGTGCGTCATGTTCTGAATCGAGACTTGCACGCCGGTTTCCGTGATCCCAAGTTCCTTAGAGGCTGTTGCCTTCACATCCGCCACGGCGGCGGGAGGAGCCCCACAATTCGCCGCGCCGATATAGATATGCGCGGGTCCGTCTACACAAATAATCATAGATCACCTCTAACTATTTCTTTTATGCAATCGGTCGCCGACTCCGCCGAAGTAGGTTCGCGCGCGGTGGGTTATCCCGTTGAGGTTCTCCAGTTCCACGCGCGTCGGCTCCAACAGTTCTGGGCGACCGGCTTCTTCTTTAACGTCGCTATTCACAATAGAAAAGAGACGTTCGCCTTTTCGCAAACGGTCGAGGTACGTTTCCGCGCCCGTTCGCAATTGTTCAACCGTTTCACGAGCTTCTCCGCCGCGTCGCGAGTACAGAAACGCGGCGGCTAGTTCGCAAACGATCCTCTTCGCGAGCGCTTGCGATTCGGCTGTTAATGAGTTCAGTTGTTTCTCGTCGTACATTCCCGCGACGGTCAGAGCCGCCTTTAATTCGCCGGACGCGTCGTCGAGCGCGGCGCGTAAGATAGACGAATTGGCAAGCTCCGACGCGTGGTGCGCTTGGTCGTCGTCGAAACATAGACGAGTCAGCATCCGCGCGTCGAATCGCGCGATCATGTCGTCCGCAGTAAAGGTCATAACTACGACGCCGAGAATAGATTCGTAAGCACGACGCCGGAAACCGGCGCGATAACTTTCGCGCAGTAGTCTTCCGTAACCGAGAGAATCGTGCGTCGGTTCTTCGCGTCGTCAAAGGTTTCCGCCGTCATTTCCTCGCGCGCAAAGATGACGCACGTTGAGAAGTTCGGCCCTTGCATGCCCGTAATGCCGCCCGGTCGCGAAACGATAACCGCCTTGTCTTTCGGCCAGAGCCAGTCGGTCGCGCGCGCCGAGCCTTTTTTCGAGGTAACCTTAACGCCGTCTTCGACGACGACTTTCAGACCGTAGAGCGTTTCCGGGAGTCCGTACGGCCCGCTAGCGAGTTGTCCGGTCGTCATTTTCCACGCGTCGGGAGAGCCTTTGATGTAATCCACGATCTCTTGCGACTGCATGAGTTTCGCGGCGGCTTCCGCGCTAATAACGAGCATGAGGTCTTTTTGCTGAACGCACCCGAGCGTGTCTTTTAGAATCGTGTTCACCGCGTCGTAGATCGTCTGCTTAATGTAGCCGCTAGCGGTGAGCGACTCGTTCCAGGCGCCGTATTTCGTCGTTACGTTGAACACGTGAGAAGCGTCGTAAGCGCTCGCGTCGAGGAGCGCGTCGACGACAAGGCAAGAGCGCGCCGTCATCGCTTGCGTGCCGAGAATCCGCTGATATTGCGCGGTCATATTCCACGACGCTTGTTGCGAAGCGAGATAGCCGAGCGTAACCGGGAACGTTCGTCGAATCGTTCGGTACGTTTCATTAGCGAACGACTCGAGATTTTGGTTCCCGAGCGGTCGTTCCGTCGCGTCCGCCCAAACGCTGTCGTTCCCGTTCAGAAACCGGGAGCAGACCTCGTTTGTCATGCGCGTGTACATTCCGACGTTTTCAGAGACCTTAATCGTCTGAGTGTACTGATTGAGCTTGAATTGATCGATATTGCGCGCGAAGTCAATAATCAGGTTATTGGTCGCTTGCGTATTGGGCACATATGTGTTGTACCCAGATGGATATTGAGGAGTGATTGCCATGATAAGCGGTTCCCTTTCAATCGAGGACTAAGAAACGACGCGTTGAAATTCAACGGCGACGCGGATTTTCTGACCTGCGGCGGTCGCCGGTTCCAACGCGCGAGCGCCGATCGGCGCGCCAGCGGTCGACGAAACGACGCCTTTGCCGTTCGCGTCGGGGGACAAGAGCGCGCCGGCGTCGCACGTTTCCGCGACTTCAAGGAGGCACTCGTCGTGTTCGCCCCAGTAAGGAACGGCGAGCCCTTCCGTCGCGGCGTAAACGCTCGACGCGTTCGTGTATCCGTCGATCGGAACGACGGACGTTCCTTCCGCCGCGATCCCGACGATCAACGTCGACGTGTCGTCCGCCTGATTGACGGTAAAAGGAGCCGCCGAGCTTTGCGTTATGAATCGGCACGGGTAGATATTGCCGCCCGCGACGTATTGCGTAATGTTCGCCATGATTTAAACCCTTTCGCTAGTCGAATTGTTTGGCAAGTTCCGCGCGAATCTGTTCAGAGGGCTGATAGACTCCGCGTTGCGCGTTCTCTTCCGCGCGTTTCGCAACGGCGCGTTCCAGTTCCGAGGCGCGTTCTTTCGAGTACTGAATCGCGCCGGGACGTTCGGCGAATTGCGCGGGCGCGCCGGAGACCAGACGCCCCGGGATGTTGATTTCAGTCGGAACGCGCCGATAGTTCGTTTGGATTTCACGACAACGCGCGTCGAATTGCGAGTCCGACATCTTGTTGTACTTGCAACGTTCACGCTCCTTTTGCTCGTCAAAGACGTAAGAGCCGCGCAACGAACGCAAGCGGGAATAGCGTTCGCGAGAGACGACTTTATCGGTCGTGTAGTCAAACGCCTTTTCGAGTCGCTGGATCTTCATCTCCAATTCCGCGACTTTCTCTCTGAGTTTCATAACAGTGTCTCCGTCGTTATCGGTTTCATAAAGGTCGTCGTCGTCAACGCCGTCAACGTCGTCTTCCTCGTAATTGTCGTCGTCGTAGACGGGGGTAATATCCTCGTCTTCGTTGGGGTCGTATACGTCGTCTGTGTCGTCGTATTCCCCGTAATCGTCAGTTGGTTCTTCGTTCGCGTCGTCGATAAGACTCGCTCCGCTCCCTGCGTCGTCGGGATCGTCAAGAGACTCGTCGTCGGGTTCGTCATCGCCGAAGTCTTCGTCAGTCTCGTCGTCGTCCGCGCCTGCGTAGTCGACTTGTTCCGCGCCCATTTCTTCCGCCGCGTCGTAACGCGCCTTGTCGTCGTCTTCTTCCGGAACGCGTTCCGCTTGCGGCGCGACGTCGACGCGTCCCGCCGTCTCGTCTCCTTGCGACGCGTCAAAGCCCGGCGAGTCTTGCCCAAGTTGATCTTCGTCCAATCCGTCTTCCGCTACGTCGTCGGCGTCTCGTTTCATCTGTCGCCGAATGTAATTGAACTCAGGAGAGTCGAAGATCGCCTTAACGATCGTTTGCGCTATTTGCCGTTGATCTCCGGATAGCGCGTCGTAATCGCTCATTGCATACCTCTCTTTGCATTTGTCTTTACAGCCGGAAACCGGCTTCGGTAACCCGCCGACGTTGTAAGCGCCCGGCGCTTGCGGCGCGATCGAATAGCAAATCTTCTCAACCCCGCCGTTTTGTTTCGCGTACAGCACGCCCATATCGCCCCACGGCGTGTCCGCGCCGAGTAGAGAAATAGGGTCGAGGTACATGTCCGCATAATCGTCTTCCGCCCAAAGCTCCGCGCTTCGGCGCGGGTACTCCTTGAGAAGTCCAACTTTGTCTTTGTCGATTCTGAAATCAGCGAGGATCGCCAATTTGTCGCGCTTGTCGCTCAGCCAGCCGAGACGGAACGGGCCCGCCCAGCCGATTTTCGGCGGCTTCGGCGCGTCCGGGTCGTCGCTCGTGTGCCCGATGACGACCGGCGCAAAGTCGCCGGTCTCGTCGATACGCTGATTCGAGCGCGCAACGACGCTTTCAAGCTCTTTGCGTCCGAACGTCAGCGTGCGGCCAGACTTTAACGTGCGCGTATGCTCGATAAAGACCGGGACGTTCTCATAGAGTTCGTAGTCGTTTGAATTGAATATCTTGTCCGGATTCGTTGTCGACGCGACCGGCAAGTCGTCGAACGCTTCGCTTGCAAACGGGATTTCAGCGAGATCGTCGCTCGTAATAACTAACGCTTCCATATCTATTCTCCGCGTTGTGGGTGCGCTTGCTGTTGCGGTTCAGCGCGCTCTTGTTCAGACTGCTCTTTTTGGGGACTTTCGCTTTGTTCTGACTGTCCTCCCCCGCCTCCGGCGCCGAGGAGTTGCGCGAGCGGATTGCCACCGCCTTGCGCGCCTTGTTGGTTGTTCGCCCTAAAGGACTCGACCGCCGGGTTAATTAGTTTGTCTTCGTCGTCCTTCGGCATCGTCATTCCGGCTGCGGACAACGCTTGTTCCGTAGAGATCGGCGCGCCCATGTTGTAAAGCGCCATGATCGACTGCAACCTGTCGTGATGGTCGATCTCTTCCGTTTCGATCTTGAAATAGAGGCTGTTTTCTTCGAGTTCAGGGAAGTTGAACTTGCGAATCTTCTCCACGAGATCGCGCGTCAACGTCTCTTCAAGGTTGATCGCGTCGTATTTAATGATCTGCAAGTACGTCTCAAGGTGGATTGTCGCGACGTTCGACCCTAGCCCCGTCGCGCCGGTTTCGGTCGTTAGCGTCTGCCCTAGAATGTATCGTTTGATCTGATGTTGGAAGAACTCTTTGACGATAGAGATACAGACTTCGGCGCCGCTCATCGACGGTTCAATGCGTTGCATTTGGTACGACGGGCCGCTTTGCCCTTCCATTTGAGGCACGAGGACGATATTGCCGCTGTGTCCGACGCGATCTTCCGCCGCCTTCTTAATCGCGTCGCGCGCGCGTTCGTTTCCCGCCGGGTAATACCAGATTTCAAACCCGGTCGCGGATCGCTCAATGTACTCCATTAGCCACGCGAGCGTCTCCTTCATGAGATACCACGTCCAGAAGATGCGCGAACGAATGCCGACTCCGTAGATCGAACCGCCGCTATACGGGTCGTCGTAGTCGCCGTCCTCGATCATGTGATGGTGAATAATGAACCGATCGCGTTGTTCGTCGGTTAGGAAGTACGCTAGTCCGCGATCGGTCGGTCCGATCTGTCCGTCGTATTTCTCTTCGAGAGCGCCTTGCGCGTATCCGATACGAATGCCGACGCGTTCCTCTTCATACGGCGCGCCTTCCAGCGTCTTGTAAACGATCTTGTCGCCGTTCACCGGGATCCACGATCGGACGTAATATCGCGGCTCCCCGTCGACGAGCGCGCGTCCCCATTGCAATTGCGCGCCGTATTTCCCGTACCAGAGCGCGTAGAGCAGATTCTCTCTCAATTGCATAAAGCGCGGCGTGCGTTTAATGATCTTTTCGACCGCGCTTGCGGCGTCGTTTTGCGCTTGATTGTCGGGGTTGTCGGGGACAACGCGCCATTCGAGGAGCGCGACGGAACGACGCCGCATTTCCACGCACTCCATAACGGCGAGGTCGTTCTTCATGAAGCGCGCGTTTTCCCACGCGTTCTTCATCGCCTCGTCCGTCGTCCAATACGTCTTCGCGAGCGTGTTTGCGAATCCTTGGAAAGTCGCGACGTGAGGCAGTGGGAACGTCGCCATTTCCACGTTGTCGAGACGCTCTCCCGATTTCAACGACTCAGAAAGGCGTTGGGAAACCGCCTTGGCGATCGTCTCTAAGTCGACGGCGCGTTCCGATAGTAAGCGATCGTCCATCGTTAGTTGTTCCCCGTTGTAATTCTCACGCGATACGAGCGCTCGTAGAGAGAGGCGCCGGTAAGCGCGGCGTCGTTCATGAAATAAGCTAGCTCGACGATTAGGTTGTACGTCGCGTTCGCTTCATTGAAAGGCGACTTCCAAGCGCCGTCCACGTCGTCGTATGGGAAGACGATCAAGTTGTATCCCTCTTCCTTCTCCGCCGACGTAAGCCCCTTAATGTTCTCTGGGTACTCTTGCGCGTTCGGATACCAGACAAGCCCGGTTGTGATCTTTGAAAAGCCGTCGACGGGATACTCGACGCCGCCCTGTATCTTAACGACGCTGTACGAAAGAGAGTCAAAATCCGCGCGTTCGAGCGCGAGCGCTTCTCCGTATATGTCCTTCAGGAGAAAGTACAGTTTAGGCGAGTCGTTAATCTGAACGCTTATCGATTTCATTGAAGATACCCTACGGCAACGTCGACCGCGCTGAAATAACCGAGATTAAAGGCTTCCGCCGCTTCTTTGAAAGCCACGCCTAAATTCCACGCCTTCCACGCTTCGTCCGTCCACGTTTCAAACGCGTAACTCTCAGGAGGAGGCGCGATCATTCCGTCCGTCGTTCGCTTGCAGTCGACTAATTCCGGCTCCACGTTCCACAGCGCTCCCGTCGACGAAACGTTCCCTACGAGCGTGCACGACGTAAAGGTCGCGTGAGAACCGGTCGACGAAACGTAATAGCAGACCGCCGCGTCGTTCGTGCCGCAATTCCCGGCGACAACGCAATCGGTCGCGTTAAGCGTCGCGCCGTTCCGGACGTAAAAGACCCCGCGCGCCGCCGAGTTCCCATAGAAGGCGCAATCGTCAAAGGTCGTCGCGCCGTAAAGCCAGATCGCGCTTCCCGTAGAGTTCGAGGCAAACTGAAGAACGTCGACGCGTCGAAGCGTTGTTGCGTCGCGAAACGTAAAGACTCCGGAACTAATTCCGGAGCAGTCCAAGACGATCCGCGTCTGCGCGCCGTCCACCGTTACGCCTTCCGGGAACGTGAGGGACGACGCGAGCGTGATTTCGCAAAGCGTCCCTGCGGGAAAGGTCGTCGCGTCCGGTTGAACGACGTCGCCGCTCGACGCGTTCGCCAACGCGGCGCGAAGCGTGCCGTCCCCCGAGTTCGCGGCGCTCGTTATGAGAATCGTCGCCATGCTCAGGTCTCCGCGTCCTCAACTTCGGCGGTTAAACGCACGACTCCGTCCCCTTGCGTGCGATAGCGAAACGCGGTCGACGTCGCGGAAACGGTCGCTCCCGTCTGCTGAAGGATATTTTTCGCCATGTCGCGCGCAAGGTCGATTTGAGAGTCGAGAAGCTCGTTTTCCGTCGAGCATTGCAACGTGAGAACAATGAGATGTTTGTCTTCATACGTCTTTTCAATGAGCGTTGAGAACGTGTGCGTCATTCGTAATTCCTTCTGCGATTTCCTCCGGAACGCGATTTTCTTCGATCGTTTGCGCCGCGACGGCTAGAACTTCCCGAGTCTTCGTCAACGTCTCCAGAGCTTCTTCACGGCTAGTCGACGCGCGGTTCATCGCAATGAGCGCGACGGCGATTAGCCCGCATTCGAGCGCGAGTTTGACCGCGCCTAAAATCTCTTTCATTTCGCTGAACGTCATTTCTTTCTTCCCGGACTTGTCGGCGCGCCGCTAGCGGTCTGCGCAATCTGCGCTATGGCGCGAATCCGTTCGACGGTCGCGCGCGCAAAAGAGGCGACGGCGCGCGCCGCGATCGTCCCAATTACTACGATTAGCAATGCGAAAACAATCACGCGCGCGCGAATCCGTCGCCAGATACTCGACGTCTGCGTCTTTACAGTCGTTTCTACTCGTTCCGTGATTTCGTCCCCCGCGTCCTTTAGCCCGTTTGCGATCTGCGCTCCCGCGCGATCTATTCCTGCGTCGATCTTTGCGCCGAGCTTGTCCGCCAGCGCGTCGATCGCGCGCGAACCGATACCGCCGCGCGCGTCCTTCTCCTCTTCCGGAACGTCGCGACGGCGCGGAATAATCGGCGTTGGTTCCGGCGCTTCTTCCTCGCCGTCTCTGTCGTCGCGCAAGAGGTCTTGTAAGAGTCCGACCGGCGCCGAAGTCGCGGCGACGCGCTCCGCGTCGAAGTCGTAAGACTCGGGATCCGTTATGTATACAGCTATCGTCTTTTCGATCTCCCCAGGAGACGACACCAAGATCCCGTTGTCTTCGCCCAGCTTGTAACGCCGGTCGAGCGGCTCGTCGTCAATCTCTAATTCAAGCGGCTCCGGAACCGGAGTCGTCTTCGGTTTGATCTTGACCGCCGCGCGCGTAATGAGATTATTCGCGGCTTCCCGCGCGCCGATACGCGCGATCTCGTCGTAATTCGCGCGCGCGAGTTCCACGCCGTCGCCGTCGACCGCAAGATAGGTCGGTATCTCGACGACGCCGTATTTCCGCGCGATCGCCGCTCCGTCTTCCGCGAGCGCGTCGACGCGCTCCACCACCAACCCGTCGGACAATTCCGCCGCGTCGAGCCCCGGCGCCGTCTTCGCGCACGCCGGGCAATCTTTCGACGTGAACGCGAGCAGGCGCGGCGCCGCCGAATCGGCGACCGGCGTGATCGTGTAATTCGTCCTCGACCGTTGTATCGCGCCGATTAAGTTGGCGAGCGGCAACGCGCCGCCTTTCGACTCGTCGAGTCCTTTCGCCCCGAGTAGATACGTTAGCTTGGCGACGTCGTAGACTTTGCCGCCGTCGACGACGCAAATCCCCGACCCCGATTGACCGGGGACGGGAGGAGGCGAGAAGATCGCCATATTGCCTTCGATTCGTTCGATCGTGCCCCGCCAGCCTTGATCAAACCTCCCGTCGGGACATCCGGACGACAAGAACGCGCGACCGGCGAGCCGCTCAGGCTTCATCGCCTTCATCGGAATGTACGGCGGATCGATCTTCTTTAACGCTTCCGCGTCGACTTCGATAATCGAGAAGTCGCGACCCGTTTGATCGTTTCGCGACTTGTAAACGACCGTTCCCGCGACCGTCTCCATCTTGGAATTTGTCCAGAAGTCGAGGTAACACGTCCGATTATTGCTCGTTACGTGATCGTTCGTCGAGACGTAAGCGCGCGTGCCTTCGGCGTTGTAGCCGTTGAAAATCCCAGTCCCGCGCGCATTGCTAACGCGGACGCGGCAAGTCGCGGCGTGAACGTCGCTCAACGTCGCGTCAGCGCGGCGGAAATCGACCGCTAAGGAGGTTGCGGACGCTACCAGAAAAGCGGTGAAAAGAGCGCCCGCGCTCATGATGGGTGTTCGCATAATCACGCCTCAGCTTTCGCTCGTCGTTTCTTCGTTTTCTCTTCCGTCTCTTCCGCGTCGGTCTCTTCCGACGGCGCGACGATCGACGCGAAGACTTTATCGCGAACGCGCGCGAACGTCGCGCGGTTGAGTTCGCCGGCGTTGAGACCGCGATGATACGCCCGATTCGCGGCGATCGAGATCGCGTAAGAGTCGATCGCGAGCGCGCGCATGAACGCGCCGACAAGATCGGGGACGATCCCGTCCGGCGCGATCTTCACGACGAGCGTATGATCGCCGTTGCGCAAGGCGATTTCGTCGCCGATTTTCCCGTCTAGATTGATCTCTTTCATTTCTAGCCTCTTGGTCTTCCGTTGTCCGGTCTTCCGTTGTCGGGGCGCGCCCTGAAGGGTTTTACGCCCCCAGGGAACCCGCGCGCCGGAGCTGTTGGCAATTGCGAGACGATCGCGCCGCCGTCTTTCGTCCACATCTTGCGTTGAACGAACCACTCTTGGCCCGTGTTCTTGTAATTCCACGTCGCTTTGCGCGGTAAATATCCCTGCGAAATCGCGACGAGCTTATACGGTTTCTGATGTCCGGAGAACGTCCCGCGAACGCGGAGATTGTCCCAGACCCATTCCCCTTTGCTTGCGGC
The DNA here is from genome assembly GCA_900317365.1 of uncultured Planctomycetota bacterium. GTDB lineage: Bacteria > Planctomycetota > Planctomycetia > Pirellulales > Thermoguttaceae > RUG369. The sequence continues at coordinate 22,882 of ONGM01000085.1, forward strand.
AAGGTAGAAGGCGCGCGCTTCGGCGAGACTGACCCCGCCGTATTCGTAGATCGGACCAGGTTCGCCGCTTAGCTCGTCGTATTCCATCGACGGATCCCAGTGTTGAAACTGGACGTAGAGGTTCGCGCTCTGAACGTCGTATTTGATCGCGTAGACGTTCGACGACGCGTCGACGATTTTGAAGTAGCCTTCCGACAACCACCGATCGACCGGTTGAGACGGCTCCCGGCGCTCCTCAGGCAACGACGCGGAGGAACGCGCGGACGCGTCTTCGTTGTCCTCGGAGCGCCGGCGCCGCTCCTTCTCCTCGTCCGCTTTCATTTCAGCCGCGCGCATTTCTGCGGCTTGAATCTCGGCGTTAAGTCTCGTCCAGTATTCTTTGTCCGCCGGAGTCAACGGGCGCGCGACGTGGAGCGCGTCCCAGTTCTTTTCCGGGACGATATTTGCGGAGAGATTCGCGAAGTCTTCCGCCGACGGCCGCGCGGTCGATCGTTCGATTACGCTTTTCTTCGGCTTCTTTTCGCCACGTTTGAACCAGTTCAGTAGTTTTCCCCAGCCCATGTCATCGTCCTCCCCAAACTGCGCCTTCCCATTCGCGCTTGAATTTACGCGTCGCTTCTCCCGGAGCGGCGACGCCGGCGCGGCATTGGTATGAGTAAATCAGGTAGCGAAGCGCGTCAACCGTGTCGTCGTCGCGTTTAAGAGGCGCCGGCGCCGCGACGGCGGGATTGAGCAACCCCGCGCGCCCGCTCGTCGACTTCCGCCAGCGATACGTTCTCATCTCGTCGATGAGGTGAACGCAACGGCTCGAAATACGCAAGCGCGGCTCATTCCTCGGCGGCTGAACTTTCAGCGCGACGCGAACCGCCTCGATTCCTTTAAAGACGTCGTTCGACGCCGGCTCAATCCACACGCCCTCGGCGTTGAATGCCGCGAGGTTGTCCGGACGCGACGGGTCGGCGTATAAAGCGCCGTAAAACGGATTCTGTTCGCGATGTTCCGTAGGGTAGCCCCACGCGACGGAACGCTCTTCGATCTCCTGAATGTGATCGCTCAACAGTCTCGTCTGGTCTATGCTCCAATACTCGTCGTAGATCGTCCAAACGCCTTCCCCGTCGATGTAGCCCCAGAGGCACACGAACGGGTGTTCCGCGCTCGCGCCCCAGTCGATCGCGCGGTAATGACGAACGCCGAAGGGGATCTCCGGCGGGTCGATCACGTGGATCGCGGGATTAAAGGACGGATAGATCACGCCCTCGTAGGTCGCCAGCGCGCCGGTCATGCGCGTCGCGAGCATTTCGTCGGATACGGACGCGAAGAACTGATCGTACCAGCCGTCCGCGAGGTTCTCTTTGTTCTTCTTTGTGTTCGCCCGGTAAAACGCCCAGCCGGTCGGAGGCGACTCCATGATCTTTTCGACCCAGAGACACAACGTCGGGTCGATCGGAGTGAACTCTGCGAACTGACCGCCAGGGAACATGTATTCGCGGCATCCGCGCAGGACTTCCAGGAACACGTCTTGCGGGAACTGTTCTGAAAACCAGAAGCCGCCGATCGATCGCGCTTGCAACGCCTGCCGTCCTTGTCCGTAGGATTTGAACTCGAGCCGCCAGTTCGTCCTGTGCGATTTCTTCCACGGTTTCAGGGGAACGGATTCCGGCCAGCCTTTCGCGCGACTAATCCACGAGACGCGCGACCAATCGATCTCTTGTTCCGGGATGTGCCCGTGCCCCAGGAGCTTTTCTTGCCAACACGTCGCGCAAACCTGCTGATACGTGTTCGACAGAATCCAGAACGGCGTGTCCGGACGCGGCGCCTCTTGCTGTCGGAGGACGAATAGCGCGGTCTTGTACGCGGCAGCTTCCGTCGTTCCCGCCGCGTTCCCGCCGATGAGGAAACTCACGGGGTCGCGATTAAAGCAGAAGCTCGCCTGCTGATCAAAGTTCGCGGGGTCGTCAGGACGCGGCACGAAATTCAGGAACGCCTGATTCTCAAGCGCGTCGAGGAACGGCGCCACGTCGTCGCGCGCGCAAAAGCGTTTCAGTTTCTCGACGCGCGCGCGTTTCGATAGCTTCGGGTAGCGCTTATTCAGGACTTTCGCCGCGTGCGCTATGAACGCCTCGCGCGCCTTGTTCGTCTTCGGCGCCGGTCTGACGTTCCCGGGGAGGTCGAACAATTCCATTTAGAGCTGTTCCAAGATCGCGTTGAAAAGTTGCTCTTGCGTTAGTCCGGCGACGCGTATCGACTGCTCTTGCGGATTAACGGCGCCGAAACTCAGGACTTTCGCGCGGTAATTCAGGACTTCTAGCGCCAGTTTGCCGCTACCGACGTTCCCGCTCTCAACGAAGTCCGTTAGACTCCGTTTAAGTATCAGCTCGGCGCGTAAGCAGTCGAATCGAACCGACTGCTGCCACTCGCGCATATACCGCATACCGACGTACGTCTTGATCTTTTTTGCCAACGCCTCTTCCGTTACGTTGAGTTCTTTCGCAAGCGCGCCGATCGACTCGCCCATGATTACGCGGTCGGTCGCTTCTTCGATCTTGCGGTCTGAAATCTTCGAGATTCGCTTGACCGCGCGGTCGCGCTCCGGCGCGAAGTCGTCGTCCTCGTCGTCGAAGTCGTTCCCGAGCCGGATGAACTCTTTCTCCTGCGGCGTCGCCTTCCGGAGCCGCTTTACCGGTATCGCTTTCTTCTCGCCAAAACGTCTGCTCATGATTTTTGTTTTCCTCGCGCGCGATGAAAAAACTTTCTCTCTACTCTTTAATCCACAAAAAAAGTCGATTTTGCGTAAAAATTGGCGTTTTTTCGGGAAAAAATTTTTCAATCGACTTTTAAGCGCGATTTCTGCGAACGCGCGCGAACGTGTGCGCGGGGCTTCTCGACTCTTTTTCTTGCCGAACACGAAGAAAATTTTTCGCAAACGCGCAATATTACAAAAGCTAATCTATAACTCAAAACTAATCCAACGCGCGATTATAAGTTTCGCGTCTCGCGCGCGGATCTAGAGAAAAGCTACGCTTCAGAGTAAAAAGCTCTGGTTTAAGCTTTAAACTAAAATCTACGCTTCAGAGTGAATCTTCGCTTTAATAGCCAGTAAGGAATTCGGTAGTTTGTCTTGAAAGAAAACTAGAGAAAAGATAAAAAGAAAGAAAATATATAAAAGAAAGAAAAAACGAAAAGAGAAAAAAGAAATGCGATTTTGGCTCTCTTTGTCCTCCGGCGATCTCTTTTCGAAGTCGACGCCGGTTCCGAAAACGGCGCCGCCGTCCGCGCCTTCGCTGAACTCGTCGCGATCTCTCTTCCGACTCTCCCCAGACTATTTCGTCGCTCCGGCGGGTTCGCTCTTTCTCTCGTTACCTCATTCCTGCCCCGTTAGCGCCCCTTAACGACGTTTTTAGCCACTCCCCTGTGTATTTTCTCATTCTGACGCGGAACGCGTCGCTGTGAGGTTTTAAACGCGTTTAAACGCGAGGACGATTTTGAGAAAATTTTGCGATCTTCTAGCCGTTTGAGCTTTTCTCGGAGATTCCTCAAAAAATTTTTTCTGCGGTTTGAGCCGAGA
>ONGM01000033.1 GCA_900317365.1 uncultured Planctomycetota bacterium
AAGCCGGCGGCTTTCCCCGCGCTTATGGAGCGCGGGGCGCGCGTGCGCGCGGAAAATTTCGCTGCCTATCGGCGCGAGGGGCACGCTGCGCGCGAATGGCGCGTTTGCAACACGGTAAGCGACCAACGGGAGCGGCGATTTACCAACCGCGCGGGAGCGCGAAACGGGATCCAACGTCCGAACGTTGGCGCCCTAAAGAGATGGACAAAGGAACCGACAGGCGAAAACGTCGGTAAAGGAGCAAAAGAGAATGCCAGGCGTTTATACCGAAGCGAGCTATGAGAACTCAATTATCGAACTCTTTCAGAACATGGGCTATCGCTACGTTTGCGGGTCCCAGGTCGATAGGGATTTCCATAGCCCGCTCTACGAAGACGAACTGATCGCCGCGCTGCGTCGTCTGAACCCGACGACGCCGGAGGAGGCGCTCGCCGACGCGCTCTTCAAACTGAAAAACTTCGAAAACGCCGAACTCGTTCAGAAAAACGCCCTCTTTACGGACTACCTCCAACACGGCGTCGAGGCGCGTTACCACGAAGGCGGGGAAGAACGCTCCTGCCTCGTCTACCTCGCCGATTATAAGAACCCCGACGCCAATTCCTTTATCGTCGCCAATCAGTGGACCTTCGTCGAAAACAGTCAAAAGCGCGCCGACGTCCTCCTCTTTCTCAACGGTCTCCCCGTCGTCCTCATGGAGCTTAAGTCCCCTTCACGATCGGAAACGGACGCCTCCGAAGCCTACGCGCAAATTCGGAACTATATCCATGAAATCCCCTCCATGTTCATCTATAACTGCATTTGCGTTATGAGCGACCTCGCGACCTCCAAAGCTGGTACGATCACCTCAGGTGAAGATCGCTATATGGAATGGAAAACAAAAGACGGGAATTACGAAAATAATCAGTTCGCCCGATTCGATACCTTCTTCGAAGGGATCTTCCAACGCGATCGCCTCCTCGATATCATTAAGAACTTCATCTGCTTCTCCAACGACGGCGTCAATCGTATCAAAATCCTCGCAGGCTACCACCAGTATTTCGCCGTTCGTAAGGCGGCGGACTCGACGAAGCGCGCGTCGGAAACGGACGGAAAAGGCGGCGTCTTCTGGCATACCCAGGGGAGCGGCAAGTCCCTCTCGATGGTCTTCTACGCCCATCTCCTGCAAGAGAAACTGCTAAGCCCAACGATCGTCGTCCTCACCGATCGGAACGACCTCGACGACCAGCTCTACGGGCAATTCGCCAAATGCAAGGAGTTCCTCCGCCAAGACCCCGTTCACGCGACGAGCCGGGCGCACCTAAAAGAACTCCTCGACAGGCGACAGGCGAACGGGATTATCTTCACCACTATGCAGAAATTCGAGGAGTCCGACGAACCCCTCTCCGAACGCCGCAATATCGTCGTCATGGCGGACGAGGCGCACCGCAGTCAGTACGGACTAAAGGAAATCGTCGATCAGAAGACAGGCAAGCTCAGAGTCGGTTCCGCCCTCGTCATTCGCAAGAGTCTACCCAACGCGACCTTCATCGGGTTCACCGGCACCCCGATTTCCATGAAGGATAAAAACACCCGCGCCGTCTTCGGCGACTATATCGATATCTACGACATGACCCAGGCGGTCGAAGACGGCGCGACGCGACCGGTCTATTACGAAAGCCGAGTCTTTAAACTCAATCTCGACGAAGACGTTCTGCGCAAACTCGACGCGGAATACGACGCCATGGAGGCGGAGGCCGACCCCGAGGTCGTCGCGAAGAGCAAAAGATCCTTCGCCCAACTCGACGCCATTCTCGGGCACGACAATACGATCGCGACCCTCGTCGACGATATCCTCAACCACTACGAAAACTACCGCGCGAATCTCCTCACCGGCAAGGCGATGATCGTCGCCTACTCGCGCGAAATCGCCTTGAAGATTTACAAACGCGTTCTAACGCTGCGCCCGACCTGGCGCGATAAAATCGCCGTCGTCATGACGGAAAACAACTCCGACCCGGAAGAATGGCGCCGTATCATCGGAAATAAAACGCGTCGGGACGAGCTGGCGCGCGAGTTCAAAGACAATTCTAGCCCGCTCAAAATTGCGATCGTCGTCGATATGTGGCTCACCGGATTCGACGTGCCGTCCCTCGCGACGATGTACGTCTATAAACCAATGCAAGGGCACAACCTCATGCAGGCGATCGCGCGCGTCAATCGCGTCTTCGGGGACAAGGAAGGCGGGCTAATCGTCGATTACGTCGGGGTCGCCTCCGCGCTGAAAAAGGCGATGAACGAATACACCGCGCGCGATAAAAAGAACTACGGCGATATGGACGTCGCAAAGGAGTCCTATCCGAAATTCAAGGAGAAGCTCGCCGTCTGCCGCGACCTGTTTCACGGTTTCGACTATTCCAAATTCGCGACAGGCTCCGACCTCGAACGGTCGAAAGCGATTAGCGGCGCCGTCAACTTCATCGTCGCCGTCGATAAGGAAAAGGCGCGCGAGGCGTTCCTCAAAGAGGCGCTCCTTCTGCGCAACGCCCTCTCCCTCTGCGCCTCCCTCGCGTCGGAACCGGAACGAATCGAGGCGGCGTTCTTCGAGTCCGCGCGCGTTCTCGTTTCCCGTCTCATGAACCAGGGAAGCGGCGGAAAAAAGATCTCCCTCCCGGAAATGAACGCCCGAATTAACGAACTCCTCAAACAGAGCGTAAAAAGCGACGGCGTCATTAACCTCTTCTCCGACGTCGGAGGCGGTTTCTCCCTCTTCGACCCGAAATTCCTCGAAGAAATCGGCAAAATGAAGGAGAAGAACCTCGCCGTCGAACTCCTGAAAAGACTGATTTCAGAGCAGGTCGCCGTCTATAAGCGAACGAACGTCGTTAAGTCGGAAAAGTTCAGCGAGATTATCCGTCAGACAATGAATCGCTATCTGAACGGAATGCTCACCAACGAGCAGGTCATTGAAGAACTCCTCAACCTCGCCAAACAGATTCAGGCGGCGCGCGTTGAAGGCGCGCAACTCGGGCTCACTTCCGAAGAGCTGGCTTTTTACGACGCCTTAACGAAACCTCAGGCGATTAAGGACTTCTACGAAAACGACGAGCTTATCGCCATCACCAAAGAACTCGCGGAAACGCTCCGCAAAAATCGCACGATCGACTGGCAAAAACGCGAATCCGCCCGAGCCAAAATGCGCCTCATAGTTAAAAGACTCCTCAAAAAACACAAGTACCCGCCCGAAGGCATGGAAGACGCCGTCGAGACCGTCATGACCCAGTGCGAACTCTGGACGGATAACGCCGAGATGGAAGACGCGTCTGAACTTCACGATCAACGTATGAGCGAAATCTTCTAAATCGACGCCCCAACCGACGCGCCGCCCCCTTGCTCGGCTAATCCCATAGCGAGCCTTTGTTACGCAACGTCAATTTTCACGCGCGCGAGAATATTGGTCCTTATAAATTGACGTCGCGACGAGAGAAAGCATAATTGCAAGATATCAAAGACGCCTTGAAAATGAAGCAAGTTATTAGGCGGCGCTATGAAGGCGCCAATATTTCATGGGACGAACAGATCTGCGTCGGGTACGAAGTTACGGAGCGCGCCGTTGCTCGGCTCTGTCGCGATATGAACGCGCGCCGAAGGAAACTGCAGAAGCAGAAAGGCTTGAAGGCGGCGCTCCCTTCGGTAACGATATCAAATCTTGAAAACTGGAAGGCGATCAAGAAAGTCAAAGACGGCTACCTGGCGTCGAACGCGTTCGTTTTGCTAACGTCCGATTACTTTCCGTTCTCTAAGATTCAGTGCGGCGTATTTAAAGGCACGGATCGCGCGGTGTTTCTCGATAAACGCGAATTCTCCGGTCCGCTCTACGAACAGATCGACGCCGCCGTCAACTTTGTTTTGCGCAATATTCGACTCAGCGCAAAAATCGAAGGCTTACAGCGGGTGGAATCGTACGAGCTACCCTACGAAGCGATTCGCGAAATGATCGTCAACGCCCAATGCCACCGCAACTTTACCGTCGAATCCTGCGTCCAGGTAGCGGTTTTCGACGATCGTCTCGAAGTTACGTCGCCTGGCGGGCTCTATAACGGTCTGACGTTCGAAGAGGCGTTGCAGGGACATTCCAGGCTGAGAAATCGAGTCGTCGCCAATATATTCAGTCAAATCGGCCTGATCGAAGCGTGGGGAACCGGGCTTCAGAGAATTCAGAATCTTGCTAAAACGTGGAATCTCAGAGTCGAGTTCTTTGAAACGTCTGAAACGTTCCGAGTGAATCTATACCGTAACACAGAGCTAGTCGCAAGCTCAAGTGAAATTGGCGGTAAAATTGGCGGTAATGACGGTAATCTCAACGACGTTGGCGGTAATATTGGCGGTAATGGCGGTAATTCCACCGACGTTGGCGGTAATATTGGCGGTGATGGCGGTAATTCCACCGACGTTGGCGGTAAAGTTGACGGTAATGGCGGCAATTCCACCGATATTGGCGGTGATGGCGGTAATTTCACCGACATTGGCGGTAAAGTTGGCGGTAATGGCGGTAATTCCACCGACGTTGGCGGCGATACTGGCGGTAATCGTCCCGACGACGTCAGGGCGGCGATTTTGAATCTCATCGTCGTCTGCAATAAGGCGACCGTTTCTGAAATCGCAAAGTCGCTAGGACTTTCAAAGCGCACGACGGAAAGGCTCGTTAAAGAGCTTCGCGAGGAAGGGCGCCTGATTCGGCGCGGCGCCACCCGAGGCGGATATTGGGAAGTCAAGCCGATAGATCGCGATCCATAAAATTCAAAGGCGGGCGGCGACGTCCCCTCGCCTCCCCTCAGCCTTCAGCCTCCCTCGCCCTTCCCCCCGCCTCTCGCTCGAGGGCGGAGGCGGGGATCATTGCGAGCCGGCCTCGACGTCCGTGCGTTTGCGCCAGAGAATTATGAAATAGGCGGCGCAAAGGAGAACGGATACGCACGACGCCAATGGCGCCGCCCAGCCGACTTCAAGCAAGGTCGCCTCCTCGCCTCGACTGAAAAGGTACGAAAGAGGTATTCGCGCAAATATCGCCGCAAACGCGCTGTGCGCGAGAACGAAAAACGCCCGCCCGCTGCCGCAGAAGAAGCCGTTCATATTGAATATGAACGCCACAAAGAGAAGGTCGAGCGAAAACGTCCGGAGGTAAAGGCTCGCGTTGTACGCCACCGCCTCGACGTCCGTAAAGATCGACGCCATTTCCAACGGAAAAATCTGACAAACCACCCAGAAAAAGACCCCGAAGAGGAAGGCGAATAGCGTTCCGTACATACTCGAAAGGAACGCACGACGAATCTGGCGCGCCCCGATGTTCTGCGCCGTCGCCGTGACCACCGCCACCGAAAACGCGACCGGAGGTAAGAACAAGAACCCAATCACCCGTTCCGCAACCCCCATTCCCGCCGCAGGAATCACCCCCATCGCGTTCACGATCGCAATAATCACTAGGAACGAAACGCCTGTCAACGCGTCCTGGAGCGCAAGGGGCGCCCCCACCTCGAGGATCTTGCCCGTCGCCTTGCCGTCCCAACGGAAATGTCGGCGGTGAAAATCGACCTCAAACCTCTTGACCCGCATATAAACCAACGCCAGCGCCAAACTCAGTCCCTGCGCCGCAACCGTCGCGATCGCCGCCCCCTGCGGCCCGTAGCCGCCTACCGCGACGAGCAAATAGTCCCCGAGCATATTCAAAACGCACGCGATCGCAACGAAAACCGTCGGCGTCGTCGAGTCCCCAAACCCGCGATAGATCGCCCCGATCACGTTGTAGCCGATGATGAACGGTAGCCCGCACGCTATGATAAAACAATAGCGCCGCGTATACTCGACCGCCTCGACCGGAGTCTGCATGACGTCGACGAACTCGTTCGTAAAAAACGCGATCAGCGGCGTCGCAACGACCGCGATCAACGCGAAAAGCGTCGCCGACGATCCGATCGCCTTCGCCGCGCCCTCGTGATCCTTCGCCCCTACGTTGTACGCTATCAACGCCGTGCCCCCTGCCGATAGCCCGAGGATCAGCCCCGTGAGCGCCTGAAGAAGCTGCGCGCCGGTCGAAACCGCCGCGATCGCCGCCTCGTCGCAGAATTGCCCGACAATAAACACGTCGACCGCCCCGTAAAGCGCCTGCAAAAAGTACGCGAGCATAAACGGCGCCGCAAATCGCCACAATCCAAGCGGCAAACTCTTCTCCACTAAATACCGATCGACGCGATCCGACTCAATAACCGTCTCTTCCACCAAACTCTTCCTTTCCGCGTTAAAATCGCGACGTCTCGCGCTTGTCGAGCGCGCCGAAACGTCGCGGCCATTATATATCAGGCGATCAATGCAAGAACCCGGGCGACACAAGCAAGTCAGGGGACAAAATCAAGGCGTCCCCCTCGCGAAACGCGCGACGTTGCGGACGCCTGTTGACGAATTTGAAAAAATTTTCTATGATTCTCAGGGAATTTTCGACCCATTGGCTTGAAATTTGCGTATTAAGAGAACAGAGAAACGCTGGGGACGCCGTTCCCCGCCGCGTCAAGCCTACCGCCTTTTGAAAACCCACGAAGTCGCGCGATTCGCGGCGCGTCGTTAAGGACGAAGAAACACGAGACGATTAGCGAACGCGACTTTGAACAAGGACGATATACGATGATGACACAAAAGAAAAATCTTGCCCTCGCGCTTGCGACGCTCATTACGCTCGGAAGCGTCGCCACCGGCGCCTTTGCGCAGAATCTTACCTACAGTCCGAACTACTCCGCCAACCCGGCGCCTATCGGCGCGCAACAAGGTCCCGCGCCGATTCCAACGGCAAATCAACTCCCGACCGCGCCGGTCGCTCAGGACGATTGGAAGGCGAGGCTCGCCGATCTTACCCCGGAAGAACGCGTCGCCGTCGAACTCTACGCCATGCGCAATAAAGGGATCGTCAACGTCTCCACCATCGAAACGCGCGTCGATCGCATCTTCCAACAGGTCGCGGAAGGTTGCGGAAGCGGAATCGTCATTTCCAAAGACGGCGTCGTGCTCACCAACTTCCACGTCGTCGAAAACGCCAATAAAATCGACGTTACCCTGTTCAGCGGCGAGACCTACCCGGCGGAACTCATCGGCGCCGACCCGAATACGGACGTCGCGCTCATTAAGATCAACGCGCCGACCGACGACCTCTTCCCCGTCGAATTCGGCGACTCTTCGCGCCTCCTCGTCGGACAAACCGTCTACGCGATCGGCAACCCGTTCGGTCTCGAAAGAACGATGACCAAAGGTATCGTCTCGAACCTGAACCGCTCGATCGACAGTCCGCAGCAGTTCCGCCGAATCAAAGGCGTCATTCAGGTCGACGCCGCGATTAACCCGGGGAACTCCGGGGGCGCGCTCTTCGATACGAAGGGGAAAATGATCGGTATGAACACGGCGATCGCCAGTCGCGTCGGGGAAAACTCGGGGGTCGGTTTCGCGGTTCCGGTCAATACGATCAACCTTGTCGTTCAGAGCCTGCTCACGACCGGTAAGGTGGCGCGCGGGGACGTCGGCGTCGTTCAGGTAACGGAAACGGACGACGGGCTCATTCCGGGCTTAATCGACGAAGGCGGCGCGGCCGACCTCGCGGGACTTCGCGGCGGAAAACTGATAATCACGATCAAATCGCGCAACGGTATGCGCTATCGCACGCAAGAAGTCGTTCGTCCTGATGAAGGATTCGACCTCATCACCGGGGTGAACGGTCAACCGGTTCGGACAGGCGAGGACTTCATCACGGCCGTCGAAGAACACGCGCCTGGCGAGACGATCACGCTCAATATTATCCGCGACGGTCGCAACGCCGAACTCCGTGTCACGCTGAAATAGCCGCTGAGTGAAATAGCCGCCGAGATCGTCTAGGCGACAAACCGCATCCATTCGTTTTCCCCCTTGGGAAGCGCGCCGAGTTTTTTCCTCCTTTTTTTCCTCGGCGCGTTTCTTTTTTCCTTGTCGTTTTTTCTTGACGTTTTTTCTTGACAAGAGCGACTTTTCGAGGCGATTCGACCTTGCGGCGCCGGGAGATTTTCGTCATACTGCGGAGCCTGGAAAGACTCTAGGCTTACGCAATCATGGAAGGACGATTCGCAATGCCGTCAACGACCGCAACGAGCGCGCGCAGGGAGCGCAATGACCGAGGACGCCGCCAAGGCGGTTTCGCGTTTATCGCCGCCGTCTTCGGCGTGGTCTCGTGCGTGGTCTTATGCGCGACGGTCGCCGGATGTTGCGCGATCAAAGAACGATACGGCGGCGGCAACGTTCCCGTCGGCGCGTACGAACCGGAACAGCCGAACCCGCTCTTTGTGCAAACGCAGGACGCGGAGGCGCTTTGGGACGCCGTCGTCGACGTCATCGACAACTATTACGCGATCACCAATGAGAATCCGGTGCGCACTTACGAGCGCGTCGACGCGCAGGGGCGAACGTATCGCTACCAAACGGAAGGACGAATCGACACGGAACCGGCGATTATGGCAGGCGTGCAGGAACCGTGGCGACGACTCGGCGCGCCGTGCGGAGACCGCTGGTTCGCGACCTTTCAGACGGTGCGCTCGACCGCGAACGTGCGCGTCGTGCCTGAGGATTCCGGGTTCTTTATCTATCTTTCAATCTACGACGAAATCGAAGATCTCCCGAAACCGATGGGCGCAAAAGTCGGGTACAATCTGAGTTTCAACGAAGACGCGAGTCAGCTGACGCAAGCGGTCGGCGAACACGCGCGCTCCAAAGGGTGGATCCCGATCGGCCGCGACGACGAACTCGAAGGGCGCATTATGAAGGAAATCGCATGGCGCGTCGGGGCGCCGCGAACCGTGATCCACGAGGGAATCGACGCCAAGTTGCAGCCGTAACGGAACTATTGCCGGCGTCTTTATTTCGAGCCATCCCCTTACGTTTCTATCGCGTCTCGGTTACAATAACGCCCGACGTCAATTGGTAGCTCGCCTTTCGCGGGACTATCGCTCGAAAAGAACGCTTTACTCAGAGGATTCACATGAAAACGCCCGTACGCACGCGTCGAGGTTTTACGCTCGTCGAACTACTTGTCGTTATAGCGATCATCGGCATTTTGATCGGTCTTCTTCTTCCCGCCGTACAAGCGGCGCGCGAGGCGGCGCGGCGTATGCAGTGCGCCAATAATGAAAAACAGTGGGGGCTCGCGCTCCATAATTACCATTCGGTTCACAACAAACTCCCGAAACTCTCCGATCGCGCGAACTCGTCCTTCTCGATCCACGCGCTT
>ONGM01000041.1 GCA_900317365.1 uncultured Planctomycetota bacterium
CTTCGCCTTGTTTGCAACCCGGTAAGCGACCAACGGGAGCGACGATTTGAAAACCGCGCGGGAGCGCGAAACGGGATCCAGCGTCCGGACGTTGGCGCGAACCGGGATGAAACGTCCGGGCGTCGGCGACCTTTACCTTTTCGGCAATTCTCGCTATAATGTCGTTTCCTGCGCGGGTGCGTAGGCAGAAACGAAAGGATAAAGGCACATGACGACCGAAGCGATCGACACATACCAAGGCGAGATTCGAATCGATTGGACGGAGTTCCGCAGTACGATAAGCTACGCGCGCACGATCGCGATTTTCGGGCACATTCGCCCGGACGGGGACACGATCGGTTCCGCGCTCGCGTTGCGTCGGGCGTTCGAAAAGCTCGGGAAACGCGTTCTGAACGTCTCTGGGCACGAAGTTCCGCCGACGCTGAAATTTCTCGATCCGTTCGGTAAAATCCGTGTCGTCTCGGATATGTCGCAGGAAGAGCGCGACTTTGTTAAATCGGCGGACGTCGTCGTTATCGTCGACGTGAGCTCCTGGCAACAGCTCGGTCCCGACGCGACGGAACTCGTTAAGAGCGCGCGCGGTCGCGTCGTCGTCATCGATCATCACGCGGTCGGGGACGAAATCGGCGTCGAACGGTACGTGGAAAATCGGGCGGACTCGGCCGGAAGCGTTGTTTTCGAGGCGCTTAAGGCGCTCGGAGTCGATTTCGAATTAGAAATCTCGTTTCCGCTCTTCGTGGCGATCGCAAGCGACACAGGCTGGTTCCGGTTCGGCGCGACGAAGGCGCGGACCTTCGAACGCGCGGCGGAACTCGTCGAGTCAGGCGTCAAAGTCGATCTTGCGTACCGACTCCTCAACGAGCAGGAAACGTTCGGGCGATTTAAGCTGATCGGGGCGCTGGCGACGAACTGCCGCCGTTTCCTCGAAGGGAAAGGCGTCTTCATGTCCCTGAGTCGACGCGATTTCGACGCGGCGGGCGCGGCGACGAGCGATAGCGAAGACCTCGTGAATTTGCCGCTGAGCGTCGCCGGGATGGAGGTCGCCGTCATTGCGATCGAACAGCCGGACGGAACCGTTAAGGCGAGCTTCCGGAGTCGTTGCGACCTCGACTGCTCGCAACTCGCGCGCGAGTTCGGCGGCGGCGGGCACAAGCGCGCGGCGGGCGCGTCCCCGAAAGGCGACCTCGCGACCGCCTCGAAGGCGCTCATTGACAAGACGACGGAATATTACAACGCGCTGTCGAACTTCAATCGCCCGGCGGAGCCGAACACGCCGCCGAACGCTCAGCCGCAGACCAATAGTCCGCAGTCGAATCGCCCGCGCCCGAACTACGAGGCGACGCTCGGGGACATAACGGAATTCGACGGGGACGCGATCGTGAACGCGGCGAATACCACGCTTCTCGGCGGCGGCGGGGTCGACGGCGCTATCCACCGCGCGGCGGGTCCGCAACTGAAGGAATACTGCCGCACGCTCGGCGGAGCGAAGACAGGCGAGGCGAAACTCACGCCGGGCTTCAATCTTCGCGCGAAATACGTAATTCACGTTCCCGGTCCGGTCTTCATATTCCATACGCCGCGCGAATCGGATCGGCTTCTGCGCGAGAGCTATCAGAACGCGCTCCGAGTCGCGGAGTCGGTCGGGGCCAGATCGGTCGCGTTTCCGTCGATCTCGACAGGCGCGTACCGTTTTCCGCTCAATCGAGCGGCGCAAATCGTCGCCGAGGTCTTCGATGAATACGCGCAAAATCCGAACTCCACAATTGAGCGCGTCGTCATGGTCTGCTTCGATCGCAAGACCCTCGACGCCTACGAAAGAGCCTTTGAAAGCGTTCGCAATCGTTCGTAAAAGACTCGTATAGCACGTTTTAAAAGAGCCTCGACTCGACGCTCGTCCGAGCCGAGGCGTTTTTGTTGAAAAATAGTTTATTTTGAAAATTAAATAAATTTTCCTCTCGAAAAATACCGTTTCAAAAATAAATTCCAAGAAAATTCTCTTAAAAAACTCCTAGAATTGTGTTCTAAAATGGAGAATATCTGATAAGATTAACGCGCGGTCAAAAAGCGACGCGATTCGCGACTGTAACGACCGCGCGCAACATGGAGACGAACGCGGAAAGGAGGTCAAGTTGGAAGAATATGCGCGCGAGCGAAGCGGAATCTATCGACCGACGTCGGCGCAAATAGCGCTCCGGCGCCTCATACGCGACAAGACCCGAATTCTTGCCTACGGCGGGTCGCGGTCCGGCAAGACGTTTGAGTTCTGTCACGCGCTCGCCGCGCTCGGACTGCGCTACGGCGGTCGGTACGCGATCTTTCGGCGCTACTCGAACGCGGCGCGGCATTCCGTCTTCGACGACACCTTTCCGAAGATGATGAGTCTGTGCTTTCCGACGGCGGAGTACAAACGGAACCTAACGGACGCGCGGATAACGTTCGCGTGCAACGACGCCGAGTTCTGGTTCGTCGGACTTGACGACGCGCGCCGGGTCGAAAAGATTCTCGGACGCGAATACGCCGCGATCTATTTCAACGAATGCTCCGAAATCAACTACGCGTCCGTTGAAATCGCGACGACTCGACTCGCGCAACGCCGTTACGACGCGGCGGGGAAACTGCTCCGCAATCGCGCGTTCTTCGACTGCAACCCACCGGGTCGTTCCCACTGGACGCACAAGCTCTTTATCGAGGGAGTTTCCCCGACGACGAGGGCGCCGCTCGTCGATCGAGAGGAATACGGCGCGATCCAAATTAACCCGGTCGACAACGCGGAAAATCTTCCGAAAGGATATATCGAGACGACGCTCGCCGCAGGGTCGGAACAGATGAAGAAGCGATTTTTGTACGGCGAGTTTTCAAACGACGCGCAGAACGCGCTCTGGAAGCTCGAGGTTGTCGATCGCGCGCGCGTCGCGGAGTCGCCGAGGGACTTGGAGCGGATCGTGGTCGCGGTCGACCCGGCGGTAACGTCGCGCGAGAGCAGCGCGGACACAGGAATCGTGGTCGTCGGCCGCAAGCGGGACGCGACCGGCTCGACGCGCTTTTACGTGCTCGACGATCGCACGCTTTCGGCGCCGCCGGAACGTTGGACGCAAGCGGTCGTGGAAGCGTTTCGCTTCTGGCAGGCGGACGCGGTCGTTGTGGAAACGAATCAAGGCGGCGACCTCGTCGCGAGCGCGTTGCGTCATGCGGCGCCGAATCTTCCGATCCGAGGGGTTCGCGCGACGCGCGGTAAGATTTTGCGCGCGGAACCGGTCGCGATCCTTTACGAGCGCGGCCGGGTCTCGCACGTCGGCGTCTTTCCTGAACTTGAAGATCAAATGACGTCCTATGTCGGGGTCGATTCCGATTGCAAGGTCGATCGACTCGACGCGCTCGTCTGGGGCGTAACGGCGTTGGCGAACGACGACGGAGAATGCGACGGGGGTTTTCTCACGCTGTAAGAGTCGCGTCGTCGAAGAATCGATAGGTTTTATTTGTCGTTTAGTTACCCTTCCCTTCACACCCCTTCCTTTCAGTTTTTGCGTTAATTAGTCGAATCGTTAGTTAATCGTTCGTTTTTTATTTTTTCATCGTTTTTTCTTTATTCACACATAACACACACACATCGCGCATTGTCGCAAGGAGGACGTGATATGCCGTTATTAGAGGTCGTAGAACAAGAACTAGAATCGTCGCGTCGTAATACAGGCGCGCCGGCTTGGATTGGCAAAGAGAGATTCCATAAGGCGTCGTCGGAAGAAATCGAACGTCATATTCCGCTCGCGCGCCACGTCATTAAGACGCGCGGATACGGGGAGGCGCTGTCGTACGAGGAAAAATTATCGATCGGCATGATCGGAATCGCGGTGGCGCTCGAGCGTTTCGACCCGACGCGCAACGTCAAATTGTCGTCGTGGATCGCGTATCAGATCGACAAGGCGCTTCGCAACGAAATCCGCTACGAACTCCGTCAACGTCGGGGATTCGCGTCCGGGGCCGACGGGTTTGAAGCCTCGGTTCCAACGCGTTCGATAGATCCCGTCGACGCCGAAATTCAGAAAGAGGAGAACGCGCGACTCGTCGAACTGGCGCTCGAATCGCTCAACGAACTCGATCAGCGTTCGCAACGCGTCGTGCGCGGCGTCATTCTCGAAGGGAAGTCGCAAGAGGAAGTCGGGCGCGAAATCGGCGCGACGCAATCGTGGACGAGTCGCATTATGCTCTCGGCGCTCGCGAAAATCAAGAAAAAGGTCGCGTTGCGGCGCCGCGAGTCGACGCATACGCTGCGTCTCGCCGAATAATTCACGATTTCTCCAAACGCATTAGGAATAAAAATGAACCCAGAATATGAACGATGCGCTCGATTATGGGAGTACGTCGCCGACTGTTACGCCGGCGCCGAACGCGTAAAAAACGGTCCCAACGCAACGGAATATCTACCGATCAACTCCCTTGAACGGGACGAACTGCGATCCGGGGTTCCGTTCGAAGAATCGCGATACGCGTTCCGCCGTCGAGTCGCTTCCTATGAAAACTTCTTTCGTCCGATCGTCGACGACGTCGTCGGGTTCATGCAGCGCAATCCGGCGACGGCGCGGTTCGGGGTCGCCAGCGATTCCGAAAGCGCGCCGGAAGTCCGCGATCTTAAAGATTGGGGCAATTTCTATAACGACGGTCTCACAGGGCTCAAATCGCGCCTCAATTTCGCGCAAATTCTCTACGGTCGCTACGGCATGCTCCTCGACGTCCGCGCCGACCGCAACGGACTCAACCCGGCGTTTCGCATCGCCGAATATTCCGCGTCAAAGATCCTCGACGCCGAAATTACCGCCGAGCCTGCCAATCCGTTCGCCGCGCTAAAATGGCTCCTTCTCGACGAATCGGACATGATCTTCGATCGCGCCGCAAAGAAATGGCGCCCGAATCGCCGCCTCAAACTTCTCGCCCTCGACGCCGCCGGACGATATTACGTCGCAACCTTTGAAGGCGCCGACGCCGAACGTCAATGGCGCAATCACGATCTCGAGCGCCCGAACCCCGACGACGTCGTCTACCCGACGTTTAAAGGCGCCGGTCTGAACTTCGTGCCCTTCACCGTGTGCAACGTCGACCGCCTCGGATTCGACGCCTGGGCGCAGCCGCCTTACCTCGACGTCGCGCGACTCGCCGTAGAAAACTACGTCGTCGACAGCTGGTATAAGATGGGACTCTATTTCCACGCGACCCCGACCCTCGCCGTCTGCAACGCCGCCCGCGAACAGACGAACGTGCGACTCGGCGGCGTCGTCTGGCCGCGCGGATCCGGCTCCAACCCGGTAACGGTCTCCATTCTGGAAACGTCGGGTCGAGGACTCGCCGAACTGCGCAACGCCAAAGAGGAACTCAAAGGGATTCTGCGCTACTCTTCCCTGCGCGACCTCATTGAACGCGCCGGCGCCAATTCCTCGCAAGACGCCTTGCGCGCTCGCGCAACGACCGGCTCCGTCTCCATTGCGACGATCGATAAAACCGGCGCCCGCGCGATTGAAGAACAGCTCTGCTTCGCATCCATGTGGTCCGGCGCCACGCTCGAAGAGACCTGCGCGAGAATTTCCTATCTGCCCGACGTATCCTACCTCGGTTCCGAACTCAAACTCGACTCCGTCGTGGAGCTCATTAAGACGAACGAAGAGACGCAAACCCTTTCGAATCGCAATCTCTACGCCTTCCTAGAGAAAGCCGCGCCTGGGGTCTTGCCCTCCTACGAAGACAACGAAGAACAGAAACAGGACGACGTCGCGACCTTGCGCGTCGCCGCCCAACAAGGAGTTACGCCATGACGACGCCTAAACGCACCGCCTCGCCCAAAACCAAAGAAAAGCCGCGCGTTCGCCGCCCCGCCTCGCCTGCCTCGCCTGAGGGCGACCCGAAAGAACGCCTCCTCGCCGCGCTCGAAGAAACGCTCGGTATCGCCTTATTCGCATGCCGACGCGCGGAGATCGAATACGACGATTACCGCGCGTGGCTGCGCGACGATCCCGAGTTCGCGCGCCGCGTCGACCTAATCGACGAGATCGCCCTCGATTTCGTCGAAGGAAAAGCGCTCGACGAAATTAAAAACGGCAACGCCCGCCTCATTCAGTTCTACCTCCAGACGAAAGGCAAAGCGCGCGGATACGATCCCACCGCCTCGTCCGCCCCTCGGCAGACCGTCGCCTTCCTCTCCCCGGAGGAAATGGAGTACTGACGCCTCGCCTAATCGCCTCGCCTAGCGCCCGACGTTCGTTCCAATTCGGACGAACGCCGGGCGTTTTTTATTCTCCGAGTCGGGGAACCGCCTAAGTCGGGAATCGCCTGCGTCGGCTCGAACGGGCGTTCGATCGCCTCGCCTTCCTCGCCTTCGCCGATATCTTGCGTTGACGCCTTCGCTCTCGTACAATGGAGGCGTTCGCGTCTCACCAGGCGCCGCTCGCACGGGACGAGCCTGACGTTCAGGCGCGCGAGACGCGCAGGAAATATCGAATGAGGCACATATATGAAACGATTTTTAAGGGTGTTTTGCATGCTCGCCGCGTTGAATATTCTCGCGGCGACGTTCGTCTCGAATAGCGCGAACGCGGCGGACGAAAAATCGAAAATCAAGCGCGTTGTTCTCATCGGCGTCGACGGCGCCGGCGCCTTCTTTAAAGACGCCGACACGCCCAATATGGATAAAATCTTCCAAAACGGCGCCGTCAGCTATACCGTCGTTACCTCGAAGCCGACGATCAGCGCGCAAAGCTGGGGCTCCATGCTCCACGGCGTTACCCCGGAGTTCCACCAGCTGACCAACGGTATCGTCTCCTCGCGCCCCTACCCGGTCGACAGCATCTTCCCGTCCGTCTTCCGCGTGATTCGCGAGAATCGACCCGACGCCAACCTCGTCTCCTTCTGCCACTGGAACCCGATCAATATCGGAATTATTGAAGACAATATCGGCGTTCTCAAGGATACCGGAAACGACGCTGAAGTTACCGCGAAGGCGTGCGCGTATATCGAAAAGAACGACCCGACGTTCCTCTTCGTCCATTTCGACGAGGTCGACGGCGCCGGGCACGGCGAAGGCTACGGGAGCCCGCGACACCTCGCGCAACTTCACACGACCGACGGGTACGTCCAGCAGATTTACGAGGCGATCGAAAAACGAGGCTGGCTCGACTCCACCTTGTTAATCGTAACGGCGGACCACGGCGGGGCCGGACGCAGTCACGGCGGTTGGACCGACGCGGAAAAGTACATTATGTTCGCCGCGACGGGACCGGGCGTCGAGAAGGGAACGATCGGCGAGATGGGCGTGCGGGACACGTCGTCCGTCGTTCTTTACGCGTTAGGGCTCGCCGACAAGCAGCCGGAAACGTGGACGTCGCGCGTGCCGTCCGGGCTCTTTAAAGGCGTGGAGGCGAAAGAGCGCCCGGTCTATACGATTCAGTACGCGTATCCTCACCGCACGCACGAACCGACGGAGACGCCGAAACTCGCCGAAGCCGCGCCGGCGATTCTCGGCGCCGATCGCGTTCGCGCATACCTTCCGTTCGAGAAGACGGCGACCGACGCGTTGGATAAGGTTGAGACGACGACGTCGGGGAACATCTATTACGTCGACGGGTATTTCGGGCAAGGGGCGCGATTAGAGGACGGGTTCGTTTCGTTGCCGAAGTTTGAGGTTGGGAAGAAGAGTTTTTCGCTCGCCTTCTGGCTGAAGACAGGCGGGGTCAACGACGACCCGGCGATTGTTTCGAATACGGACTGGCGCAACGGCGTATTGCCTGGATTTATCCTTTCCCTCCGAGCGAACGACGTTAAGTTCAATTTCGGAGACGGCAAAAATCGGTTTGACGCGGAATTTTCCCTTCCAATCGACTACCGCGACGGCTGGGTTCACATCGCCCTCGTCGTCGACCGCGAGGCGTCGGAAGTCAAACTGTCCTACGACTTCGGCCCCTTCGCCTCCGAGTCGATTCCCAACGTTCTAAAAGGCGCCTCCCTCGACACAGCTCTGAACCTTAATATCGGTCAGGACGGCACCGGCAAATACCGAGTCGGCCTCGACGCCGTTGTCGACGAACTCCTCTTCATCGACGGCGCGATTAACGAAGACGACCTGAAGAAGCTCAAGGCGCTGTATTAAGGC
>ONGM01000073.1 GCA_900317365.1 uncultured Planctomycetota bacterium
GAAGGCGCCGTTTCCGACAACGGTTAGCGACTTCGGGAGCGCAACGCTGGTCAGACTTTCACAGTCTGCGAACGCGGAGTCCCCGATTGTGGTTACAGAACCCGAAATTACGACGCTCGCCAGATTTTCACAACCCGCGAACGCGGCTTCCCCGATTTTGGTAACGGAGTCGGGTATTACGACGCTCGTCAGGCCTGCGCACTCCCCGAACGCGGCTTCCCCGATTTCGGTAACGGAGTCGGGGATTATGTATTTCCCTTCTGTGAGTTCTTTTCCAAACGGAAACGCAATCAGGGCTTTTCCGTCTTTGGATAAGAGAACGCCGTCGACGTCTTTAAAGGTTGCGTTTGACTGAGAAACGGTGATTTTTTTCAGACGAGCGCAATGCTCAAAGACGTTCCAGCTCAATTCCGTTAAAGAATCGGGTATCACGACTTCCGTCAGACTGTCGCAACCCGCGAACGCGAGGTTCCCGACGGCTGTAACGGAGTTGGGAAGCACGACGCCCGTCAGGTTTTTGCAATCTACGAACGCGCTGAATCCGATTGTGGTAACGGAGTCGGGAATCACAACGTTGGTTAGGCTGTTGCAACCGTCGAACGCGTAGTCTCCGATAGCGACAACGGAGTCGGGAATTTCGTATTTTCCTTCTTTAAGTTCTTTTCCATGTGGAAACGCAATCAGTTTTTTCCCGTCTTTTGAAAGGAGAACGCCGTCGACTTCTTTAAAAGTCTTGCTTGATTGAGAAACGGTGAATTTTTCCAGTCGGGCGCAAGACGAAAAGGTTTCCCAGTCCGTTTTGCCTGACGTCATGACGGGATCGGTTTTTTCCGCGCCGGTCTGATCTTCACTATCCTCTAACGTAGAGTTCTCGTCGACGGTTCCGGAGTTGGAAATGACGACGCTCGTCAGATTGTCGCAACCCAAGAACGCGTCGTATCCGAACGCGGGTACAGAGTCGGGAATCACGACGCTCGTCAGGCTTGGGCAATCCCCGAACGCCCAGTCCCCGATGGCGGTTACTGAATTGGGTATCGCGACGCTCGTCAGACTGGCGCAGTGTGCGAACGCGTTGTCCCCGATGGTTGTAACGGAATCGGGAATCACGACGCTCGTTAGGTTTTCGCAAACCGCGAACGCATGAGCTCCGATTTCGGTAACGGAGTCGGGAATCACGACCTCTTTTGCCTCGCTGAATCCGTCGAGGCTTGCCAAAAGCTCGGGCTTCAGTACGGAGACGGGACGACCGTCGATTTCTCGCGGAATAACGAACGACGCGTCATTTTCAACGGGCGCTGTTTGGTTGTTGACCGGTTCAGAGCTGATTGTCTCCTGTTTTTGATCGCAACCGACTGCGAAAATCAAACAGAGCGTCAGTAGGATAGCGTTAAAGACCGCAGTTGGTTTCATGTCTTTCCCTCTAGTTGGTGGAGGTCTCTTGGATATGACCCTGGAGCGTTTCCCGCGAGTTGATCTCGAGGAATTGTATCAGAAATGGAAAGCGAGACAAGATATATAACGTGATTCTAACGTTTACGATCTTCGGTTAATCAGAGGTCGCCGGATGAATCGATAAAACAAAACCCCCTAGACCGCCGTCCTTCGCGCGACTGTCTAGGGGGGGCTTTTTTCGCCTCAAAAGGCTATAGGCTAGGCGAGCTTTTCTTCGAGGAATTTCTTACTCGCTTCGACGGCGGCTTTGACGCCGGCGGGGTTCTTACCGCCGGCCTGCGCCATGTCGGGTCGTCCGCCGCCACCGCCTTGAACGTGCGAGGCGACCGCTTTGATCCATTCGACGGCGCTGAATTTGCGCTCGACGAGGTTGCGCGTGCACGCGGCGATGAGCGCGACCTTGTTCGCCTTCGTGTCGACGTTGGCGAAGAGAATGGCGGCGTTTTCCGTCTTGCGGCGGATCTGATCGATGGCGTCGCGTAGGGCGTTGGCGTCGGCGTCTTGCGCTTCGAAGACGACGAACTTCACGCCTTTGACGTCCTGCGCCGACTTAATAAGGGCGTCGACGTCGACCGCTTCCTTCTTCGTCGCGGCTTCGAGTTCCTTGCGGAGCTTCTTCGTCGAGGAAACGAGGTTCTCAACGCGAGCGACAATTTCGGACGCGGGAACGCGCAGGGCGGCGGCGAGGGTCGTTTCGATTTCGTCGGCGCGTTGGATTGCGGCGAGCGCTTCGAGACCTGTTACGGCGGTAATGCGTCGGGTTCCGGCGCTCACGCTTTCTTCGGAGACGATCTTGCAGAATCCGACTTGCGCGACGTTGCGAAGGTGGGTGCCGCCGCAGAATTCGAGGGACGGGCCCATCTTAACGACGCGAACGATATCGGGGTACTTTTCGCCGAAGAGCATCATGGCGCCGAGTTTTCGTGCGTCTTCGATCGGGGTTTCGTCGCACGTAACGGGGTAGGCTTCGAGAATCATCGCGTTGACGTCGCGTTCGATTTGGGCGAGGGTTTCGCGCCCGAGCGCTTCGTGGTGCGTGAAGTCGAAACGTAGGACGTCGGCGTCGACCTTTGAGCCTTGCTGTTCCGCGTGTCCGCCGAGTCGGGCGCGCAGCGCGGCGTGCAGAAGGTGGGTTGCGGTGTGGGCGCGCGAGACGGCGGCGCGCTTGGCGACGTCGACTTGGGCGTTTACGGCGTCGCCGACCTTAATTGCGCCGTCGGTCAGTTTGCCGACGTGAATAATGAACTCGCCGTCGTATTGCGTCGTTTCGACGACGAATTTGGCGCCGTTCGCGGTGGTAATAACGCCGCAGTCGCCGACTTGTCCGCCTTTTTCGCCGTAGAACGGGGTCTTATTGAGTGCGACGCGGAGCGTCTTGTCGGGGTCGGCGGAGGCGGATTCCGCGAGCTGATCGCCGTCGAGAATCGCGAGAACCTGAGCGTCGGCGACGTTGAGGGTTTCGTAGCCGAGGAATTCCGGCGGGTTGTTCGCCTTCTTAATGCCTTCGAGCGGGTCGCGTTTGAAGAGGAGGTTCTTTTCGCCGGTACCGGAGAGTTCGCCGTGGCGTTCCATCTCTTTGGCGAAGCCTTCCCAATCGAATCCGAATCGTCTTTCGCCGGCGATCGTTTCGAAGAGTTCCGGCGGGAACCCGTAGGTTTGGTACATTTCAAAGGCTTCGGAGCCGGCGACGGTCGCGCGATTTTCCGATTCCATCGTCTTAAAGACGGAGTCGATACGACGCAGTCCGCCGTCGATATTCCCCATGAAATGCTCTTCTTCCGCCTTAATGACGCTTTGGACGCGTTCGACCGTTTCGGTGAGTTCCGGGTAGGGGACCTTCATGAGTTCGGCGACGACGGGAACGAGTTGATAGAGGAACGGCTTCTTCATGCCCATTTGAACGCCGTCGAGAACGGCGCGACGGAGGAGGCGACGAATGACGTATTTTTCCTCTTTCGGACCGGGGTAGACGTTTTCGTGGACGGCGAAGGTGCAGGCGCGGACGTGGTCGGAGATGCGACGGAGGCGGCGGCCGTTTTCGTTCGTTAGGTCGACGGCGTCGTATTTCTGGGAGCAGATATCGGCGGCGGCGTCGACGAGCGGGCGCAGGGAGTCGATATGGAAGTTCGTTTCGACGCCTTGCAGGACGGAGGTAACGCGTTCGAGGCCCATACCGGTGTCGATATTCTTACTGGGGAGCGGGCGCAGGTTATTCGGCGGGTTGCCGACGCGATTGAACTGGGTGAAGACGAGGTTCCAAATTTCGACTTCGCCTTGGGGCGTTTTATGATAGATTTCGGAGCATGGGCCGCAGACGCCGTCGGGACCTTCGCTTGGCGCGGACGCAGGCCAGAAGTTTTCGTCTTCGTCGAGGTACTGCAGTTTTTCGGCGGGCAGTTTGATTTCGTTGAGCCAGATATCGGCGGCTTCTTTATCGTCTTTATAGACGGTGGCGGAGAGCATAGCGGGGTCGATGGCGAGCCATTTCGGGCTTGTCAGAAATTCCCACGCCCAGTGGATCGCTTCGCGTTTGAAGTAATCTCCGAAGCTGAAGTTGCCGAGCATTTCGAAGAAGGTGTGGTGGAACGCGGTGCGGCCGACGTTGTCGATATCGCCGGTGCGGAGACATTTTTGACACGTCGTCGCGCGCGTGAAATCGAGTTTACAGCGTCCGAGGAAGTGATCCTTGAACTGATTCATACCGGCGGGCGTAAAGAGAACCGAAGGATCCCAGCGCGGGACGAGAACGTCGCTCGGACGGCGAACGCAGCCTTTCGATTCGAAGAACGTTAAATATTTTTCGCGAATTTCATTCGTGGTTAGCATAGCTCGCAAACCTTATTCATGCATGGTACGACGCGCGCCGCGCTCCGCGCGAGAGCGACGCAAAATTTTCCTTGCCATTATAGCGCCAACCGCTCGTTTGACCACGGGGACGCGTCGATCATTTGTCGAACGTCTGAGCCGACGTCTTGGAAGCGCTACCATAGCGATATTCTTACCGCGACGCAAGAGAAGCGCCGACGATTCCGCGAAGGTTGAAACGTACAGGAGACTGTCGCGTCAATCTTGAAGACCAGGCGCAACCGGGTGCAATATCGCGAGAGCGCAGTCGTTCTCGTCGCCGTCGTGGAAGAGGGGAACGAATGATTTTGACAATGTCGGAATTTGTGTCGGCGCCGCTGACACAAATAGATTGGCGGATAAAAATGACAAATGAATTGGACGCCTCCGTAGCGCCGTTGATTCAGCTTATAAGACAGACGAGGGACGCTGCGTACCGGAAGGTTAATGAAGAACTGATTCGACTTTACTGGCTCGTTGGCGAGTATCTGAGTCGCGAATCTCGAAACGTGAATTTCGGCGACTCGTGCGTCGACTCCGTCGCCAAGAATATCCAAGACGCTTTCCCAGGGGTAAAGGTTTTAATCGGCGGGGATTGTATCGGATGAAGCAATTCTACGAGACGTATTCAGACGACAATTTGTGTCGACGGCGCTGACACAAATTAGCGCGAGGGATTTTGTCCTTTGACGAGGCGCGTAGGCAGGCGCGGATTGGCGGCGGATTGAAATTCTATTGCGCCGACGCTTGGACGGTGGGAACGTGGTTGCCTTTCCGCACGGAGGAAATTGTTGCGGTTGGCGATCAAATCATAGCGCGGCGTCTGAACGTTGATTTTATTATCAAAAAGCAAACGGAAAACCAGGAGAAGATCTCGCGACAAGAAACGACGTTTTCTGAATTTTTTAACGCAACTCTATTGTTTACTGATAATAATTTCAAATTAAATTTTCGTCGCTTGTAATTGACTTTTGACGCGGTATAATCAATGGATTGGACTTAAACGACCGCGTTTTGAGTTCATGATTTGAAGGTCGTAATCGACGTTCCCCATATAAAAACGCCGTAGCGTCGTCCCGTCGACAACAGAGAGACCAAACTAAATGAACACACAAGAAAAAGCGTATTTTGTCGCGTTGTCAAAAGACCGTGAAGATAGCGCCAACACATTGGACAAACCGTCGATGCGCGGAGTCAAACACGGCGTGGTGGAAAAATATTCCGATCAGGCGCATTTTATTTACGAACTTCTCCAGAACGCCGACGACGCGCACGCTACTTCCGCGCGATTCATTTTGGAACCGGATCGACTGATTTTTGCTCATAACGGTTCGCGCCATTTTTCCGTTTCCGATCCGAGTAAAGAGGACGTCGATACCAAAGAAGGGCGCCTTGGCGATTTAAACGCCCTGACTTCTATTGCAAACTCCAATAAGACCGAAGCGTCCATTGGAAAGTTTGGCGTCGGTTTTAAGGCTGTTTTCCAGTACACGTCGACCCCGAGCGTTTACGATCCCAATTTTCGCTTTAAAATCGAAAGGTTCATTGTTCCTCAACTCCTCGAAAAAGATTTTCCTGAACGTCAACCCGACGAAACGCTCTTTGTGTTCCCATTCGATCACGAGGAACGAACGCCTGAACAAGCCTACGAAGAGATTGCCCAAAAACTTAAAAATCTCTCTTATCCGCTGTTATTCCTTTCAGATCTCAAACTGATCACAATCAAGTTTGGCGAAAAGCAAGGAATGTATGGAAAAGAAATAACGGAAACATACCAATTTGGCTCCGCAGTTGCGGAAAAAATTTGTCTGACGCAAAGCAAAGGCGACGAACCGAGTCAAGAGAATCTTTGGTTGTTTTCAGAGGAAGACGATAATCGCCGCCGATATTCCGTCGGGTTCTTTCTGAAAAAGGATGGAAAACTCGCTCCGAAAGACGAAGATTACGCTTTCTGTTTCTTTCCGACGAAAGCGCGCACGAACTTGAATTTCATCATCCACGCGCCGTTTCTCCTCACCGATAGTCGCGAAGGAATTCGCGCCGGCATTCCTTATAACGAAGAAATGGTTCGGAAATTGGCGGGTCTTGCCGCAAAAGCGTTCGTTCTTCTGAAGGAGATCGGCGAACGCGAGTCGACGCGTTTGATCGACGACAGTATCTGGCAAATGATTCCGTACGATCCTGCGATTTACAGCGATCCAAACGATAAGAGTCGAATATCTTTTCGACCGTTTTACGACTCGGTCAAGAAGGTCTTTGAGTCGGAGGAGATCATTCCGACCGACGACGGGTACGCTAAGAAGGAAAACGCGTATTGGGCGGCTTCGCGCAGAATTGTTCAACTCTTCTCTAGGGAGCAGTTGGGTAAACTTTGCGGTAATGCGTCCGCGTGTTGGGCGTTTCCTTCGATCGGGCGTGAAGGCATTATGCACGGTAACAACAAACCGCTTCTGGCTTACATAGACTCTATTGTCAAAACGAACCTCGACGAGGACTCCATCCTTCGCGGACGTTCAAAATTCTATATGAATAGCGAAGACGACGTCGTCGGCGGGATTGACGCCGAGTTTATCGAATCGCAGACGTTTTCATGGTTGCATGAGTTTTACAAGTGGCTTTCGGAAACCAAATCGAGACGCAACTTGATTCGACAAGCCCCGATTTTTCTCAATCAAGACCGGAAGGCGGCGTCGGCCTTCGACAAAGAAAACAAGGCAGTGTTGTTTCTTCCTGCCGGGAATATGTCAGGCTTGAATTTTGTCCACGCCTCGTTGCTGGAGAATCAAGACAGCAAAAACTTCATTAGAGAAATCGGCGTCAAAGCCCCGGCTCTGCGCGATCACATTTATAACAATATCTTACCTTTGTACAAAAACAAAGGTACAATCGATCCAATCGCACACTTTAAGCTGTTCTTTGAATACTTTTGCCAGCATAGCATAAACGGGGACGACGACGAATTTATCCATCTTATCAAAGACTTGGAACTTTTGTTATTTACGATCGACGGCGACGACGCGGTCGCGTGCGGCGCGGCAAATACCATGTATTTGCCTAAGACAGAACTGAAAAAGTACTTTGAGACCAAACCGGGAACGAGATTTATAGCGCTCGACCGCTATATAGAACTTGTCGGCGCCTCAGAGGAAGCGCGGTTGATCTCTTTCCTTACCGCGCTTGGCGTCAAAGACGAAATTGACATAGTGAGAGTTTCAACTAGTCCATACGTGCGCGACGACGTTCCGTTTCCAAAATCGAACGGCGCCATAACGTGGAAAGAGGGAATTATTGTCGGGTGCAAGGAGATTGTCAATGAGATTGAATCGCACCGTAATAAGGAAAAATCCATTCTCTTATGGAATTGCCTTTTATCAGTGGTTAAATCGTGTTGTTCCCGTTATACAACCCTCTCCGACCTTCTGAAGGGAACTTGCGATTTTTACTACCGATCAAAGAAAACGAAGTACTTTACGTCGTCTGACGAACTTCTTCTCCGTCGAAGCGCGTGGCTTCTTGATCGCGCCGGTAACTTCGTGAACGCTGAGAACGTGAGCGTCGACTCGCTTTTTAGCCTGTATGACACGACTTCCTTCGAAGCGAAACGTCTTATTGAATTCCTTGGTATTGTAAAAACAACAGAGGAGTTAGAAGCGAAAAACGCAGAAGACGATTCCAATTTGACCGACGCTCAACGCGCTTACATTGAGTTCGCTAAAAAGATTCTTGCCAAATATACAGAAGAGGATTTAGAGGAACTTGAAAAGATTAAGGAACGGCGCGAAGCAAAAAATTCTCGCGTAAATTTGGTGCGATCAAATAAAGATCAAGCCAAAAATCCGGCTTCTGAAACGGAAGACGACGAAGGTCAGAACGAAAGTCTGAACGAAGCTCAAAAGGAAACGAGCGCGTCCAAAGAGAAGGAAGAGTTGGACGAAAACGATCTTGTCGAAGAGAATCGCAACGGTCAACGAAATCCGACTTCGCCTGCGAAAAAAGTGGTGAAAGACATTTGGAATCGTCTGAAAGAGAAACCGTCCGAGGCGTTTCATGAGTCGATCGATCTTGACGACGATTTTGATCAAGACGAATTTACGCCGCGTTCCGTCAATTACGAAAAACGCATCGAAAGGTCAAAGAGCAAGAGCGCGTTCGAAATTGATAAAATTACCTGCTTGCAAGAATTGCAGGAGCGTTTAAAACAATATGCCAAATACTCGTTCGGTTGGTTTAAGACGCTTTTGGAGACGGAGTGCCTTAGCGGCGCCGAAGCCAATTCAAACAGTCGAGAAATCTCGATTAGCTTTGCGTCGATCGAACGCCAACCGGGAACGGAGCGAACTTTGGTTTTACGTCGTCCGAGCAGGTATATTCCGCAATCGATGGAAGAACTCGCCGACGTGCCCCTTGTTCTTCATATGGGCGCAAAGACCAAAACCGTCAAAATCGAAGTTGCGTCCGTCCAGTCGTACACTCTGTGCGTCAAGCTCAAGGAAGCCGCCGATCTTCAAGGCGTTGATCTGACAGCGGTCGACGTTGCGACGATCGACGTTCAAAGCCCGGCGTTTCTACTGGAAGAACTACGAAAGCAGTTTGAAGCGTTGGGAGAAGAGCGCGGTTATAGCGACGACTTCAATATGCATAACAATCTTTGCGCGAACATTGAGTTCGTTTTCGGACCTCCGGGAACAGGCAAAACGACATATTTGGCGCAAAAGGAAATTATCCCGCGAATGAACGCGTGGAACGATTGTAAAATTCTCGTGCTGGCGCCGACGAACAAAGCGGCCGACGTCTTGACGCGGAAAGTTATGGAGTCGAAAAACAGTCGCGTTTCCTATGATTATTGGTTGGTGCGTTTCGGCGTAACCGGCGACGATGAAATCGAGAAAAGCCCCGTCCTTAAAGAGAAATCCTTCGATATTCGATCGCTGAACAAAGCGGTCGTCGTCACAACGATCGCTCGTTTTCCGTACGACTGCTTTACGCCGAACGGAGAAACGTTGTTCCTCCGCGATATCAAATGGGACTACATTATTTTCGACGAAGCGTCCATGATTCCGGTCGCAAGCGTCGTCTATCCGCTCTATAAACAAACGCCGCAAAAATTCATTGTTGCCGGCGACCCATTCCAAATTGAACCGGTTGTGCGCGTCGATAACTGGAAGAATGAAAATATCTACGCTCTGGTGAATCTCAATGAGCGCAATTCCTTTGTCAATCCGCAACCGTCTCCGCACCGGTACGACGTGATTCGCCTGACGACGCAATATCGAAGCGTGCCGGATATTGGCGCGTTATTCGGCGCGTTTGCGTACGGCGGCGCGATTAAACATAGTCGAACGGCGGAAAGTCAGAGACGTCTCGCGATTGACGAGCGGTTCGGAATCAAGACGTTTAATATCGTCAGATTTCCCGTAAGTAAATATGAAAGCGTCTATCGACCAAAGAAACTCAACAACAGCAGTTCATACCAGGTCTACTCGGCTTTATTTACTTATGAGTACGTTCGGTTCATTGCGGAAGAGATCGCGAAAGCGAATCGCGGCGAACGTTTCAAAATCGGCGTTATCGCGCCGTACCGCGCGCAGACCGATTTGATTCAGAAGTTACTCGCCAACGAACAGATTCCTGACGAAGTTGAAGTTCAGGTCGATACGATCCACGGATTCCAAGGCGACGAATGCGATATTGTCTTTGCCGTCTTTAATACGCCGCCGAAGATTACCTCATCGCCGAATATGTTCATAAACAAGCGCAATATCGTCAACGTTGCCATAAGTCGGGCGAGAGATTATCTCTTTGTTATTATGCCGGACGACGAAACGGACGGCATAGGCAACGCCGTTCGTATTAATGAGGTCGAAAAACTCATTAAGCGTTCGACGCATTGGAGTGATACGACCTCGTCCGAGATCGAACGACGACTTTTTAACGACCCGAAGTATCTTGAAAACAACACGTTTTCTACCGGGCATCAAAGCGTGAACGTTTACGGATTACCAGAAAAACGATACGAAGTGAGAACGGAAGACTCCGCCGTCGACGTTCAGACTCACAAGGAAATCCCTGCGACAAGGAGCGAGAATTCGTCGCAAAAAAAGACTTCAAAAGTTCCCCAAGAAGAGTTCGCATACGTTCCTGTGAACGTGCCTGTCAATACAAAATACGGCTCCGGTTATCAGATCGTTCAATACCGTCTTGTTCCTTATCGGGGGAAATTGGAAACTCGCGCGAATAAAAAGTTCGGAATAAGGTACGTTCAGCAGAATCAAAACGGAAAAAAACGACGGTTTACTGTTTACCTGCTCGAGGAAGAAAAATTGCTTTATATTGCCGAAGACGATTTCAAGGTCTTTGACCGATCTAAGCCGATTACGTTGAGATTTGCCATGCTGAATTAACGTCTATTCGTTCGCGCGCTGACTTCCCTGCGCCGCGATAAAATAAGAGACCGGGCGTCGCGACGCTGAAAAGCGCGCGGCGCCCGGCTCGTTAGGGGTGGAACGGACTGGATCACGCAAAGTTGCAAATCAAAGTTGGTCTAAGTTGTGAATCAAAAGCTGCGAATCTGAGCTGTAGCACAGTTGCAAATCAACCGCGTTGTTTCCACGATGTTTTTCCCCTATCTCCTAAACGGCGGAGATATAAGACCTGTGTTACACGTTGATAACACGAAACAGAAACGAGCTTTTCTCGTCTCTGACGTTATTATACATTAATTGTTCGCGAAAATCAAGAAAAATATCAAGGTATTTTCGAAAAACATTGGGAATACGATTCCCGAGTGGGCTGGATACCGACTAAGCGAAGCGAGCCTTGAAAAATTTATCGCGCGAAGCGCGCACCGCAGGGGGAAAGCCGTCTGGCTTTAGCCTGCGGACAACGGAAAGGTTGGCTTTTCCGCTTGCGTCTGACTCGGGGGAAACGGTCGCATAGCGTTGAGACGACGCCGACGCGGATTGGTTATAGGAGGCGGGGCGCTGTCGCGGAAATCCTAGCGCCTACTTATCCGCCGACTAAAGCCGGCGGCTTTCCCCCGACCTATGGGGTCGGGGGCGCGCGTTCGCGCGGAAAATTTCGCAGCCTACGGCGCGATATATTTGCACCCGGCAAGCGGCCAACGGGAGCGATGATTTGCCAATCGCGCGTTTCCTAGTCGAAAAGTTCGTCGATTTTCTTCTGTAACGTTCCTTCTTTCGCGTACTTTAAGGCGTCGACTTGGCGGAGGTTATGCTTCGTAATCTCGCCTTTTTCGTCGAATCCGAGAATGTAATTCGACGCGATGAGGTCGAGTCGACGATTATTTTTCCGCCAGCCAAGCGTCGAGGGTCGCCTTATCGACGCGAAGGTACTTGGCAATTTTTGCTTTGGAAAGTCCGTCCTGCGCCATTGCGCGCGCCGCGTCTTTTCTTTCCTGCTCGTATTCCTTTCTTTCTTTCTTTCTCGCGCTCTTTTCTCTCTTGCGCGACGCCTTCTTTACGCCCTTCTTCGCGATGGTAACGAATCGTGGCTTCCATTAATTCCGTCATTGTTCGGTCTCCTTCCATGAGGTCTGCGAGAGGAATCAAGTCGGCGTTCTCTATATGCAAAAACGCCTTGAGAAACTGAACGACTAATCTTTGGTCTTTTTTCTTTTTCCCTATCTGCGGTAAGCGAACTTCTTCGTTTGGATGCTCGTTTGCGTAAAAGCAAGACGCGATGAACGCGAAGACGCCGCGCAACTTCTTGAGGTCGTCCGGCGTTAGTCTGCGCCAACGTTCGGACGTTGGATCCCGTTTCGCGCTACCGCGCGGTTGGTGAATTGCCGCTCCCGTTAGTCGCTTGCTTTGTTGGTTGTTTGGGCGTTGGGCGCTTCGCGTGGAGGATAGCGGCGCCCACTTATCCGCCGACTAAAGCCGGCGGCTTTCCCCGCCCTTATGGAGGGCGGGGCGGCGCGTTCGCGCGTAAAATTTCGTAGCCTATGGCGCGAGGGGCTATTGGCGTTGGGCTTTCGCGGCTTTGAATTTCTCGCCGGTCGCGCGTTCCGCCTTAATGGCGTCGGCTAACGCGGCGATTTCGTCGAGGCCGATTAACGTCGATTCGGAGTCCCAGCGCCATTTCACTTCGACCTTGCCGTCGGCGAGGGACTTGCCGATCGTAACGCGGACCGGGAATCCGATCAGGTCGGCGTCCTTGAATTTCACGCCGGGGCGCTGGTCGCGATCGTCGACGATGACGTCGACTCCCGCCGCTTCGAGTTCCGCCGCGATTTTCTCGGCGGCGTCGACGCTCGCCGGGTCCGTCGCCTTGACCGGGCAGACGCAGACTTCGTACGGGGCGAGCGCCACCGGCCAGATAATTCCGGCGTCGTCGTAACTCGTTTCGACGAGTCCGGCGACGATTCGACTCACGCCGATACCGTAGCAGCCCATAATAATCGTCTGCTGTGCGAGCGCGTCGTCGAGGTATTTCGCATTGAGCGCCTCGGAGTACTTCGTGCCGAGCTTAAAGACGTGGCCGACTTCGATCGCGTTCTCCATCGTGAGGGGCTTGCCGCACTTCGGGCAGGGGTCGCCGACGAGGGCGTTGCGGACGTCGCCGAACGCGTCGACCGTGAAGTCGCGGTCCAGGTTCGCGTTGACGAGGTGCTTCTCCGCCTTGTTCGCGCCGACGATCACGTTGACCATTTCCTTAATCATCGGGTCGGCGACAATCTTGACCTTCTCTTTGAGTCCGACCGGGCCGGCGAACCCGACGGGCGCGCCGGTAACGCGTTGGATCGTCTCTTCGTCGGCGAGTTCGACCTTTTTGGCGCCGAGTAGATCGCGGAGTTTATTTTCGTTGACGTCGCAGTCTCCTCGGACAAGCGCGGCGACGGGCGCGCCGTC
>ONGM01000063.1 GCA_900317365.1 uncultured Planctomycetota bacterium
GCCGAAGTGGCGGAATTGGCAGACGCGCTAGGTTCAGGTCCTAGTCCTCGTAACTGGGGGTGAAGGTTCGAGTCCTTTCTTCGGCATGGAAGAGCGACGCTTCAATGCGTCGCTTTTTTGTTTCTTGCCAGTTGATTTAAAAGACGAATCGGTAGCGCCTGATTGGCTCTGACGTCCGAACGTTTCCCCAAGCGGAACGCCGCGCTTGGGGGCGTCCTCAAGGAAAACTTTTCCACTCTTTCGGGCGCGTTTGCAAGTCGCGCGTCAGCTCGAAACGGGATGAAACGCCGGATCGTCGATTTTCGTTCAAATGAAAGCGACTCTCTGGTGGGGTAAGTCAGATGTGATAGCGATTCGCTCGGCAAACGAGTTTATGATGGTATTCATAAGTTGTCTTTAGGAACACAATTTGAATATCCTTACGTTTCACGCTATAGATCGCTACTCGAGGAGTTTCGGTTTCGAGTCTGAGTTTGCGCGAAGGGATATTACACTTGCTTAACGCGCTATAAGGAACCTGAACTTCGTAAAGGTCTGGAAAAGAAGAAATTACCAACGATAAATCAACGTCGTCTATATCGGTTAGTCCTAATTTAAAAATGTCTTTTGAATGCTTGCTTTTAGCAAGTGTTCGTACTCCGTTTTGCGTCACTCTTGTTCCGTCTAAATATAAAAAATTGATATTTCGTAAATTAGACGACGCAATAAATTCAATCGTTCGATCTGACGCTGATGTGCCGCTAAGATCAATGTGTAAAAATTCATTGCTATTTTCTGCATGCTCAAGTAACTGAATAATACTGTCTTCAGGAAAATCCGAATAACGTAAATCAACGTGTGAAAGTTGTTGTGTTTCGCGGAAAATGTTCGTGATATTCGCGCATCCTAAACCGTTAACTACTGTGATTGAATTGAGATTTGGAGCAACTAACTTCCGCTCGGTTTGTTTTTGAAAGCGCCCGTTATAAAGGTCTATACGGCGAAGTTGGTTCAACGATTGACAGGTCAGCGCGTCGACGACGCTGTCGTCGACGCCGCAATCTTCCAGAGCTATTTGTCCAATATTTGCAAATCGCTCGAGAAATCGCGCGTTTGATCGTTCGAGATGGGAATACTTGAATTGCAAGTAGTGAACGTCTGGATTAACATACTGAAGAAACGAGCCGTCGCATTTAGTTCCCGCAATGAATAGTTTTTTGAGTTTATTGAGATCGGCCAAAAACGCAAGATCGGCATCATGAACGTTTCCGCAGTGAAGAATTACCAATTTCTTCAGGATCGGATAATTGCGGAGAATTTCAAGCGCATTGTCCGCCAATACGCCGTATTCAAGGATAAGGTCAATTTCAATGTTGTCGTTTCCAAACCATCTCTCCTGTTTATTGAGTTCGTCGATAATATATTTCTGATCAAAGATATTTTTCATTGCTGAACTCCTGATTTTTGAGGTTAATTACGGCGAAAAACCTGTAAAAGTCGGCCATACATTACGATATTAACGAACGAATTTGACGACGTGTACTGATGCGTCAAACTCCAAACATACGCGTGAAACTGCGCTCGTTTTTCATTGAGTGGGAGGGAATTGTCGTTCGCAATTCTTTTGGCTTCATTGAGCGCGCTAAAACAAATCATTTGACTTGCCGCGTCTGCATCGCGAACGTCTTGTATGACATTGACAGCGTCAAAGAAGTGCAACGAACCAAGGATAGCTCTATTTCTAAACGCTTCTCCAAGTTCCAACCCGTATCGTCGATCTTTTCCGTTTAGTAAACTGTGTCCTTTAGTCTTAGTGTCATCAATAAGGTTTTTATATAACACGGTCTCTTTGTTAATACTCTTGTTAAATATGTCTAATATTGTCGCTTTTACATTACTGTCTTTAATCCTGCTAATTACATCTTTATTAAAATTTTTAATCGCATTTATATTACGTCCCGTCATACTTTTCCCAGGAATAACGTACTCTATTATAAACCTTTCCATATCCGCTTTGGTAATTTGTTTTCCGACATTATTCTTTTTAAAATCATCAATAAAATTATCAAAAAGTGTTCTAACCTTTTTGTTATACTTTGCATGAGCCTTATCATATCGATGTCCGCCCTCTAGATCACCAGAATAAAAGCCTGAAGCTACCTCCAGCGCTTCTTCTGTGAATAGGGTCGGGTTTTGAAGATAGACGTCTCGCAAAACTGAATATGGCAAAAAGTGATGACCTACACAATGATTATGTACGAGAATACCACTGTCAACGCCGACAAAATAAGTGTGCTTTTCCTCCACTTCAATGTTGAAGACGCGACATTCCTGCGCCAGATTTTCACGTTCGGTGAAAACAACTCGCTTCCCGTTTGACGATAGACACGAATCACCGGCGCGAAGGGCGTTCGCAGACGTCCATCCGCGACCGACCACATAAAACGGGTGTTCCGGCGTGCAAACTAGCTCTTCATTGTTTTCAAATTTCAGACGAACAACTTGTTTTAGTCCGTTGTCGAACGTTCGAGCGACGCGCGCTTTGACCGGAACTGACTCAGGAAGGTCATGTTGCGCCGCCAGAACGAAATCGCCTGGCACAATTTCTTCGATCGACTTAGTGGAGCCGTCCGCCATAAGAACCTGCGTTCCGACGGCAAAACAAATTTCGAAGTCGTACGCGGGGTTTTCAAAAGCGTTCGACGGTATGGCGAGACCAAGGTCGAGTCTTGACTCCTGATAGCCCAGTGTTTTCGCGATTTCGCTCATGGAATCGTCGAAATCGTCCCATGCTGCAAACGCAGAGTCGCGATAATCGGACGTCGCCGTATTGAGCGCTGATTGATAATTGGCAGAGATTCCTTCAAAAGCGTTTTTGAGGGTCGCGCCGAGTTCCAACCGGTCCATGTATCCGTCGCGCCACGCTCTTTCCGACGTTAATTTGAACGTTTGTTCCGCCGCTTGTTCCGCTGTCGCGCGCGCCGCCGCGTTCGCAGTTTCGGTCGCTTCTAAGGTCGCTGCGTTTTGCGTTGCGATCGTAGAGTCGTCGTTATTCGCGTTGTTTTGAATCGTAGCGACCTGATTTGCCGAACTTGTAACTTCGTCGAAATACGCGGTTCTATCGTCGGCAGACGCATTCCGAACGTCGTACATATAGAGTTTTTGTTGGAATTGCGTTCCAGCTAAATAGGTCTTTGCCGATTGGTATTTCCCATCATAAGCGTTGGCGCGCGTGCCGGCAAGTTCCGCCTCCTTTGTGTAATTCGCCGTTAGTTCCGCGATCGCCGCGTCCAAATAGGCGAGTTCTCGCGTTTTGTCCGCATTGAAAAGGGCGCTTGCGTAGTCGGATTCGGCGTTCATAGCGTCGACGGAGTATGTCTTCAGGGCGTTATTGTAGGAACTCTCCGAAGACGTTAGCGCCACAAGCGTCGCCGATATGTAATCGGAACACGCGCTGGTTAGGTCGAAAGCGTAGTCGGCGACAGCGTTCGCCGTAGCGTTGAAATACTGATTTCGTAACGATTTCGCGTTCGTCGCCCACGTTGCGTCAAGTCCGTATAGATTCAAGCGCGGGTTCGTCGCGCCCGCGCCGTTATATTGGCGACCTCTGATCGCGATTTGGAAGTCGCCAAACGCTGAAGCCGCCGATTTTGTCTTATTCAGCGCGCTTCCGAGCGACGAGTTTATATAACTAGCGGCGTTCGCCGTGTCGTCGGTGGCGACAATGGCGCTCATAACGCCGTTTTGCGTTGTGACGCTCGCGTCCCAGAGCGTGCTATTGAGCGTTTTTTCCGCGTTGAGCTCTGAAATGAAATCGTTGGTCGCGTCGTCTAGGTGAGCCTCGGCTTCCGTTCCGAAGAGTTGAAGTCGCGTCGTTACGTATTGTTTTCGAGCCGCCGCCTTCGTGGAGTCCGCCGTTAATTCCCCGTTTTTGATCGTCATGCTTTTGACGGACGCGGTTAGATTATTGAACGCCGTCCAAAGGGTACCCGCATTGTACCCACGCCACAACAACGCGTCTGTGTAGAGCGGAATATTGGCAAGCGCGGTTGGAGTCGTTCCCGAAAAACCGTCAATAGAGACTTCGTCGAGATTTGTCGCTGTCGGAATTGTCGTTTTGACCCCGCCGATAAAGAGCGCCGACTCTATATTGTTCATATTATTCGGTTCGATTAACAAATAGGTAATCGAATCGTAGCCGCCGTAGCGAACTGTGTCGTAAGTCCAGTTTTGATCGACAACATACGTAGCCCAAATATCGAGCAAATCGAGTTTTTGATTAAGCGCGTCTTTTTTTGCGTTGATCGTCTTTTGACTTAACTCGGCGTCAGCTTCGTCGCGCGCAATATAATACGCGACGCGCGCGTCGACTTCGTCTTGTTCGCATAACTTGCCGCGATTGACGCTCGAATCCGTTACGACGACTTGCGACTGCGCGTACGCGTGAATGGCGTCCGAAACGTCGTTGGCATAGTCGTTGTTTAGATTTCTCGCCGTATTGACGTATGCGCTGTCTTTAGCAAGAATTTGATTGAAGTAGTTCGTTTCGTTTGCCCACTGAAATGCGTAGTCGGTTTGCGCGGCGGAGACGAGGGAACGATAAAATCCTCCTACAAAGGAGTCTGAGAGATTTTGACAAGCGTCGTCGAGTTCCGTAAAATACGACGCGTATTCGCTCGTCCAAAGATTCTTAATAAGAGTAAACTCTCCTTGACGAGCGTTGAAAGACGCTGTTGAGATCGCTTGATCGTAATTTGATTCAAGGGAGGCATACGCCGCCAACTCCGTGAAGTCGGCGGTGTTGATCGACGTGTGAAACGCGTTTAAAGCCGATTCAGAACCGATAGATTGCGATGCGACGCGCGCTATTTCACTTTTCCAGAAATTTCCAAGCGCCTGCCAGGACGCCGCGTCTGAATTGCGTTGCGCGGTGAGAAGAGACGTTTCAAAATCGGCGGCGGTCGACACGACGGCTTCGTAGATTTCGACTTCGCTTTTTAAACGTTCTATCGCGTTTTCTTTCCAAAGAGCGCTGAGTTCATTTTGGGTAGCGTTTTCCAACGCCCAGCGCGTAGAAAAATTCGTTTCTCCCACGAGCGCGCGATCTCGCGCGCCGAGTTTGCATGCCGTTGTTACGCCGTCGTCGCGCATATGTCGAATTGTTTCGAGGCGAATCGCTAGTATCTGATCGAGTTGCGCCGTCATATACTCGACGTTTGCGTCGCTTTCAGCGCGCGTGTTTTGCGCGGAAATATCGAGCGTCGCAATTTGCAAAGTCTGAGAGTTGGTCGCCGACGCCTGTTCCGATGCGCAGAGAACGGTCGCGTCGCTTATTAAATAGGCGCAGTATGCGTTTGCCGACGCTACGTCCGCCGCTTTTTGCGCGTCCGCTTCCGCGTTGACCGCCGTAGCGTTCGCCGCCGAATTCGCGAGCGCTTGCGTTTCCGACAGCGAATAAAGAGAATCGACGTAACCGCCCCATGTCGAGTCGGTTCCAGAATTGATTTTCCATGCGTCGACCGCGCTTCGAATCGCCGACCAAGTCTGTTGCGTCGCCGTTTGGGCAAGTCCGCCTAACGTTTTGCGGTATGTCGCTGTTGCGTCCGCGAGACCGCCTGTGAATTCTCCGTTGACGATCTCTCCGGCGTAATACGCATTTAGCGCGTTTGCGACAGCTGTTTGATAAGCTAGACCGGAAGTTGAGATTTCGCGCGCAAGCGTCGCTAGACGCGTCTCTTTTTGCGTTTCATACGCGCGTTTACCTTCCGCGAGCGCTACGTCGCGTCGCGCTCTTGACGCCAAAAGGGCTTTGTCATAGTCGCAGTCTACGATTAACTGTTTGGACGTATACTCAAGGCTAAGTTGAATTTTTGCTTTGTAGTACGCCTCTCTTGCATTGATTTGTTGGGTTTGGCAAGCGTGCGAATGCCCGTTGTAGTTACACGCGGAATCGTGCGACGTTAAAACGGTCGAATCATACGTAGTTCTTAAGTTATGGCATTCCGTTTGGAGCCATGCGTTCAATGACGCGATGGATTGTGATCGAATTTCGGCGAGTCGCGACGTTTCATTTTGCCATTGTTCGTCTATTTTCGCATAGGCGTCTGAGTCTTCCCAGGTCGTAGCTTCAACCGTTTCAAATTCTTGTTTTTTGCGGGAAACGCTTGTCGAATACTCGCGCCATGCTGAGTCGACGACTGAATTGTATTGAGAGACGAGCGCGTCGCAAGTTTCGCGCCAAAGATTCTGAGCGACTAAAATTCCCGCGTTGTAAGAGTTCTCGATTGCGGCGAGAGTCGCTTGTAACGCAACGTCCCTTGAAAGGTCGACGAACTCGCCGTTGAGATTTGGTATTTCAACGTTCGGTATTGGAATATTTCGCAATGCGTCGACGTCGATTTGCGCGCCGAAGATTATCGAGGCGTCTTCTTCGTTTACAAGGTCGATTTCTTCTTCAGGCGTCGTTTGATAAACCAATTTATTAACAGTGTTTACGGCGGATCCAGGAACGTCGGATGGATCGTAGTCGACGAGTGAGGCAAAGACTTGGCAAAAGTCGTCGTATTCTTGAAGTTCATCGCTTACGTCGCCAGTATACAGTGGGAAAGGAATCTCTTCAGTAACGTCTGCTTCAGGCGAAGCGATATGCGCAAAGACAACGCTGAACCCACTGCGTATCGCAACGTCGTTTGACGATAATGCGCCGACGACGTCGGAGACTGACAAACGCCCCTGTGCGTTTGGAGAGAGTGTCGCGTCAGCGAGTCCGTCTCGGTCATAGTCGAGGGCGACAACAAGATTCGCATATGCGCCTTGGTAGTTCTCGACCTGGAGATAAGGAATATAATCAAGGTCGTCGATAAAGTAGAGGTTGAGTTCCGTTGCGATGGCGTCTGTTGCAAAATTAGGCGTCGAAACTTGAATCCAGCCTTGGCTTGATATTCTTTCGGCGTCGTCAAGCAGCCGATCTACCGCGCGAAGTGCGAGCGTCGTTGTCTTGGGTACGGCGTAGAAAGTAAATTGCGCCGACGAATTTGGCGAGACGCGTCCGTCCGCTTTTCCGTCGCCGTCGACGTCATATTCTATCCAAGTTGTTCTAATCCCAACGCCCGGCGAGACGACGCCGTTGAGCTTGAGTTCGAAATCTTCGGCGTCGCTTCGATCGGAAGACGACGCGGACGCCGTTGTTATTGTGGTTTCGAGCGTCGCACGGTAAATAAAGGTCGTCGTCGACCAGGCGCCCCAGGTTGTCGAAGACGCCGAGTTGACTTTTCCGACTCGAACGCGTACGGAGACGTTGGAGTCCGACGTTGAATAAGCGAGTTCTGGCGACCAACAGAAGCGTCCTCGAGCGTCCACGTGCGATTCAAAAGTCGTCGAACCGGCGATTCCGCCGGATAAAATCTCGTATTGAACGACGAGATCGTCGTATCCTGCCTCCGACGTAACTCGACCGGAAACAGAAGAAGAATAACTCACTATTTGACCGGGAACAGGTTCTTGCGAGTCGGTCGGCGCAAACGATAGGACTCCGGGGAGACTTGACGACGGCGCTACGACTGTCAAAACGATGGGAGTCCATACCCCGACGACTTCCGCATTAGCGTTTGAGTCCCACCGCGCGGCGCGGACGTTTATCGTATGCGCGCCGACCGTAAGAACGGGTTCAATGAAGAACTCGCCGGAACTGTTGGCGCGAACAAATCCGTCGGAGATCCCGTCTTCGTCGAGATCGTATTCAACGGCAAGATAGGCGTTTATAGTCTCGTCGCCGTTAGCGGGAACGGCGATTTTACCGTAAAGCGTTGGATTTGCGGTTACGCCGTCGTTAGGAGTTCCCGTATCGTCCCAGAGTCTGAGATCGCCCAGGGTTGGCGCAAAAACGCATGGCGCTACGTAAGCGAACGTTAACGACGCGCTTGTTCCTTCGACGTACTGTCGCGACGTAGCGTCCCATATTTCCGCAGCGCAGGAAATCGTTTGCGATCCATAAGCAAGATTTTGCGGACGAAATGAAAAGCGTCCGTAGGCGTCGGTCGTTGTTTCGCCAATTCTCGCGGCGTCTGAATAAACGTTGATTCGAACGCCTGAGATGGAATCGCCGGAAGCAATTCTACCCGAAATCGTAGGATTTGACGTAACGCTTCCAATACCGTCTGAAGGCGCGGCGAGCGCTACGGAAGAGATCGTCGGCGCGGTTGCGCTTGGCTTTTGAAAGACAAACGAATAAGCCGTCCAGGCGTCTGTGGAAACGTAATCGCAGAGAACAACGTCGTATATGCGCGGTCGGATTTGTAGGTCGACGTTTGTCGAACTTGTCGTTA
The DNA here is from genome assembly GCA_900317365.1 of uncultured Planctomycetota bacterium. GTDB lineage: Bacteria > Planctomycetota > Planctomycetia > Pirellulales > Thermoguttaceae > RUG369. The sequence continues at coordinate 8,304 of ONGM01000063.1, forward strand.
AGTTGTAAAGTCCGGGAATATAAAACGTAGCGTTGAACAAGAGGCTGTCGACCTCTTCTTCGGATTCTTCTGCGTTTGCGAACACGCATGCTGTTTCCGACCAGGTTTGGCTATTGGCGATTTTCCACCGATATTCAAATTCGACGTCGAGATCGACGTCAAATTCGCATGAAGCGGCGAAGGCTGGCGTAGAGGTTGTCGGAAGGGACGATTGATTATCAAGAGCGTCCGTGAGTTCTACGTTTAACGCATAATTGTCGGACGCAAGCGGCGAGAGATAAGTTACTGCGATAGACCGTTCGGTTCCGTAGACGGGAGATCCGTTTGAAGGACGCCAAACGGCGCGCGCTGAGATTGTTCCGGAGGCGACTCCTGCGTTAATTGGAAGCTTCGACGGCTCAAATGTAAAAGCGCCGTCGTCGTCTGTCGTAGCGCTTCCGATGCTTGTTCCGTTACAGAAAAATTCAACTTCGGCGAAATTGCGTCCGACGACGTTCGCGAGAGTTCCGACGAGCGTTATGTCCCCAGAAACACCGTCGTTGGCGCTTTCGCCATCGTCGTTTTGAAGTTCGAGAGTTGCGACGGACGGCGGCGTTGGCGTGACGGAAATCGCCGACCATTCGCCGTAAAGAACGCGTTGGGTCGTCGCGTCGTATTGCCCTGCGCGAACGGAGAGCGTATTGACCGTTCCGTATGTTAATCCTTGCGGTACGGGAACGCTAAAGGCGGATTCCGTCGTTTCAAATTGATAACGATTTGCGCCAATTTGAAGTTGAATTGCGCGACTGCCCGTTCCTGAAACGGACCCCGTGATCGCGGCGACGTTAGGTTGCGTCCAATCGCCGTCGAAATTTCGATCGAACGCGAGGTTTGAGACGACAAGAGACGACGTAGGCGCCGGTTCGAGAACGTAATTGAACGTCCGCCATGTTTCACGTTCGACGAGTTCGTCATACGCGTTGTAGATTGCGGCGCGATAACGGAGCGAAACGGCGTGGGTTCCCGATTCAGGCGGTTCAAAGGACGTTGAGTAAACGCTGGGATCAAAATCGAAAGCTCCGGAGACGTCGACGCGCTCGATAGCGTCGACTTGATTGTCTCCGTCAAGGTCGAACTCAACGTCGACGTAACCGCCGTATAACTCCCCGAACGTGGAACCGAGGACGGCGGGGTTGCAGGTCGAAAGATCTGAATCGTTCTCTCCTGTATCGTTGACGAGCGTCAACGTCGCGAGTTGCGGAAGAACGGTAGAGTTGGGGCGAACGACGCACGATAGGTTTATTGTCTGGGTTGGTTGAGTCAGGGAGTTTGTTTCGATCGTTAAGGTTGGACTTTCAGATTGTAACGCTCGCCATTTGAGAAGAAAAGTTGTTTCTTCGTAAGGACGAAGGGAGTCGGGGAGGTTGCCGACGAGTTCAACGCGCGAGGAGTTGGAGACAGAAACCGAGGTTACGTCGAGCGAAGAATCGCCAAGGTTTTTGAGGGCAAGGCGGCGGTAGACGACCTCGCCGTACGCCGGTAAGACTTCGGAACCTGCGGCGTCGGTAGAATAGGAGGTTAAGGAAAGAACGTCCTGGTTTTCGAGTTCGGCGCTTGTCGAGAGGTCGACAACGGCAAAGGCGGGCGCAACGTCGAGTAGTTCGCGCGTCTCAAGGGGTTCAAAAGAAAGACGTCGTTTTTGAAAGGGGAGGGATTTGAAAGCGGGCGTTGCCTGACGGACGCTCAGAAGAGCGGTAAGGCGGCGGAACAACGTTTGACGTTTCATAACGGAGTCTCTCAAATGGAAACACGGAGTCTCGCAATCAGGGGAAGTTGGATTTTGATGAAGAGCATTGTAGCTTATTTCTCGACGAAGAGCAAGAGACAATCTGGCGAAGGAAGGCGGGATAGTCGTAGCCTGATTCTGCCTCCAACAATATCGGAGCAAAAACAATGGGGATACGAAAACGAACGCGACAGCCCAGAGGCGAGGCAGGCGAAAGAAAAATCGCCTGCGCCGACGCCGATCTGACGCTCCACTTCAACACACAGACCGACGCGGCGCAGGCTTGCGACGCCTATTAACTAAGCGTCGCGTCGCTTAGTTTAGTCTTTTCTAACAATCTGTCAAGACGTGCGACGAAGAATTTTAGTTTGATCTAACTTTTAGCGAGAATCGCGCCTTCTCAGAAAGGCGAGGAGGCGGCTTTTCGTTTTTTTTTTGCGCCGCCGTTGATTTTCACTTGCGTCCCCGTTAGAATAGCGTTCAGTGTTTTGACGGCGTGCGCGCGGCGTCGCGTCGTCGCGGTCGCGTCGCGGGTTCGCGTCGTCGACTGTCGCAAGGGAATTCTCGCGCTCGCGGCTACGTCGGGCGCGTGCAGATTGTAAGGAATCAGAAGCGATGAAAAAATCGACGCTCTTTAGCGTTCTCGCATGCGTTGCGGCGGCGCTTGTCGCGACGACGGTCGCCGTCGCGTACGGAGAAGAAAGTATGTCCAACGTCAACGTTAGTAAGTTCGGCGCGACCAAAGAAGGCGCCCCCGTTACCGCGTACACTCTCACGAACGCGAACGGTCTGTCCGCGAAAATCCTCGACTTCGGCGGCGTTCTCTACGAAATGAACGTTCCGGATAAAGACGGAAAGTTCGACAACGTTTCTTGCAACCTCGCCACCGTCGAAGAATACCAAACGGTTCGGCCCTTCTTCGGATCCCTCATCGGTCGCTACGGCAACCGCATTAAGCTCGGGAAATTCACCCTCGACGGCAAAGAATATACCCTGCCGATCACCGACAAACCGAACGCCCTCCACGGCGGCGTCAAAGGCTTCGACCAAAAGATCTGGGACGCGACCGCCTCCGCCGATAAAGACGGCGCCTACCTGACCCTCAAATACACCGCCAAAGACGGCGAAGAAGGCTATCCGGGCAAACTCGAAGTTACCGTCGTCTACTCCCTCAAGAACGACAACTCCCTCACCATCGATTACACCGCTACCACCGATAAGGCGACCCCCGTCAACCTGACGAACCACACCTTCTGGAACCTCGGCGGATACAAATCGGGCACGATTCGCAATACGATCCTGCAAATGAACGCGCCGAAATATCTCCCGACCGACGGCACGCTCATTCCGACGGGCGAAGTCGCGAGCGTTAAAGGCACGCCGCTTGATTTCACGGCGCCGAAGGCGATCGGCAAAGAGATCGACGACGTTGCGGAACCGCAATTCCACGGCGGCTACGACCACTGCTTCGTTCTCGCCGATAAAAAGGCGGGCGAAATGGGTCTCTGCGCGATCGCGAAGGATCCCAAGTCCGGTCGCGTTATGAAGATTGAAACGACGGAACCCGCCGTTCAATTCTACTCCGGCAACTTCCTCGACGGAACGACCGGCGTCGACGGATACAAGTACGAAAAGCACTCCGCATTCTGCCTCGAAACGCAACATTACCCGGACTCCCCGAACCAACCGTCCTTCCCGTCGACGATTCTGAAGCCGGGCGAGACCTATCGTCACACGACCGTTCACACGTTCACCGTCGAAAAGTAACGCCGAAATCGTCGAGTCGCGGTTCTGACTATGACTTGATTAAGAAAATCGGAAAAAAGACGCGCGCGATCCTCTTTTACGCTAGCGATCGCGCCGCTTTTGCCGTATAATCAAGGAAACGCGGCTTGCCGCGCAGCGCGACGACATGGGTCGACGCGAGTTTAATCGGTTCAAGATCAAGTAAGGAAACTGTGTTTTATGGCTTTATTTGAGATCGAAACGCCGGCGCACATCGTCATCGCTTGGGCGGACGACGAAAACGGCGCCAGGGCGATTCTAAAAGAAAACTATCCGACGGAAGACGCGATTCGCGTTACGAAACGCCCGCGCGACGCTTGGGTCATCTCCAAAGCGGCGCTCGGTATTACCGGTCGCGTCGAGTCGAGCGAACTCGCGCGCGAATGCCTCTCCAAAGCGTCCGGAGACAAACTTCACGCGATTCGCATCTATATGAAAGAAACCGGCGTCGACCTCGAGCTTGCTCGTAAGACGATCGAGTCAAATATCGTTTACGGTTGGTAACGCCGATCTTGTCGGCGTTCCGTCGCCGGACGAATCCCTGAGATAAAAACGCGTTGCCATTTGACAGCGCGTTTTTTTTTGTTGACTCGCGCGCTTCGCGAATTCGCCGCGCACGCGAGGCTTTGTTGCGTTCCGCATTGCGCCGATCGCGAGCGTCGATCGAGAACCGGCGGAGACGAGTAGGGTGAAATCGCCCCCCGTTTTGATTTTTACGCTTTCAGGTATACTTTTAAGAGCGCGACGCCGCGCGCCGATTGCGTCGATACGCGAGCCTTTTTATGGCGCGCCGCGTTCAAAGCGCCGATTATTAAGAGACCGACGTTTATGATTGCGCGTCGCGTTGATTATTTGCGCTCGAATAGACGTTCGGCGCCAATGTTGTTAAGGAGCGAGCTTGCCCATGGGCGAACTACATGAAGAGTGCGGCGTCGTCGCCGTGTATCATCTTCCGAATCGCGAACAATCATCCAAATGCCCGGAAGGCGGTCCCAACGAGGTCTCGCGTCTCATGCCGAGAATGCTGCTTTCCTTGCAGAATCGCGGACAACTTTCGAGCGGCATGACGGCGTATAATCCGGAGCGTTCGCAGCTTCTGACGACTTATAAGGAACTCGGAACCGTCGCCGAAGTCTTTCATCAGAACCATCAAGAAGAATTTGAGAAGATCATGAACGGGCTGACCGGTTGCGCGGCGATCGGGCACGTTCGTTACGCGACGAACGGTCGCGACGATCGGAATTACGCGCATCCGTTCGAACGACCGCATATCAAGCGGAACAAATGGTTCAGTTTTGCGTTCAACGGTCAGCTTGCCAATTACGAGCGTCTCAAGTCGCAACTTCTCGCGATCGACGAAAACGCGTGGTTCTCTCGCGACTCCGATTCTGAAATCATTATGCATTATCTTTGCGCGGCGCTGAAGGATTCCGAGCGCGATCTTTTGAAGATCTGTCAAAAGATGGTGAAGCCGTCGAACGCCAAGGCGGAGCCGCTCGACGGAGCGTACAGCGTCGTCTTTTTAAACGCGCTCGGCGAAATGTTCGTAATGCGCGATCCGCACGGCATTAAGCCGCTCTGCTACGCGTTCGACGGATCCTTCTTCGCGGCGGCGAGCGAGAGCGTCGCGCTCTTTAATCTCGGATTCCAGCCGGAGGAGATTCAGGACGTTCCGCCGGGCGGAGTCGTGATCGTAACGCCGACCGGCGGGGTCGAGGTCAAACAATATCAGCCGTCGCCGCGAACCGCGCATTGCTTCTTCGAATGGGTCTATTTTTCCAACGTGTCGAGCGTTCTCGACGGCAAAAGCGTCTATCTTGCCCGCAAAAGGCTCGGCGAAGAGCTTGCGAATCTGGAAACGATTCTGGACGATTGCGAGAAAAAAGACTTCATCGTCGTTCCCGTGCCCGACACGAGCAAGGCGGCGGCCGACGGCATGGCGTACAAGCTCGGTTTGCCGTGCGTCGAAGGCGTCATTCGGAATCGTTACAGCGGTCGAACGTTCATCGAAGGCGGGTCGTCGCGTCGTCGCAAGGCGGAGACGAAGTACACGCCGTTGCCTGAGGTGCTCGAAGACAAGCGCGTGTTGCTCGTCGAAGATTCGATCGTACGTTCGACGACGATGCGCGTCTTGATCGAGCGCATTAAAACGATCGGTCGAGCGAAGGAAGTGCACGTTCGGGTCGCGTGTCCTCCGATCGTCGCGCCGTGTTTTTACGGAATCGACATGTCGACGTACCGCGAACTCTTCGCGCCGAAATTCTTCGAGAAGATCTTCAGTATGAAAGACGCGACGTGCGACGAAGATTTGACGATGAATTGGGTCATGACGCAGGAAATCGAGGCGGAGATGGCGAAGGATATCGGCTGCGATTCCTTGCGGTATCTTCCGACGAAATCCCTCACGACCGCGATCGGTCTCGAATCGATGCGACTCTGTCTTGCGTGCGTCAGTCACGAGTACCCGACGCCGTGGGGATGCTATCTTTCCAGATTTGCGCGCGATCAGTACTCCAACGAGAAGGCGACGGAACGCGCGTATTCCGGGAACGCCGCGCAAGTTTTCAGTAAGGATTTCGTCAAGGCCGTTCGACCGTCGGACGCGTCGGACGCGTCGGACGGCAAGGTCGGGGACGCCGTTCGATCGTAGCGCAAGAAGGCGCTAGGGAAAGAACGAAAGAGCGGAAAGAAGAAGGAAAGTAGAGTCGTCGTATGATCAGAAGTTTTCGTAAAGACTGCCTTCTCGTTAAGGTGGCGTCGACGCGCGCGGAACTCGGCGCGGTCGCCGGCGCGGACGCGGCGGACGCTTTTCGCGCGTCGATTTTCGTAAACGGTTCGGCGCGCGTGATCTTTGCCGCCGCGCCGTCCCAGAACGAGACGCTCGCGACGCTCGTCGCGGCGCGCAACGTCGACTGGAGCAAAGTCGACGCGTTGCATATGGACGAATACGTCGGTCTGCCGATCGGTTCGCGCGCGCGGTTCTCTTATTATCTTAAGACGCATTGTTTCGACCTTCTTCCGTTCCGCTCGATCTATTACATAGACGAAGAGCGCGGACTCGACGTCGACGCCATGCTCGCGCGCTACGATCAAATTCTCGCCGAAGCGCCGATCAACGTCGTGTGCATGGGGATCGGCGAAAACGGGCACGTCGCGTTTAACGACCCGCCGGTCGCCGATTTCAACGATCCGAAGCGCATTAAGGCGGTTCAACTCGACGACGTCTGCCGTCGCCAGCAGGTTCACGACGGGTGTTTTCCCGATTTCGACTCGACGCCGACGACGGCGTTGACGCTTACGGTTCCGACGCTCGCAAAAGCAGGTCGACAAATTTGCGCCGTTCCCGGCAAATTGAAGGCGAGCGCCGTTCGCGCGACGCTCACCGCGCCGATCTCCGAGGCGTGTCCGGCGACGATCTTGCGTAGGCTTCCGTTCGCGACGCTGTACGTCGACGCCGATAGTTTTTCGCAGTGCGCCGATCTCGACTGGGACTGGCTCGATTAGTCGTTTTCGCGTCGTCGGCGCCGCGACGTTGGGACGGTTGCGCTTTGTCGCGCGCGTTGAATTTGACGTCGTTCGTCGACGCTTTGGCGTTGCGCGAACGGCGTCCTCACGAGTCAATTGACGTTTTGACGTTAAATTGGATAAAACACAATTTTGATTTTTTTTCTTGATTGTGATAAGATAGAAAATTCATACAATATTTTTGGAAAATGAGTTTCTTTTTCCCGTTAAGAGCGTTTCAACCCTTTACAAAAAACGGGTTCTTTGCCAAAATATCGGCGTAATTAAACGAAGCGAACGTTTCGCGCTTGTTGCGCGCGCGGACGTAGAGAGTCGCAACGCGGCGATGGTCGACGTTGCGCGCCACATCGCCGACGCATGGCGCGTCGACCGAGGAGATTTTCATGGATAAATTTGATTTGAACGTCGCTGAATCGAACGAATTGAGTTCGTACCAAAAGTGTGTGGAAATCGCGCATAACCTGTGGTGGAGTTGGCATCAGGACGTCGTTGACATTTTCCGACTCGTCAATCCGCAACGATGGCGAGAACTCGGGCACAACCCGATCGCCCTTCTGCGCGAGTACACCCCGGAACAATTTCAAGAGCGCGCGCTCGAATTGACGTTGCAAACGCGCATCAACGTCGCGTATCGCCGCTTTAAGAATTACGTCTCTCAACGTCCGCTTTGGGCGCGTCAAAACGCCGGAACTCTCGGCGCGCGACCCGTCGCTTACTTCTCGCTAGAATTCGGTATTCACGAATCGATTCCGATCTATTCCGGCGGTCTCGGCGTGCTCGCAGGGGACCACGTCAAGAGTTGCAGCGGACTCGGCGTCCCGCTCGTCGCCGTCGGACTCTTCTACGACAAAGGATATTTCAAGCAACTCATCAACGCCGAAGGCAATCAAGTCGAGATGTATATCAATACGGACGTCGACAACCTGCCTTTTGAATCGGCGCTCGATAAAGACGGTAATAAACTCACCGTCAAAGTCGATACGAAAGACGGTCCGATCTACGCGAAAGTTCGTAAAATTCAAGTCGGACGCGTTACCTTGTTGCTCCTGGACACCGATCTCGAAGTGAACTCCAAAGAGGAGCGCGAACTCACGAGCACGCTTTACGGCGGCGATTCGCGCACGCGTATTCGACAAGAGTTGGTCTGCGGCGTCGGCGGCGTCAAGGCCCTCGCCGCCATGGGAATTACCCCGAGCGTCTACCACCTCAACGAAGGACACAACTCCTTCGCAACTCTGGAAGCGACGCGACAACGAATGGAATACTGCGGCGTTTCCTTCAAATACGCCGCTCGCGACGTCGCTCAGCAAACCGTCTTCACAACGCACACGCCGGTCGCCGCAGGACACGATTATTTCAGCAAAGAGCTCATCGAAAAGCACCTCGAACCGCTCTATAAATCGCTCGGACTCACTCTCGACGAGTTCATGCTCCTCGGTCGCAAAGGTCCGAACGACAAGGACGAGCGCTTCTGCATGACCATCCTCGGTATGAAAATGTCCCGATACGCCAACGCCGTCAGTTCGCTTCACGGCGTCGTTACGCGACGGATGTGGAACGGTCTCTGGCCCGATAAGGAAGAGGAAGAACTGCCCATCGGACACATCACGAACGGCGTTCACGTCCCGACCTGGATGGCTCCGCAGTTGAAGACGCTTTTCGAACGCGCTATGTCCGGATGGACGATCGAATCGATCGATCCGAACGTTTGGTCGCAGGTCTACAACGTCGATTCCGGCGATCTTTGGGAAACGCACATGGCGCTCAAGCTCCTGCTCGTCGATTTCGCACGTCGCCGCGTCGGACGTCGACTCGAACGCCTCGGCGCTCCTCAGGAAATGATCGACGCTTCGAAGAGAATCCTCGATCCGAACGCCCTCACCATCGGGTTCGCGCGACGATTCGCCGAATACAAACGCGCCTTCCTCCTCGTTAAGGACGAAGAGCGACTCGATAAGATCGTCAATAATCCCGATCGACCCGTCCAATTCATCTTCGCCGGTAAAGCGCACCCTGCCGACAACATCGGCAAGGATGTGATCAATCGCATTGTTCGCGTTCAGCGTAATCCGCGCTTCTCCAATCGCGTGATCTTCCTCGAAGACTACGACATCAACGTTGCGCGCCATCTCGTCCAAGGCGTCGACGTCTGGCTCAACAATCCTCGCCGACCTTACGAAGCGTCCGGCACGAGCGGGCAAAAGGCGGCGCTCAACGGCGCGCTGAACTTCTCCGTGCTCGACGGTTGGTGGGCGGAAGCGTACGACGGGGCGAACGGGTTCGCGATCGGAAACGGTATGTCGAACGTCGATCCGAAGATTACGGACGCGCGCGATAACGAATCGTTGCTCGACGTTCTCGAAACGCAGGTCATTCCGACGTTCTACGATCGTAACGAACACGGTCTTCCGGTCAAATGGATCGCCATGATGAAGAACTCGATCGCGACGTTGGCGTGGCGCTTCAGCGCTCACCGCATGGTCGCGGACTACGTGAAGCACGCGTATCTTCCGGCGGCCGGCGGCAACAGCGTGAAGATGCCGCGCTAGTTTGCGAGCGACGTTCAAATTCCGCGCGCGTTGAGATCGCGTGAAATATCGAATCGCGTCGGCGAGTTTTCGTCGACGCGATTTTTTTTGTGCAAAGTTCGACGATTTTTCCCGATCAATTTCTAACGCGACGTTGAAATTTTTGTCGACCGCAGTTATAATGCAAGGGACGCGATTATTTTTGTTATAATCCGAAAATTGCGCGTTATTGGCGAAAAACGTTTGTTTTGATTTGTTCGCAACGTCGGTTTAATCGTCGAGGCAAATCGCTATTGCGAGATTTTTTTCGCAATTTTTTTTGAACTCGGTTGAATTGTCGGTTGAGGGCGAATAGAATAGATGGGTAATATTTAGAAGCTGTGGTTGACTTGGCGGAATATGTTGATCGCAGTAGTAGAAGGATCGAATGGCATTGCACACGGATAGAGAGAAGTCGTCGACGCGCTTGCTCGTAGCGTTATGCGTCGGCGTAGCGATAGGAATAGCGTTGAGTCGCGGACTCGGCGCGGTTGCGCAGCAGCCGTACGGCGCGGGGTCGAACTCCGTTCGCGAATCGATAGAAGCGGGAGCGTCGCCGCGCGTCGCGCTTGAATCGAACGGTCGCGCGCGGTTTTCGCGTCCCCTTGAAGTTCCGCCGCTTTACGCGTTCGACGCGCCGCTCGGCGACTCCGGACGACAGATTATTTTAGTCGATTCGGAATCGAAACGCATTTGCGTCTACTGGATTCGGCAAGGCGAAGCGAACAGCACGATCGAACTCGTCGCAACGCGCGCGTTCGATCTCGACCTGAAATTGGTCAATTTTAACGGCGAAGGCTTGACTCCTTCCCAGATTCGCGAACAGTTAGAATCGGGACAAACTTCAACGCCTTAGCGATTCGTCAAACGCGCATAATGCGCATGATTAGGAATTTTAGCGTCGCGTTTATTTTTAACGCGCTCGCGGTCGAAAACAGATAAAGGTCGTGTTGCGCGTTCTCATGAACGCGGCTCCAACGGCGCGTCGACTCGTTGAGCGTTGCGACTCGCGTTCATGTTTAGTCGGAAAGTCGGGGTTCGGCGTCGATCGTTCGCGCGCGTTTTTGCGCGACGCGAGTTCGTTCGCTTCGAGTTCCCATTTGTTTTATACCTATGTTAGGAACGTTCGCATGTATTACAACCTACAAAAAGCCGCTGACACACTAGGATTATCGTCAGGCGACGTGAATCGTCTTCGCGAACAAGGCAAACTGCGCGCGTTTAGAGACGGCGCCGATTGGAAATTCCGCAAGGAAGACGTCGATAAATACCTTGCGAACATGATTAAAGAACGTTCCGGCGCCAACGCCGAGTCCGCCGCGCCCGACGCTCCGCAGGTCAGTTCCGACGACTTCGATTCCATGTTCGACCGCGGCGAAGAATACTTGAGCGCGCCTGGCGCTCCCGATTCTTTCATCGACGCGACCGAAGATGTTAAAGAGATTCTCACCGAGAAATCGGCGGTCGAGCCTGAACTCGCGCTCGTCGACTCCGACGAAGCGACCGACGTCGGACTTGAGCCGGTCGTCGAAGAAGAAGGCGTCGCGCTCGATAAATCCGACGACGATCTCGCGCTCGCGTCCGAAGAATCCGACGATCTTACTTTTGCCGTCGACGATTCCGCGTCCGGCTTGAAATTGGCGAAAGACGACGATCAGCAAGACGATCTGCAAATTGCGGACGAGCCGACGACTCCCTCCGTCGACGATCTGATTTCGAGCCCGGATTCTCCTTTGACGGACGAGAGTTCCGCGCTTGTCGACGAGCCGGAAGCGAAACCGTCGGTCGACGGACTCTCCATGGGCAGCGACAGCGGACTTTCTCTCGTCGAAGACCTCGACGACTTTGATCTGAACACGGAGCCGTCGGCGAGCGGTTCGACTCCTTTGACGAGCGAAGATTCCGCGCTCGTCGATTCGGAATCGGTCGACAACGCTTCTTCCGTCGACCTTGCCGCAGACGTTCCCGCGACGGGTTCGAGTTCCGACAACGTCGTCAATACGAGCAATAGCGACAGCGGACTTTCTCTTCTCGACGATCTTACCGGCGGCTCGAACGTCGATTTGGGCGGCGATTTCGTTCTTGGCGGTTCCGGTTCCGGCTCCGGGTCGGGTAGCTCGTTGAATTTGACCGGCAGCGACAGCGGTTTGGCGCTCCTCGGCGATTCCGACGCCGGTTTCGAGCTCGACGCGGCCGTCGACGAAGAATCGAAAGTCGCAAGTAGCGACGACGGCGGCGTGTACGGACTAGCGCCGACGGAATCGGTCGGCGCCGTTCTCAATCTTGATAAAGACGCGGACGAAGAAGGCGCGACCGAATTTGCCCCGAACGACGACAGCGTCTTCGATCTCGTCGACGACAGCGTTTCCGGCGCGTCGACGAGCGGCGAATCGAGCGCGATCGTTGGCGATCCTTCCGATATTTCGTCCGATTCCGAATCGAATCCGTTCTTCACCGACGACTCGGAAGAGTCGAACGCTGCCGACGGTAGTTCGCCCGACGATTCGCTCTTTACGCTCGACGAGCCGTCCGCGACGTCGACGGACGACGACGGTTCGATCTCTCTCGATATTTCGCAAGACGCAGGGGACAGCCAGGCGTCCGACAGCGCGTCCGATCCCTTCCATGTCGAATCTGCGGACAATAGCTTTGGATCCGCCGACTTGTCGGGCTTGTCGGGATTTGGCGCCGCTTCGGGAGCGTCTTCTCCCTTTAGCGGTAGCGCTACGAACTCTTTCGGCGGCGGAACGGACGTTTTTGGCGCCTCTTCTTCTTCGAGTTCGGAGAATTCGTTCGGAGCCGGCGCCGCAGCCTTTGGCGCCGCGTTTGACGATACCGAAGCCGCGCCGCAAGGTTTGGGCAACGCGCCCGCTCCCGCCGTTTCGTCGATGAATTTCACCGGCAAGGATCTCCTCTTCCTCGTTCCGTGCTTGATCTTCCTGATTCTCGCCACGATCGGCGCCGTCGAACTGTGCCGCACGATTTGGAGTTACGAAGAAGGCACAGGCGACATTGCGGGACCGCTCCTCGAATCGATTGCCAAGCTCTTCAAGTAGTCGGCGGCGAGCGCGATTTTTCACGAATCGATTGATTTCAAAACAAAAAAAGACGTCGAAAATGTTTCGGCGTCTTTTTTTGTTCTTGCGTCGCTGAACGCGCAATGTACAATGGATTGAAGTTTGCGCATAACGCGCGATTGGAATGGGGTTTTACGTTTGGGAGCGGCGTCGCCGCAACATTGAAACATGTCCGAAACTACTTACGACGCGGTGGTCGTCGGCGCCGGAATGTCCGGGCTCGCCGCAGGAATTCGACTGGCTCAATTCGATTATAACGTTTGCATTCTTGAACGACACAGCGCGATCGGCGGGCTTAATTCTTTCTACCGCCGCAACGGACGCAATTACGACGTCGGGTTGCACGCCGTTACAAACTACGCGCCGAAGGGAACGAAAAGCGGACCGCTCTCGCGCATTCTGCGCCACTTACGGATCTCGTGGGACGATTTCGGACTCGTTCAACAGAACGGTTCAACGATCGCGTTTCCCGGCGTCGAATTGAATTTTACCAACGATTTCGAGCGTTTTGAGACCGACGTCGCCGAGAAATTCCCCAAACAAATCGACGGGTTCCGCAAAATGGTATCCGGACTCGTCGGATACGACCAGCTCGGGCTAGGGTCCGCCGACGGGTCCGCGCGAGAATACGTCGCGCAGTTTATCTCCGATCCCAAGCTCGTCGACATGATCTTTTGCCCGGTCTGCTACTACGGCGGCGCGCGCGAGCACGATATGGATTTTGGACAATTCTGCGTCATGTTCCGCTCGCTCTTCCTCGAAGGATTCGCGCGTCCGCATGAAGGCGTTCGAAGAATTCTTCTCAAACTCCTGAAGCGGTTCCGTTCCCTCGGCGGCGTTCTACGACTCAACGCCGGCGTTAAAAGAATCGAATCGAACGCCGACGAATCCGTTGAAAAAATCATTCTCGACAACGGCGAAGAGATTCGCGCCAAACGCTATCTCTCCTCCGCCGGATGGCCTGAAACGATGAAACTATGCGGCATGGGCTCCGCCGTCGATCAGCGCGATATCGGAAAATTAGGCTTTATCGAGACGATTAGCGTTCTCGACAAAGCCCCGAAAGAGTTGGGGCACGATAAGACGATCGTCTTCTTCAACGATTCCGAGCGGTTTGCCTATCGCAATCCCGACGCCCTCGTCGACCTGAGCAGCGGCGTGATTTGTTCCCCGAATAATTTCGCCTATTCCCAGCCGCTCGAAGATTCCATGATTCGCATTACGGCGCTCGCGAATTACGACCTGTGGCGGAAGCTGTCGCCTGACGAGTATAAGCGCGAGAAACTGCGTTTCTACGAGAAGACCCTCGAGTCCGCCGCGCGTTTTGTGCCGGAATTTCGCCGCAATATTATCGACGTCGATATGTTCACGCCGCTCACGATCGAGCGCTACACCGGTCGCGAACGCGGCGCGATCTACGGCGCCGCCCAGAAACGATACGACGGACTGACCCCGCTCAAAAACCTCTTTATTTGCGGCGCCGATCAAGGCATGCTCGGCGTCGTCGGCGCTCTCGTCTCCGGTCTCACGATCGCCAATAAATACGTGCTCAGCGAGTAGTTTGCCGTCTAGAATAGCGCGTCGAAACGCTCGACGATCGCCGCGCGCAATCGGACTGCTCGACGACCGAAAAAGGCAAGACTGTCGCAATTTGTCGGCTATAGTTGACGATTACAAATTGACAAGATGTATTTGACGCGCAATTGAAACGCAAATGAAGAAGCCGCCTTCGCGTCTTTCGCGTCGGCGGCTTCTTTGTTAGAAGAGTCCCGTTAGGTACGATTCGCGCGACTCGTAGAGCGTCGGCGAGAATCCGAGCGCGCGGTTCATATAAGGCGTCGAGCCCGGTTCGTCGTGAGCGCGGCGATAGTGCCAGCGTCGAGAATCGGGAACGAGTTCCGGAAGCCCCGGCCACGGCGTGAAGGGAACGTAACCGAGAACTTCCGCGAGTCGACTCGAATCCATGGAGCAGTTTCTCACGCGAGGCGGCGCCGGGCACGATTCTTCGATGAGCATACCGTAGAGCAGATCGGGATCGAACCCTCCGGAACGATTGACGATCTGCGCCATCTGATAGAGCGAGAGCTGTCGAACGCCGCCGCAGTTCAAAATCCCGGCGTAGTCGTTTGCGAGGAACTCTCGAAAGACCCGCGCCATTTCGTCGACGTAGGTCGGCGTGCGGACTTCGTCGTAGTACAGGGTGGCGGGTCGTCCCGGTCGGAATCGTGAGGCGATCCAATCGATAGCGCCGGCGTGCCCGTTGAAACTTATTCCCATCGGCATGGAGATCCGGAGTGTAACGGCGTAAGGATCGAGTTCTGCGACGGCGCGCTCTCCTTCGACCATCGTTTCTCCGTAAACGTTGACGGGGCAGGTCGGCTCGCTTTCGAGGTACGCGCCGCGCGGTCGTCCGCCGTAGACCATGTCGACGGAGAGATGAACGAGTCTGACGCCGCGCGATCGAGCGTACCGCGCGAGGTTGCGCGCGATTTCGACGTTGAGTTCCCACGCGATTCTCGGATCGAGCTGGCACGCTTTGAGAGCGCAGTTTCCCGCGCAGTCGAGAATGGCGCGGATACCTTTGGAATCGAGTAGCGCCGCGAGTTCGTCGTAGTCTCGGAGGTTGGAGTAGAGAAGGTTTTCCGCCGGAAAATCGACGTCGGTCTCTTGCACCATGGCGTAGACTTTCCCCGGAAATCGCGCTTGAAAGTACGCGAGCGCGCCGTATCCCGCGACGCCGGTTCCGCCGGTAATCAACATCGGCGTCGGCGGAACCGGAATCGGAACGCCGGAGACCGATTCGCGTTGTCGTCGGCTTTCCGCGAGTAATTGAGAATAAGTCGCTTCGTTTCTTGACATTGTTACGCCCGGTGAAAGACGCGATTCGCGTTGGTCCGCGAGTCGCGCGATCGATATTGAATTGATTGTCGGTCTATTGTATCGCAAGGTTCTTTTTTGAAAAGTTGCCGTTTTCGTCGTTACTTTCCGTTCTTTTTTTGTCGAAATGGCATTTTTTTTTGAAAACGCTTGACGTCGCAGGGTCTTTGTCGTTATGATTAGTTCATAATAGCGCCGTAGTCGGCGCGTCGCGCGACGGCAGACGTCGCGTCGATACCGCGTCCGATTGTTCCGAATTTGAGCGTTTTTGCGCTGGAGATATGATGAATTACTCCCGATTATTCGATATGCGCGTAGTGAGTCGCGCCGTTTGCGCGTTCGCTTGCGCCGTTCTGATCTCGACCTCGTGCGTTTGCGCGCAAGAATATAAGGAAGCGTCCGTCGACGAGCAGCAAGCGAGTCAGAAGAGCGCCGTTTTGCAGAGCGGAAACGCGGATCAACTCAAGGAGTTTTTGCGAAAGTATTATCTTGCGCGCTGGACCGTTCGCGCGAACGCTCAGTACCTCGTAAAATTCCGTGAAGAGCTTGAAAAAGACGCGGTTTCCATTTCCGGCGCCGCGCAACAGACGTTTCTGAAAGAAGTCGTCGACGCGCTGAAAGGTTACGCCGGGTCGAACAGTTGCTATCCGGCGTGCCGTTACAACGCCGTTCTCGCCATGGGGACGGTCAACGAAGTCGCCGGGGATCGCAACGGAGTCGGCGCCGTGCCGTACGCCGGCGCGATCACGCCGCTCGCGACCTTCGTCTCGACTTCCAAGGAGACTCCCGATTACGTGCGACTCGGCGCGCTTATCGGACTCGTTCGCCATGCTGAAATCGGCGTTAAAGAAGAAAAGATGCGCAATAATCTGAAGTCTCTCTTCGTTAAGGTGCTCGATCCTCAGTACGCGAAGGAACGCGGGTTGCGCGACGACGTCTACGAATGGTTCCAAGAGAAGGCGTTGCAGGGGCTCGCGAGTTTCAAGAGCGCGGAAGGCGCGAAAGGCGGCACGGGAACGCTCGATCTTTTCAAGCGCGTGATCGACGATCCGAGTCAGAAATACGAACTGCGTTGTCTTGCGGCGCGTGCGATCGGCGATATGAATCTTGAAAGCGTCAAAAATTACGACTACGCGGAACTTGCGAAATCGCTCACGACGTTGGCGCGCGACTTCTGCGTCGACGAATCGGCGTACATTGACGAAGAGCTTGTTCGCGACGCCGTTAAGAGTTCCGCGAACTCGATGGGCGGCGGACTCGGCGGCGGCATGGGCGGCGGCGGTATGGCGGGCGGCGGTATGGCTGGCGGCGGCATGGCCGGCGGCATGGGCGGCGGCATGGATTCGATGAGCGGCGGACTCGGCGGCGGTATGGGCGGCACGATCCAAAATCAGAAGAGTCTTGAGGCGATCGTCGCGCGCATTCAGTACGGTTTCGATTCGATCAGGCGCGCCGTTAGCGGGGTCAAGAACGGCGGAACCGGGATTCAGAAGTTGCTCCTCGAAAGCGACGCCGCGCAAAAAGAAGCGAAGGAAATGCTGACGAAACTTCTCGAAGAATTTGACGAAATGAACACGTTCATTTCCGAGGGACCGAAGACAGGCGGCGGACTTGGCGCCGGACTCGGCGATTATTCCGGCGGTATGATGAACGCGAACTCCTCGATTCGCGTCGACGCCAATTCGATGAAAGACCACCTTCTTGAGAAGAAGATTAAGTTTAACGAACTTCTCGGAATTGAGTCGTACTAATTCGTCGCGTCGATCTATCCGGCTGGTCGACTGAGTCGATCGCCGGGATAGACCTATGCGTCGGACGAATTGATAAGACGTCGTTAAAAGAAAGACGAATCGGACATGGACGAAACGAACGCGCTTTTTCATGAGATATTGAGCGATCGCGGGAACTTTGCCGACGCAGTCGGGTTAAGGGTTCGCAAGCTCGGTTGGGAGTTGCGCGCCGAGAATCTTACGGTCGCCGAGCCGCTTCCTCCGTACAACGACGAAAGCGACGGAATCCCCGAGATTGTCGTCGATATGAGAGAATCGGAAACCCGGGCCTATTTATCGTTGGTTGGAACCGTTACTCAGACTCCTTCCGATCGCAACGTGTTTGTTGTTGGTCTCAGACAGCGTGAAGCCGCAAGGTATCTGTGGCAATCTGACAATGGTTCTTCAGAGTTGTATCCGGTTGTGTCGATCTTGGTTTATTTCGGCGCGGAACCCTGGACCGCGCCGAGGTCGCTGAGAGAATTCGTGCGATTGGATGAATCGCCGGTTAGGGAAGAGATCGAGCGGTTCTTTAACGATTACAAATTCAACTTCGTTGATTTCCGCGACGTAACGCTCGACGAAATCCAGCCAATGCGTAGCGATTTCAAATTCTACGCGACGTTGTATTTTAATCTGTTCCATCCCAAAGACGCGGTCGAATTGCCGAGCGTCAAAAATACCGAGTTGGCTTTGAGGTTTCTTCGTCGATTCGAAGACGGCGGCAACGCGGTCAAGATTTCGGCGGAGCGACTGTCGCAAGGCGGGTACGGAATGGACGCGTTGTTTACCGAACGCGTCGTCTATGAATAAGCTGCGCGGTCGCGCAAAGGCGCTCGTTACGCGCTAAAAGAGACGTCGACTAAGACCGACGCGCTCTCCGAGCTTCTTTTGAAAGCGGAGAGCGCGTTTTTTTTGTTTTTTTTGAAAAAGTTGAAACTTTTGGGAAATAATTGCGTATAATGTATAATGAGTTTGCGGGTTAATCAGACGTCGCTTGCGGCGTGGAGCGGCCCGTCGTCAGACAGTTTTTCGGTATTCGATCGATTTTTTTTCAAGAAGATCGATCGAGACGCCGATTCATAAGACTGTAGAGCTATGTGATCGTACGCGACGCCTTTTATTCTTTTTGCGTTTGCGAGCGGTCGTCGTTCGCTTTGCAGGTTACTGGACACTTTGAATAAAGGTATTCACTTATGAAGAAAGAAATTTACGCTGACGGCGTTGGTCAAATTCACTTTGCCGGCAACATGGTTCGTTTTGATTTCGTTACGCTTCAACCGGTCGCCGACGGCGACGCTCCGAAGCCGGAACCGTCCGAACGAGTTATCATGCCGCCGCAAGGTTTCCTCTCCATGTTCAATAGCATGCAACAGCTGATCGACAAGCTCGTTCAGGCCGGCGTTCTCACGAAGAACAATCCGAGCCAAAACTAGCGCATAGTCGAACGACTGCGCGAGCGATTCGGTTTCCGGTCGTTCGCGCGTTGATCTGCGAGCTTATTAAAGAGAATTCGGCTTTCGGGTCGGGTTCTCTTTTTTGTTCGAGGATTATCGCGAAACGGACGGCGCCGACGTTGCGAAGTCGACGGCAACGACGCAAAAATGTGCGGCGATTATGGGAAATTTCCCTTTTTTTCACGGGCGCCCCTTTTAGAATCTTAATTATCGTGTATACTACGGTACGCTGTAGACAGTCTATGGCGAATGGCGAACCGATAGACGAAACGCACGCGGCACAGCGCGTCGCGACGTTTCAACATTATAAATAAGCCGACGTAAGACGGCGCATTATAAAGTCAAACGGAGATAGACGTGGGAACGAAGAAAACTGGAAAAGGACGACGTAAGCTTGGTCAAAAGAAGCGTAAGATGCGATCCAAGATTCGTCATCGAAAAGGTTAATCAACCGTTCGGTTCGGTTCGCTTTTAAGGCGCCGCGCCGCGCTCTCGCGCTCGTTACGATACGGCGCGCGGCGTCTCCGAAATGGTTCACGAAAAAGCCCTCCGTTGCGAGGGCTTTTTTTATCGCTCTTTGGGGCCCCCCGTCCCTTTCCGATTTTCCGACCGTGTCTCTTTACTCGCCTCGCCTCGCCTCGCCTTGCCTTGCCTTGCCGATTTATTACGCGGACGTTCGCGTCGACCCCTTTCGCCTGCGACGTTTCTCAACGTTGGGGATTCCCCCCCCTTTATCGTTGATTCGGCGTTCCGGAAGGGCGCTAAAGAAAACGCCCCCGACGTCGCGGCGCGCGAGGTCGGAGGCGAAATTTATCCGGCGCGGTTGCGCAGGCGAGGTTAGGCGAGGCTACTTCGTCCTGGCGCCCGAGTTTTCGCGGATTTGATACATATTGTACCCGACGCGACGCGATGCGGCGACGATCTCCGGGTAGGGGCGGTCGCAGACGTCGACGAAGCCGATTTGATAGTTTTCGCCGTCGAAGCGTCCGGTCGTCGGCTCGTCTTGATATTGGAACCAGTGCGCGCCGACGATCCAGGGATTCGCGAGCGCGCCGCGAAGGTATTGTTCGTACGATTGCGCGCGGTCGATCTGATCGCGACAGAGAACGAGACCCGGATGGAAGAGTCCGCGATCGAGCGCGCCGAAATGGAATTCACCGATCATGACCGGCTTGTCGACGCCTTCGACCGGCTTAAAGTCTGAGACGTCGCGCTTATAGAAATTGTAGCTCACGACGTCGCAGAATTCTTGCGCCGCTTTGCGCGCGAGGTCGTTCGTCCATGCGAAACGGCATCCGAGATAGAGCTTTTTCGGCGCTTTTTCGCGCATTCCGGCGGAAATTTCCGAGAAATACTTGCGGCAGATTTCAAGATAGAACGCGTCGCAGTCGGCGTTGAGATTCTTTTGGTCGCCTGCCTTGAAGGGTTCGGCGAGGAGCGCGTCCCACGATTCAAATTCGGTTTCCCAGCTGGCGTTGAGCTTTTCGATCGTTTCGTATTGCGCTTGGAGTCGTTCGACGAAGGCGATCTTGGCACACTGCGATTTGGGGGAAGCGAGCGCCGCTTTGGCGAGCGAACCTTTGTCGCCCCAGCTGATCTCGTTGTCGACGAAGTACCCGACGCAGAAGGGGTCGTTGGCGCTGTCGGAGCATTGGGCGAGCGCGTCGCGGACTCTCTTGGCGAATTGAGGATCGAACGGGTCGGGGAACTTGCCCCAGTATCCGGAGCTTCCTTCGATATAAGGCGTTCCGCCGGTAACGCCGACGGTGGTAACGTACGGCGTTTTGGCGCCGCGAATAATCTCGACGTCGGACCAGTTGGCGATCGTATTGATTCCCCAGCTTCTTAGGCGCCGCACGGCGTTTTTCGCGCCTTGTTCGCGCCAGTCGTCGCCGTATTTCAGGTAGAGGTTTGACGCGGAGAAGTTGAAGGTTTTATACTCGCCTCGACCGGCGTAGTAGTTGTTGATCGAATTGGACGAAGATCCGACGAATTGCGCGAGGGGCGAGTTTGCGTTGCGCGTCATAGGCGTCGTCGGGTCAAAGTAACGCTCGCGATCGGTCGTCGGGGTCGTTCCGCTCCAGAAGCCGACGCAATCGACGCCGTTCGACCAGAAGAGTCTTCCCGCCGGGTCGACGAGCGTCCAGCGGCCGTCGATCTTTTCGGTGCGGAAGGAGCCGGTCGCTTCGAGTTGGGGGCCGTTGAGCCACCCGCCGTATTCGTCGAATTCGACCGGGTTCCATTGTCCTAGTTCGACGTTCTCTTGTGCGATTTGCGCGCGCAGTTCGTTGAGCGAATGCGTTTTTCCTGGCCATTCGCCGTGTTTGAATTGTCCGAACTGATCGATCATTGGGAAGAATTCGTCAGGCGTCATATTGAGGTATTTTTGTCTGTCGAGTTCTTGTTCGGAGTATGGATCGACGGAGATCGAGTAGAGTTTCCATGAGTCTCCGCGTTTATTTTGATTTTCGAAGGGGCGGATCGCGATCACCTTGCGTTTGTCGAAGGGGATTTTCACGTCTTTGGAGTAGGCGTCGGTGGCGATACCGCCGGGCTTGCCGCGCATTGCGAAGAGGCTTTTTCGCACGTCGACGTTGAGGTAATTTGGCAGTTCGACGCGCCAGTTCGCGCGTTCTCCCGGCTTGAGAGAGATTTCGCGGGTAAAGGCGCCGTCCAGAGTCGCCATATCGACGTCGGCGCAGTCGACGCGGCAGTAGAGGGTTATCGGTTCGTCGCTCGTCGATTGCACGTCGAGGAGAATCGATTTATAAGCGCGCAGGTCCCATTCACCGGTGAGGTGAACGCCGGGCCAGGAGTCGTTTTCCCCGTTTTTAACGAGTAGCGCGCCGTCGTCGGAGCGCGCGAGTTCGACTCCTTGCGCGCGCAGCGAATCGATCGGCGAGTCGGCGTCAAAGAGAGCGAGAACCGGCTCGGCGGCGCGCGCTAGACTAGCGGCGCCGGAGAATAATATGGCGGCGAGTAAGAAGCCCCGCCAAAGCGACGAAAAAGAACGCATAGCGTCAGACCTTTCGAGTGAGAGCGTGAAATCAAGAGCGGCGCCGTTAGGGCGCGCGCGAAAAAGCCCGAGGCGTTTTGGCAACGCTCGGGCTTAATTTATATCGTGCGGACTATCGCGCGCCGTCGCGCGCGTTCGCGGCGCCGCCGCCGGCGGTCGAGCCGGATAGCGGCGCGGATCGACGCGAGTCGGCCGGCGGCGCTGCGGCGGAACCGGCAGGCGCGCGTTGCGAGGACGACGGTCGAGTCGTTGAGGCCGGGCTTGACGATCGGTTCGAGGCGGGGCTTGCGGTCGCCGGGTTCGCGCTCGTCGGATTTGAGTTCGCGGCGCGCGTCGCGGTTCTAGGCTCCGGGAGTTCAGACGACGGATAGAGGTCGTCGTATTCCGAGTTTCTTCGCGGCGTTGCGACGGGGCGTTCGTCCGGTCGTTCGTCGGGGAACTCGTCGACGTCGGCAGGCGCCGTTTCGCGCGGTCTCGCAGGGACGCCGACGCGCGGACTCGTTCCGGCGTTTGCGGCGGGTCGTTCGGCGATTGGTCGCGTCGCGGCGGGCGCAGGCGGGGCGGAAACGTCGAAATCGGGGACGTCGTCGAGGTAAACGCCGACGTTTTTAAAGCGTTCCGGCACGGCGGCGATGCGGTTCTTTGCGCGCGAGTACCAGACGCTGTCGGGATACTGATCGACGATCATATCGAAGGCGATGAGCGCTTTGTCGTAATCTTTCGCGCGGAGCGCGATCTCGCCTTTCAGGAAGAGTAGGTAATCGATGATCGAGGAGTCGGGATGTTTCGAGAGCGCCTCGTTGACGAGCGTTTCCGCCTGGCGATCGTGGCGCAAATCGCTTTCGATTTTAGCGAGTCTCCATACGGCGTGGCTCCAGTA
>ONGM01000287.1 GCA_900317365.1 uncultured Planctomycetota bacterium
ATAAGAATAAGGCTCAAACGACGGAAGCTCTGACTGTTGCCGAGGGTATTCTTAACGCCAGAGGGACTTCGCCGAGGATTTATAGGAACACGCTGGTTTTCGTCGCCCCCGACAAAGACGAGCTTTCATCCCTTGAAGCCGAGGTCAAACGTTATCTTGCGTGGAAGTCTATTTTTGACGAGCGCGACGATCTGAACTTGGACGCAAACCAAATTAAGGAAACGCAACTGAATCAAGCTCGTTGCAACGATACCGTAGAACGCAGAATAAAAGAAACGTATCGCTGGCTATTGGTTCCCAATATTGACCTTGACGGGGACATGAAAGGAATTCGGTGGGAAGTGGTCGGTCTAGGCGGCGGGGACGAAGACGTTGTGGCTAAAGCCGCTAAAAAGGCGGTTCAGAACGAGCAGATCATTACGACCTGGTCTCCGACCCTGCTTCTGATGACCTTAAACGAGCTTTTGTGGAAGAACGGCGACGATATCCAGATTAAGAAACTCTGGGAGTATCTCTGTTCCTACTGCTATCTTCCGAGATTGGCGAACTATAGAACGCTTGAATCAACAATTTGTCAAGGTCTTGATTCGGACGAGTTCTTTGCTTTGGCCAGCGCTCGCGCAGACGACCGCTACGTCAACCTAAAGCTCAATAGGCGAGTCTCTTCTTTAAGTCCGTCCGATCTTTTGGTAAAGATTAACGCGGCGCTAAAGCAACTTGCCGCCGAAAAGGAAGCGGGGCCGCCCCAGCTTTGCGCGCGAGCCTCGGCTAAACGAACGGGCGTTTCTCCGGCGCAGACGTCGTTGATCGGCGAACAAACGCCCTGCGGCGACCCGTCGGAAGCGACCGGCGCTTCCGTAAACGTCCCGGCGTCGAGTCCGCTGAACTCGCGGTTCTTCCTGAACGCCAAACTGGACTATACCCGAGTCAACCGCGACGTCAACAAAGTCGTTGAGGAAATCGTTCAACCGTTGATGAGAGTTGAAGGGGGAGAAATCGAGCTTACGCTTGAAGTTAGTTTTCGAGCGCCGTCAGGAATCCCCTCGTCGACTGTCAGGGCGGTTTCCGAGAACTGCGTAACGTTGAAGATTGATAATTTCGGCTTTGACGAATGAGTTGGAATCGTCGATCGGAATAGGAGACGAAAACGCCTGTTTTTTGCTCGGCGCATAGCGTTTGGTTTGCGTTTAATTGTCGGTTCGTCTAACCTGTAAAGAAAGCCGCACGACGGCGGGGTTGTGTTCCCAATGAATTCGTCGAGCAAGTTAGCAAAACTTTGGCAAGATTGCAAGGTTCTCTACTGTATGGCGTTCATGCCGATCAAGGGCGGGACCGATGCGGAGCGACTGGAATCCTTCTACAAGAGACAGGTCGACGCTTACGACCAATTTCGTGAGAAACTTCTCACTGGTCGCGACCAACTCATGACGTCGATTCCCTTGAAGGAAGGGGACGCGCTCGTCGACGTTGGTTGCGGGACGGGGTACAACCTCACGTTTTTGCCGGAAGGGGTTTTGTCGAAGCTCGGTAAGGTAACGCTCCTCGATTTGACCGAGTCCATGTTAAAAACGGCGCAAGAACGCGCCCAAAAGAATCATTGGGATAATGTCGAGGTCTTGCGCGCCGACGCCACCGAATGGCGTCCCGAAAAGGATTCGATTGACGCGGCGACTTTGTCCTATTCCCTCACCATGATTCCCGATTGGTTTGCCGCGATCGACCGAGTTTACGACGCGCTCAAACCCGGCGGGTACGTCGGCGTCGTCGATTTCTATATTGCGCGGAAATATCCGTCCAAAGAGCGAATGAAGCAGAATTTTACCACTCGTTGGCTCTGGCCGATATGGTTCTCTTTCGACAATCTGTTTCTTTCAAGCGATATGCTTCCTTACCTTTCGCGTAAGTTTGAAGAAGTCATTTTGATTGAGCGCGCCGACAGAATGCCTTACTGCCCGTTTTTTTGGAAGAAGACGCCTCGTTTTGTGTTCATTGGACGCAAACCTTTGAATTAAAGAACAGCATATTTGTAAATAACGAAATTCACAACGAAGGAAACTTAATTCATTCGTTCAACACCATCGAAAGGCATGAAAGATGAAACAATTCATATCACGGACCATGATCGCGCTTTTTGTGTCGGTCTTTGCGATCGCACATGCGGCCGTAGCGTTTGGAGCCGACGGCGACGTTTGTAAAGCGGCTGTTTATCGCGGCGCCGGGGCCAGCGACACGTGCGCGTTGGCGTCTTTGGAGATTCTGAACAACGCCGACAACTGCAAAGCGGATTTCATCTCCGCAAAAGAGATTCAAGACGGAGCGCTTAAAGATTACGACGTCGTATTGTTCCCCGGCGGAACGGCGAGCGGAGAGAGAAAAGCTCTCGGAAAAGACGGGTGGAAGGAACTCGTGAATTTTCTTGAAAACGGCGGCGGTTACTATGGAACGTGCGCCGGCGCATATTTAGCGCTCGTTAATCTCGAACGTGAAGAAGCGAATCTGATAGACGCTGAATTGCAGGACGGCGAGTGGGAACGAGGCGAGGCGATTCTTGAGATAGAACTTACGGACGAAGGTCGTAAGGTCGTCGGAGATATTGAAGGTCGTCTCAATATTAGTTATCAAAACGGTCCGGTCTTTCATCCTGCGAATTATGACAAGCTGACGCCGTACAAGACACTTGCCTATTTCCGTACGGAGACTGCCGAAAACGGTTCTGTCAAGGGCGTTCAGATTGATTCTCCCGCCATTGCCTACGGCGAATTTGGAAAGGGTCGCGTAGTGATCTGTAGTCCACACCCGGAACTTACGCCAAATCTTCACGACTTCGTTTGGAAACTGACGCGATTCGCCGCTCAAAAGTAATGAGTCGGCGTTCGTTCAGCGTTCCGGAGGAACTTGAACGTTTGAAATTAGTGAGCGGCGCGACGAAAA
The DNA here is from genome assembly GCA_900317365.1 of uncultured Planctomycetota bacterium. GTDB lineage: Bacteria > Planctomycetota > Planctomycetia > Pirellulales > Thermoguttaceae > RUG369. The sequence continues at coordinate 2,932 of ONGM01000287.1, forward strand.
ATCATCGTCACGCCGCTCGTTGCATAGAATACAAAGAAACAAATTTAGCTTCTGGACACGACGATCCTGTCCTCCGTAATCTCCTGTACGACTCCGTCAATCGACGCGTGTAGGTCGGCGCCCAAAGCCGTTTTACCGTCCTTTATTGGACGGATGGCAATCGCTTGTCCGCGCGTTACGGCGTCGCCAACTTGAACGAGGGGCGCGCACGGCGCGCCGATATGCTGACGCAAGAGCAGAGTAACTTTAGTCGGATTATAGTCGCGATTGAGGAGCGCGCCATGATTGACGAACCCGTTTAGCCCGATACGTTGCATAAGTCGAGTCGTAGGCGTTTTCCGAAAGCTTGCGAGAAGTTCGGCGCGCTCCGGATGAAAAGGCGGATTGACCCAACGATTCTTTTCCGCAATAATTCTGACCTTGTTCTGGTGATTGACGCCGCGTGGATCGAGTCCTTCAGGACAAGAGCAGTAACTGCAAAGATTGCACTCGGAACAGAATTGCGTTCCGGCGACGTTTGCCTCGCGCGAAGCGCTGAAACCCAGACTGCGCATCGCTCGATGCGGCTCGATCGGATGACCGAGAAGGTATCGAGGACACAATTCCGTACATCGCGAACATTGGTCGCACGCGGCGCGTCCGACTCTCAATGTCTTGTTCCAGTCCCATTGTTTTCTTTGGACGATGAAATGATCCTCTGGAAGAACGATGAGACCGCCGGTTGTTTTCGTTACCGGTTCGTCGAGAGAGACCGCGAGCCTCCCCATCATGGCGCCGCCAACTACGTATTGAGGATTAGGGATGGTCGCGTTGCCGGCAAGTTCAAGACATTCTCGAAGCGTAACGCCGAGCGGAACTCGAATCGTGCAGGGATTCGCGACGGCTCCGGCGACGGACACAAACTTGTCGACGACGGGAGTCGTTCCAACGTTTGCCAGGTTAAACGCCGTTTCCACGTTGATCACAACAGCGCCGACGGAGATGGGAATGGCGCCTGGCGCAATGATGCGACCGATCGTTAGGAAAACCAAAACAAACTCGTCGCCCGACGGATAAACGTCCGGGAGCGGTTTGACTCGCATATTGGACGGAAGAACCGCTTCCAATGCGGCGATAACGTCGCGGTACTTTTCTTTGACTCCGACGACGGCTTCTTTGGCCTCAACGAGCTCGACTGCGCGCGATAGTCCGGCGACTACCTGCGACGCATAATTGCGAATGAGTTCTTTGTCCTTATGAAGCAAAGGCTCGCATTCCGCAGCGTTCAAAATCACAACGTCCGCCTTGCTCGACAGTTTGACGTGCGTTGGAAAGCCTGCGCCTCCTGCGCCGACGACGCCGGCGCGAGCGACGTCTTCCTGGGTTATTGTCATGACGAACTCTCCATAATGAACTTTAACCGTTTCAGTTTCGAACCCGATTGCATACGTCTCAATTATAGCGCGATCGAGTTTTTCTGAATGGGAAAAAAAGAATTTTTCGTCGGTCGATCATTTTACGATCATGCGCCAACATCGATGTATGCGTTTGTTTCTGAAGTCGTCGGGTATTGTTCGATTGGTTATTTCTCGTAATTCATACAGATCCGCAAGACCTTCCTCGTCCAATTTGAATTTGCGAAAGTTATTGGAAAAGTAAACGACTCCCCCTCGACGCATTCTCGTGGCGAGGAGACGCAAAAGTTCAACGTGTCGACGCTGAACGTCCCAGTCGGAATCGGTGGATTTACTATTGGAGAAGGTCGGCGGGTCGCAAACGCAGAGTTCGAAATTGGACTCTGTAACGCCGAACGCTTGCGAGGGAAGCGCGCCTCGTTCAAACTTCTTACCGTCTCGGTTCTTGAAGTATTGTTTGCGTGAGTTGAGCTTTGACGACGATTTTGCGTAATGAGCGCGCTTTTTCGTCTCGCCGACCTCTGCGGCTGTTTCCTCAATAAGCCTAACAATGTCCGGGGAATAATCGGTCGAGGGTGGAACGGCTTTCAAAAAACGTATCACGTCAGATTTGATTAGACGATGATTGCAAGCCTGCTTTGTTACGGTTCCGTCGGAATGGCGAATCTGAGAGCTATACAGTAAATCGTTTGCAGCTAGATTCGATTCGCACCAATCGAGGTACGTGGGCGAAAGGTCTACCGAGGTTGTCGACGCGGCGCCTCCGTCCGCCGCGTAACAAGTGAAAGCTCCCGAATAGCAAAATAGATTTAAAAATCGTTTGTTTTTGGCCTCTTTTCTCACCATATCGCGCGTCTGACGATGATCTAGAAAGAGGCCGACGTCAAGGTAATCCGTCATGTTGCAGAGGAAAGTTAATCCGCCTTCATGAACGCGCACAACGCGTCCGGATTCCGCCATCTTTTCGTATTGTGATTCACCGCTTTGTCGAGCGCGTCTTTTCAGAAAAACGTTTTCTTGTGGAACAGCGAGAACTTCCGCTGCCTTTTGAACCATCTTGTCGAGCCAGAGACGATGCTGTCCCGGTTTTCGCCCGTCAGGACGTTCGTATTCCGCGATATGCAACCATTGGCCTTCGAAGAAATCAATGACCAAAGGAACCTCTGGAAGATCGCGATCATAAAGACGATAGCAGGTGATACCGCGATTCGGATAGCGGCGCAAATGCCGAGCGCGATTAGCAAGGCAACGTCCAAATTCCGTCGCTTGCCGTTCTGCGTAATCGTCAAGACCTTGGAAGACGGGAACGATTAGCGGTTGGCGCTGACCGTCTGCGTTTTCTGAGAAAAGCGACTCCGTCTTCTGTTCGACAGGCGTCGGCGCGTCGGCGTTTCCTAGCGGAAATCCAGCCCCATTTGTCGTTGTTGCGTCAGTATTCGTTTCGTTAGGTTGACGACGAGGCGGGGACGGACCGATAAATTGATAAAAAAGGCATTCCATTCTGCCGTTATAGAGCTTCCGGCGACGCGTTGCCTTCTGGTCGAACATTTCTTCCAGGTCGAGCCAGTTCGTTAGAATATAGTGACTCCAGGTAGGAAGTTTGGAAAGGACGGCGGGGATTGATTCATAAAGCGATCGAAGTTCTCTGATTTCACCGATACGATCGCCGTACGGCGGGTTGCCGATTACGCATCCGTATTCGCGCGAGTCGGTCAGGTCGCGAAAGTCTCGCGCATAGAAGACAACGTCTTTTTCGACGCCTGCGAGTTGCGCGTGCTTACGAGCAATTTTTAGCGCGTCTTCGTCAATATCGGAGCCGTGAATCTTTTCTTCAAGAGGTGGAAGAATTGCCGCCCGAGCCTCGTCGCGCGCTTCGTCCCAGAGTCTTTCAGGAATGACGGACCAGTTTTGAGCCGCGAATTTTCGATTCAAACCCGGCGCAATATTCCGCGCGAGCATAGCCGCTTCAATTGGAATTGTGCCTGACGCGCAGAAAGGATCGATTAAAGGACGCCCAGGTCGCCACACGGAAAGTTGAATAAGGGCGCTCGCGAGGGTTTCCCTTAAAGGCGCAGCCACATTTAAAAGACGGTATCCGCGCCTATGGAGCCCGCGACCTGTGCTGTTAAGCGTAATTGTTGCGCGATCCTTATGAAGAGAAATCTCAATATTGTATTCAGCTCCGGTTTCCGGAAGACTTGTTAAATGCCAGA
>ONGM01000060.1 GCA_900317365.1 uncultured Planctomycetota bacterium
ACGAGCGTTTGCTTAACGAGATTCGCGAGCGTCGCGTCGTTGTCGACGTCCCAGCAGTCGTCTCCGTCGCCGTACTTTTTCAGAACGCCGCAGTGCCCGTGATCCGTGTATTCGCAGAAGCAGACGTCCCCGACGATGAGAAAGTCTTTGCCGACGACCTCCTTGAGCGCGCGAATCGAACGCGCGATAATACCGTCGTCGCTCATCGAGTCGCTCCCGACCGCGTCCTTCGATTCCGGAACGCCGAAGAGCATGACCCCGCCGATTCCCAGAGATTCGATCTCTTTGACCTCTTTCACCAGTTCGTCGATCGAAAATTGGAACTGACCCGGCATGGCGCCGATCGGTTTACGCACCCCTTCGCCGGGACAGACGAAAACCGGAAGAATGAATCGGTCCGGGGAAAGAATCGTGTCGCGCGTTAAGCGACGAACGCCGGAATGATAACGAAGTCTTCGAAGTCGAGTCGCCGGATATTGTCCGGAAAAATAATCTGCGAAATTAGTCGGCACGTTGATTCTCCTCTTGCATACGGACGCGACGCGTTACGGAGTCGCGTAAAAAACGACGTTCGACGCCTAAGGAACGGCGACGAACGTCGGTGAGATTGTATGATAAACGCCGAACGACGTCAATTGTCGTTAAAAATATTGACCCGAGGTAAATTTCAGCGTCTTGAACATTTGGCTGATCGACTCGTGATTGTGAATGCGTTTAATCGATTCGCCAAGAATCGGCGCGCAAGACAGGACTTTGATCTTCGGGATATTGTGCTCCGGAAGAAGCGGAATCGTGTCCGAAAGAATGACCTGATCGATCGGCGCTTCTTGCAGTCGCTCGATCGCCGGACCGCAAAGAACGCCGTGCGACGCCGCGACGATGACTTTCGTCGCGCCCATTTCTTTAACCACCTTGGCGGCGCCGCAGATCGAACCGCCGGTGCTGATCATATCGTCGAAGAGAAACGCGACGCGACCTTCGATTGGGCCGCCGATCAAGTGCGCTTGTTCCACTTCGGATCCGCTGTGCCGACGCTTGTCGATAATCGCGAGACTTCCGCCGACCGCCGCGACGTGTTTGACCGCGCGCTTAATACTTCCGGCGTCGGGACTCACGACGACGACTTCTTCCGGACTGTATCCGAGCGAGTTAATGTACTCGTCGATGACCGGGGACGCGGAGAGATGATCGAGCGGAATATCGAAGAAGCCTTGGATTTGCGCGGAGTGGAGGTCGAGCGCGAGAACGCGATCGGCGCCGGCGCACTCGACGAGGTTGGCGCAAAGTTTCGCGGAAATCGGAACGCGACCTTCGTCTTTACGATCCTGGCGCGCGTATCCGAAATACGGAATCACCGCCGTAATGCGATCGGCGCTCGCGCGACGGCAACAGTCGATCATGACGAGGAGTTCCATGAAAGTGTCGTTCACCGGTCGACACGTCGGCTGGACAATGAACACGTCTTTTCCGCGAACGTCTTCTTCAATTCGGCAGAAACATTCGCCGTCGGGGAAATGTTCGACGATCATTTTTCCCCTGGGTTGGTCGAGATAATCGCAAATTTTTTCGAACAGTGGGCGATTTGCAGTTCCGGAAAAAATTCTAATCGGGTTCATGTTAAACGCGTTCAAATCCTATCTGAATAACCGATCGATCTAATAAACGGCGCGCATTCAGACGACCGCGATGGGACCCGCGCGTCGAGCGCGCGCCGAGCGCTGTCGCCGCGTCGACGGGTTTATTATATCTCTTTTTTTTCATTCGTCCACAGGGGCGGTAAGTTCTTAACGCATAATTACAGACTAAGGTCGATTATTTGTGGAACGGCTTTTTGAGAGCGGCGACCATGATTTCCTGGCGATTGAATTGGAGTTGACGCGCTTTAACGACGTTGAAGCCCCAACTTTTAACGCGCGAAAGATAATCCGGAATTTCGTCCGCGAGTTTCCAGTCGAAAAGTTTGAGCGTGAAAATGGCGCCGCGCGCCGCGACGTCTTCGCGCGTGAGAAGTTCCTCGAGCGCGTCGAGCGCGTAGGTCGGCGCGACGTTCATATCGGTGAAAAACCAACGCGTCTTGCGGAAACTGCGTCTCTTGATCTGATTGATCTTGCCGCGAAGATGCGTGAATTTCGGATGACTCACGACGATCGGCGCCATCTCCGCCGGATCGACCCCGATCGTCTCCGCGCCTCGCGCTAAAAGCGCCTGCGTGCAACCTCCGGGCGCCGAGCCTATGTCCGCGCAACGCGAACCGATCTCGATCGGAAATTTTGACCAGCGGAGCGCCTCCTCGAATTTCAGATACGCGCGCGAAACCGCGTCGGACGGAAGTTCCAAGAACGTTAGCCCGCCGGGATACTGCGAATGATAATCGGAAACGCGATGGAACCCGACCCAGTATTCGTCTTCTTCGACGAGCGCGACGTCGAGACAGATTTCGCCGAGATTCGCAGGCGCGTCGAAACGTCGCGCGTCCGGGTTCAAAAAGCGCCGAAATTCTTCGGGAGCGGCGTCGTAGATCGAGTTGTGGACGTCGTGTGCGAGTTCCGTCGGTCGCGGCTCGAACCCGCGCGTTCCGACGACGAACTTGTCGCGTTCGAAGACGTGAATTCGCGAAATGCGGAAGCGCTCGCGTTGCGTTCGCTCGGCGTCGCGCGCTTCGCGAGAGTCGTCGCCGAACTCCGCGCTCGCCAGTCGCCATACGATTTGAGCCGCTCGCGCACGATCGAAGTTTCCGGACGCGTCGCAAAGTTCTTTCGGCGAGATTTTCCCGAGCGAATGAACGCATGAGCGCGCGAAGATTGCGCGCAACGCGCCGACGTCGATTGCGAGACGTTTCGCGACGGACTCTTGCGCCGGCGCTTTGTACGTCAGAAAACCTGGACGCGAGAAGGAAAAGCGGTAATTGGGGCGCCGCTTGGCGATCTCGTTTTTGAGCGCGCGCTCGGCGCCGCGTTGACACGTAAAATAGACGAATTGCGACGCGCTATGGGATTCCGCGCGCTCATTGCTTGACGGTGTGCTTTCCACGACTTCTCTATCTTTCACAACGTTTCACAGCTTTTTGCGCCGTTTTAACGTTTTTTGGCCGGAGGCCATATCGGCGACGGCGGCTTTTTTGGTATAATAACGGGGCGTTTTATTCGACGCGCGCAAGAGGAGTCGTCCCCTTGCGTAAATCTCAATCATATACGAGAAATGAAGAAGGGTCAAGAAGTCCCGCGAACGGCTTCTTGACGCGTAATCCCGGCGTCGCGCGGAAACGGCGTCTCAAGGTCGGCGCGCGCGATTTTTTGACGAAACGTCGGGTGGATTGCGGGTGTTTATGGCTTCAGTGAAAGTTGGTTTAATTGGTTTTGGTACGATTGGCGGCGGCGTCGCGGAAATCCTTTTAGGTAAGGCCGACGCGATTGAGCGAACTGTTGGAAAGAGAATTGAACTTGTTAAAATATGCGATCGGGACACGACGACGGATCGCGGCGTTGCGGTTCCGCCCGGAGTCTTGACGGATCAAATATCCGATATTTTTAACAACCCGGAGATTTCCGTCGTGATCGAATTGATCGGCGGAATAGAGCCCGCGCGAACCTTTATTCTTAAAGCGCTCGAAGCGGGTAAGGACGTCGTTACGGCGAATAAGGCGCTGATCGCGAATTGCGGCGCCGAACTCTTTGCGAAAGCGCGCGAATTAGGGCGCACGATCGGATTCGAAGCGTCCGTTTGCGGCGGCGTTCCCGTTCTCGCGTCCTTGCAAACCTCGTTGCTCGCCAATCGAATCGAGTCGATTCAGGCGATTTGCAACGGCACGTGCAATTTCATTCTGTCCGAAATGGAGTCGAAAGACGCCGATTATCAAGACGCCGTTAAGGAAGCGCAACGCCTCGGGTTCGCGGAAGCGGATCCCACCCTCGACGTCAACGGATCCGACGCCACGCAAAAGCTCGCGATCCTCGCGCAACTGGCGTTCGGCGCCAAGGTCGATTGGAAAAAGATTCCGCGCGTCGGCGTCGACGTCGTGAGCGCGGTCGACGTCAAATTCGCGCGCGAACTCGGACGGAAGATTCGACTACTCGCCACCGCGACTCGCGACGAAGACGGACTCGCTTTGAGCGTGCGACCTGCCCTGGTGCCGAAAGATTCGGCGCTCGGAAAAGTTACGAACGCGTTCAACGCCGTTCAGATCGTCGGCGATTTCGTCGGCCCACTCTTCTATCAAGGCTGGGGCGCCGGACGTCGACCGACCGCCTCCGCCGTATGCAGCGACGTGATCGACGCCGCCTTGGGACGCGCTAAGATCACATTCGATTCCCTCCGACTTTGGAGCGACGATCGACCTGGCGTCGAGATCAAGGATCCTCATAAGATCATGGAACGCGTTTACCTCCGTTTCGTCGTCGAAGATCGACCCGGCGTCATGGCGGAGATTTCCTCGAAATTAGGCGCGCGTAAGATTTCGATCGCGCAGATGATGCAGGCGAGCCATCCGGAATCGGAAGGAGTTTCGCTCATTATTCTGACGCACGCGGCTCCTACCGTCGATCTTGACGCGGCGCTTGACGATATCCGCGGCGCGTCCTTTATTCTCGGCGAAACGACGCGTCTCGCCGTCGTCGACTAATCGGCTTTGTTTTTCCGCCGTCGCGCGAGCGCACGTTGCGACGGCGATTTCGTAAACCTGTTTTTAGCGTTTTAGGTGTGCGTATGACGTTCTTTAAATGGGCTGGAAAATCAGTTGGAACGCGACGCTCGGCGTCCGTTTTACTTCTCGTCGCGGCAATTTTGGCGTCAAGCGCCGTCTACGCGCAGCCTCCTCAGCGCGGCGGTCGAGACTCCGGTAGATCCGAGCGAACGAATCGAAACGAGCGCGGTTCGCGCAACGAGCGCGGCGGTAGAGACGCCGAACGCGGGCCAGGAGCGCCTGGACAGCCCGGCGCCCCCGGCGGAGGTTGGGGACAGCCCGGCGCTCCCGGCGGAGGCTGGGGACAGCCTGGCGCTCCCGGTGGAGGCTGGGGACAGCCCGGCGCTAACGGCGCTCCCGGAGGGGATCAGAAACCGGACGACGGACAAAATAATCAGACTCAGAAAAAGCCTGAACGCGTCGTTAATCTTGAAGACGCCCTCGCGAAAACGGACGGCACGACCCCGATTACGCTCAATCAGAACGAATTTCGCGCGAGCGACGGCGTTAAAATGACGGGCACATATTTCAAAGGCAAAGGCGACAAAGACACGCCGCTCGTCGTGATCCTGCCCGATTTGAATCATTCGCGCGAAGACGAAGCTCTCGTGCAGCTCGGTTTTAATTTGGCGAAGGTCGGATACGCGGCGTTGATTCCCGATTTGCGGGGACGCGGCGCCAACGCCAATCGTCAGCCGAACGCGCCGAACGGCGGACCTGAGGCGCCGCAACGTCCGGCGAACGCGAGACCGTCGAATATGGAGATCCGTCAGATGATCACCGTCGACAAGGATCTCTGGTTCAATTTCATTCTTTACCTTCACAACGCCGGGTATATTAACGCGAAGAAGACGATTCTCGTCGGCGCCGAGTTCAGCGCGGCGTTGGCGGTCGCTTGGGCTAAGGACGATTGGTCGACGAAAGGGGCGGCGGGACAAAACGTCGTTGGACTCGTACTCCTTTCTCCTGACGCCGTCGACACGAAGGATAGGAAGAAGAAGAAGGACGAAGACGAAGACGAGGTTCAGGTCGAAAAGTACGACGTTCTCGCCTCTTTGGAATCGGTCAAGAAGATGGCGCGTGGGAAGGGGAACTTCGGGTGCCTACTCGTAACGGGTCGTCTTGACGAGGAGAAATTTGAGGACGCGCAATTGATTCAGCGCAAGATCGGCGGCAAGGCGGAGGAGGAGTTGAAGCCGGACGAGAAGTCGGTTCCCCTCGCGGCGATTGAAACGAAGAAGCAAGGGGACGCCCTCCTTGAACTCGCCGATTTCGGCGTCGTCGGCGCGATTCAGACCTACGTTGGCAAACGCATGAAGGAGATTCCCGCCAAACGCAATAAGTGGCAGGAAATCGACCTCTCGAAGTTGAGGTAGGGGAGCTGACCTTTCCTTGATCTAATAGAAAAGGGCTTTTGCCAGCGACGGCGAAAGCCCTTTTGGGTTTAACGCCTTTTGTTCAGCGCCTAGTCGGAAGCTTCGGCTTTTTCAGTTCGTTTCGTCATGCTGTGCGGTTGACGAATCAGCGTCTTTTGTTGATTTCTTACCGGATTAAAAGCCAAAACTACCGCAACTCGAAACATGGGCGCATGCCAAAACTGCGTTTCACACGACGATTTCCCGACGTGATTGCGTCTAACGAGAGCGCAAACCGAACCTTCGTTTCTGTAGTGTGAATGGTGTGAAACGTCCGAGTGTTTCCGTCGACGCATGCTTATTGCTTATTGCTTTTATCGTCGTTTCATTTCTGTTCGTTCAAGAGCTCTTGGTATGCCGATATTGCATTCATGAAAGAACCTTCTGAAACGATTTCAATAGGTAGACCTGCTTCTTTTAACTGTTTTGCCTTTGCGACTTTCGTTCCATAAGAATCATACTTCCAGAGAACGGAACGCGTGCCTCCAACGACAACATAGTTCGTCTTTTGGGAAACGGACGAAGAGACGGCTCCGCCGCGTTCCTCAATTATCTTGGCGACGTTCTTTTTGGGTCCAATTGCAAATTGTCCGGACAAAACAAACTGCTTGTTTTCAAAAGTAATATTGGCGTCTTCTGACGTCGGGCAGTGAATAAAATCGGTTATGAACTGCCGCAAATTGTTCAATAACTCGGAAGGAACAGTTCCGGAGGAGTCTAAACAACAAATTAACTTTTCCAAACAATCTCGCCATTCCGGTGAAAGTGGCAAATTCTTGCGTTGTTCTGACCACGTGGAAAGTAGGCGTATTTCTTCCGGTTTAATCTGATCGTCTGCGAACACGCCGTTACAAAGTCCTAAAAAGAACTGAACGTCTATCGTTTCTGGATGGTAATTCGTAGACGTCGGATTGATCTGATCAACAACGCTCAAGATCTCAAGGACTTCTTCAATTGCTAGTACGTCGTCGGCAAGCGCGTCGTCGATCTTAGCAAAAACAGGGCGTAACTTCTGAACTAAATCCTCATGCACATGCTCGATTCGCCATTTTTTCAGGAACTCTTTCTCTTCCTCCTGAATTACTCCGTCAGAAATAAATCCGAGAAGAATTCCGGAGAGGATATTTATCGTCTTTTCAACGGAAGCGTTGGCGCCGAAACCAGTCCACAATAAATCGACGTCATTATCTTTGTTATGATCCATGGAACTTCCTTCCTTATTAAAAGAAGTTGATGTTGTAATTGGTTTATGTTATCGTTTCAACCGTACGCACGCTTTGGCTCCGAGGAGTGGGACGCGAGTTTTTCGTTCGAGTGTTGCTCTTAATAACCTTATTGGTCGTGAGCCATTATTCGTCAAGATCGTAAAAACATACAGTCAAAGCGAACGTAACAAGTTGAACGGGATTTTCCAAAGCTCCGTGCAAATGACGAATAAGAAGACCCGCCAAATTACGACGGTTATGACTGAATACTTAAAAATATTCCAATATGCATCTATATAATAGTCCATTACGATCTTCCTTCGGCGACCAGGGAGGCGGCGAAGGTCTTTGTCGCGTAAGCGGCTCCGGCGCCGACGACGAACGCGTCGGCGAGCGATTTCATTTGTTTCTGGGCGAAAGAATCGATCTTCGCGGACGCGGCGCCAAGAGTCGCGTCTATCTGAGACAGGAACCCTTTTGCTTTGACCGTTAACTCAACGTAAGCGCTCCCCGCGCGTATTCCGTTAGCGCTTGCCATCCTCGTCCCTTAATTTCTCTAACAGGCGTCGACGAAGTTCGTCTTCTTCCTCTTGCTTCTTCTTACGTTCTATATCGTCGGGATCGAGTCCAAAAATCCCCAAAACGAGCAAAAAGACAGAACCGACCGCTTCGCACAAACATGTCCAGTCAATAAAATCCATAGCGTTCTCCTTTCGTCTCGACATGAGACGCCGAGATTATAAACGGAAGGAAACGCTACGTCAATTTACCTTTCAGCCATTCCCGCGCCACGTCCCCGGTAACGGGTCGGGGCGCTTTTGCGAACGGGCTAAAATCTTTCGGTTTGAAATTTTTTATTCGATTGGCAATAAACGACGATCGCGCCGAGGAGCGCGGATGATCCAATCTCGATTGTCTGCGCGTGGGAACTGGGACGCAACGACGTTAGGGGACGGCGTTGGGGAATGGGGAAGGAACGCGTAGCGCCAGCTGGAAACGCAGACATGCGATTCAAACGCGGTTAGCGATAGATCGTTTTGGCCTTTTGACTCAGGACTCTACGATCGTATCAAACGTCTTTTCAGTTCTATATTAACAGTCGACCTCGACGAGTTCGACGAACCATTTTAGACCGTTGTTTTCGTGGTCGTTGCGCATTGCTTCCTCGATGACCTCGCGCGGCGTTCGAGAGGGGATAGCTTCACCGTCTTCGAGAAGCCACTGGATACTGAGCTGGATCGCTTCTTTTGCCATTTTGCGCGCGTCGTCAAGGTCGTCGCAAACGCCGACGCCGCCGACTTCGTTGAACGAGTAATTCCAATTGTCGTCGTCGCGATTCTTAAAGAACACTGCGTAATACGCGTATTTCATTTTGACCCCCTAGACGTCGACTTCGACGAGTTCGACGAACCCTTCTTTGGCAATACGCTCGATTTCTTCTTTCGGCGACGGCGAGGGGATCTCGATTCCCTTCGTCAATCTGAAACGAAGCCAAAACGCCAATTCTTTTTGAGCGCCTTCCATGCGGCTTTCGACGTCGTCCCAACAACCGTTGTCCAAGTCAAGATCGGGGAAGGATATTTCAACCCACTCGACTTCGTCGTCCTTCTTAGGAACGAATAGACCGTAGAACGCGTAATGTTTGCCGAACATTCGTTTCTTCGTCTCTTCCTCGCGACAGCTCTTGTCGAAGACTTCAACCTCGACGGGAACGACGAACCAGCCAGGTTCAAGGCCTTCGGCGTAGAAAGGATCCTCGACGACTCGTTTCTCGACTTCCTCTTTGCTCGACGGCGGAGGAATGTTGTCGCCGTAGTCTAATGAAACTTCCAAATATCCTTGTAAGCAGTCTTGAGCCATCCAAATCCCCGTGTCAAGGTCGTCTCCGCAACTGTAAGCTCCAGGAAGATCGGGAAAAAAGATTGAATACCCGCCTTCCTCGGCGGGAACGAATAACGCGTAATATTGATAGCGCATGGAATCATCGCCCCGAGTTGTTTCTCTTTCTTCTCAGACCTCGTGAAGTCAGATTTTGTTTTACTTGGCGCCTTATATCAAAAGCAAAGCAGATTCGACGCCAAAAACGACCGCTAAAACGACCGCTCTAGTCGTTGCAAAAGTGGACGAAAAGGGGTTGTTTCGGCGCGTTTCGTTACGTAAG
>ONGM01000083.1 GCA_900317365.1 uncultured Planctomycetota bacterium
TGCAAATGCGATCCTTGCAAATGCGAAAAGACCTGCAAATGCGGCGACGAGTGCAAGTGCGGTTCCTGCGATTGTGAAAAAGCCTGCAAATGCGACGACTCCTGCAAAGATTCCTGCGAGAGCGCCTGCGGTTGCGAAGCCGACGCCAGCGCGAAAGTCTCTATTGATTATCGCAACGATCCTCACGCGTTCGATTTCCTGAACTAACCCTTCGTTCAGAATAGTTCTCGAAAGAGAGTCGGGAAAAGTCGAGCCTCCGACCTTTCCCTAACGTAAAAAGAACCGCCGCCCTGAAGATCTTTCTCCGGGGCGGCGGTTCTTCATTTTGTCGCGCGAGGCTAGGCGCGAGGCGAGTCTGCGTTACGGTTTTTCGAAATCACAGTCAGGCTCTTGCGCGAGCGGGTCGCCGTAGACGGCGTATGCGCGAGAACGACTGCCGCCGCAACTCTTGCGGAAGGAGCATTTTCCGCAGATTCCCTTGTATTCGTCCGGATTCTGGAGCGACTTAAAGAGCGGGTGATTCTGATAGACGTCGACGACGGAATCGCGTGGAAAGACGCCACATTTGATCGGTAGGAATCCTGCGGGGAAGATTTCGCCGTTGTGTCCGACGAACATAATGCCGCGTCCGTCGGTAACGCCGAGCGGGGCGCGCGCATGACGCGACGATTGCGCGGTCGCCTCGCCTGCCTCGCCTGCCTTGTCGGCGTCGGTTCTTTGCGGCGCGGCGTCGAGCTTCTGCGGCTCGACCTTCATTGCGGCGGCGAACGCCGATTTCGGAAACGCCGGACGATTCTTCGGCGCCGCGAGCGGATCCCCGCCGTGCTCCATGACGTAACGGCGATAATGCGGCGCCTCCGTCGTCTTCACGGAAAACGGCTTCGTCTGCGAATGACGATAGAGTTTTGCGAAGACCTCGCGATATTCCGGCGGAGAAATGCGGATTTCCTCGACGCCGCGCCCGACCGGTACGAGAAAGAAGACCGACCACATCATGACGCCTCGATCCTCGAGCATGTCGGCGATTTCGTCGACGAGCGCGACGTTGCGGCGCGTGATCGACGTGTTGACCTGGACCGGCAATTCAAGGTCGCGCGCGTATTGCAGCATTTCGAGCGCCTTGTCAAAGCTACCCGTTAGCCCGCGAAACGCGTCGTGAACCTCCGCGTTCGGCCCGTCGATACTGATTCCGATCGCGGAGACTCCTGCCTCTTTCGCCTTCTTGAAAGCGTCGAAGGTCGCGAGCGGGGTCGCGGACGGCGTGAGCGCGGAGCCTATGCCGAGCTCGGTCGCATGTCGAATAATATCGAAGAGGTCGGCGCGCTTGAGCGGATCGCCGCCGGTAAAGCAGATCGTCGGCTTGCGCGGAAATCGCGCGACGTCGTCGATGAGTCGCAACGCGTCGGCGGTCGAAAGTTCGTCGGGAGCGGCGGTTTCCTGCGCGGAAGCGCGACAATGTTTGCAGACAAGATCGCACGCGCGCGTAACTTCATAATAAAACATCAACGGATTTCGACCGAAATCGTCTACCGTGTACGGAACTCGCATATGCGCGCTCATTGAGGTCTCCTGCTCTTAATAAAGAAAGAGAGCCGAACCGCGCGGCGTTGCGCGCGCTCGACTCTCGCGTTACGATTGGCAAAGTGTGAATTGCGCGGCGTTACATTCCTCGCGTAACGGCGGCGGGACGAGGGGTCGCGCCCGGCGCTTGCATTGCCTGCGTTCGCGCGCGCGTCGCGGCGGCGCCGTATCCGCCGGCTCCGCCGAAACCGCCTTGGAATCGCGCGCCCGGATTCATCATCATGGGGTTCATCATCATCATGCCCGGATTACCGCCGATATAAGGCGCGGAGAGCATGGCGTTCGCCGCAGACTGTTGCGCGCGAAGATTCGTCAGGTAAGTCGCGAGAACTTTGGAGTTCATCGACGTCAGCGGAATGACGCGGACTTTGCGCACGCTCTCTTCGAGAATTTCTTTGTCGACTTCTTTAACGTACTCTTCGATCTCTTTTGCGAGTTCTTCCGGCGCGTAGACTTCGAGCGTATTCGTCGACGGATTCGGCGAGATGCGCGGCGAAAGGTTGCCCGGCATGAGCGTCGTTTGGAATTTCCGCTGGAAAGCGTTGAGAACCTGTTGCGCCATACGCGTCGTCGAGGTGTTTTCGACCTTGATTTTATACGGCTTCGTAATCGGTTGCGGGAAAAGATTCGCGTCGTCGAGGAGCACGATCATGGCGCCGACCGCGTCGCGATCCGCTTTCGAGCCGTAGACCATGAGCGTATTGAGAGTCATGTCCGGCTGGAACGTGAGCGGAGTCGGATTCGACATCGTTTTCAGCTCGATACCGCCGAAATTTGAGAAGTCGCGGTACAATCCCAGTCCATAATCGTACGCGCCGTATCCGCGCTGACTATTATTGGGGTTGAGCCGATCCGCCATGTACGTTTGGAGTCGCGGCACGATTTGCGAAACGCCGACGTTCTCGACTTTATACACGGTGTACTGACGGCTTTCGAGCAGGACGCGTTCGCGCGCCTTCGCGAGATTCTCTTCGGTCATGTACGAGAGGTACTTCGGGGAATCCGGACTTGAAAGATCGTCGTTCGACGCGTTTTCGGCGGTTTCCGAAGGTTGCGTTTCGGAGTCGGGCGACGTCGCGACGTCTTGCGTTTCGCTTGCTCCGCTCGCTTCGTTGCGCGCTTTCATTTCTTCGACGACTGCGGCGAGTCGACTTTGAAATTCTTCAAGCGCGGCTTCGTCGCTCGAAGAGAGCATGAGGGAACCGTCGGGATTCACAACGACGTAGAGTCCCGGCGCTTGCGGCACGGGAACTTCGACGCCTTGCGTTGGCGCGGAAGCGTTTTCCGGCGCCTTTTCCGCCTCGTCGCTCGCCGCCGTAGGCTGGGCGACAGGCTCAGCGGCAGGCTCCGTAGCAGGCTGGGCGGGCTGAACCGGTTGGGCGGGCGCGTCTTCCGCTGCGGTCGCGGTCGGTTCGTCGTAGACGACGACTCCGCCGAAGAGCGGCGAGAGCAGTCCGGCGCCTTTTAACGAGACGATCGACGCGACGACCTTTGCGGCCGCGTTCACGGCGTCGTTCGACGCGCCTTTCTTATCGTCCGGCGCAACCGGCGCGTCAGATTTCGGCGCCTCTTCCTTTGTCGTCGGCGCGGTCGGCTCGATCGGCTTCGGAGACTCCTCGCGCGTTTGAACGACGCCTGCGTCTCCGCGAACGACCTGAATCGGGTTGTCCCGGTTCCAGTCTTTAACCGCCTTATTGATAATCTCTTGGGCGTCGCCGCCGGAGATCGTTATATTGCGAATTTGCCCGGATTTTTCCTTGACGGTGAGTTCAGGCGTATTCGCCGATTTCGGCGGCTCGATCTTTTGAAGGTTCGCGAGGTCGATGAGCGCGTCGCCTTGCTTCGATTCGGCGGCTTGCTTTGGGTCGGCGGCGTTTTCAGGCGCTTTTTCGTCCTTCGGCTGTTCGAAACGCATATAGACGCGCTTGCCGTCCGTTCGGATGTTTTCGCGATCCTCAGAGACGTCCGCGAACGGCTTCATCTTTTCGAGGTCCTTTTCGCCCATCTTTATGAGGACTTGACGAATCTCTTCAAGTTTGGTAGGCGTCGCCGTAACGTAGAGTTGGTTCGAGGTGGCGTCGTATCGCGCGTCGACGTAGGAGCCGTCCGTGTCCATCATGCCGAAGACCTGTTGCGCCGTATTCGCGTCGACGTAAACGAGCGGGAAGACCGCGAGTTCCGTCTTCTCCGGCGCGAATAGGTCGAGCACTCTTTCAACCATCTCATGATCTTCTTTGCGACCAAAGACGACGAGTTTGCCCGTATTGTAGTCGCGGTACATGTCGATATCGACGCCGAGTTCGTAGAAGGTGTTGTAGAGGGTCGTATAAGACGAGGAGTTCTTAACCGCGTACGTCTGAATATAGCAATCCGGATCGGCGGCGCCCCCTTCGCGGATCTCTTCGATGAGTTTTGCGACGTGCTCGTGCTGGATCTTGGTTCCGCGCACGACGAGACTGCGTCCGGTGGAATCGATTTGCACTGCGAATCCCGGATCGCCGGAGTAGAAGTTTTGCAACGGTCGAATAAGGCGTTGGAGGTTTAGATTGCCGATATTGAAGACCTTGAAGGACGTGTTGCGTTCCGGGTCTTTTTCGTCCATATCCGCAATGAACTTCTCGATTTTCGCGTGTTCGTCTTCGTACGCTTTAACCATGAGGGAGCGCGAGTAATAATCGGAGACGACTTCCGCGTGCGGGTACATCGTCCTTAAAGCGAGTCGAACGGGTTCGAGCTGCGAGTTCTTGAGTCGATAGACCTTTGCGGTCATCCCGTCGTCGCGAATCTCGTTAAGCTGATTGAAGAGTTCGGCGATCTTTTCATGATCGGAGTTCTTCGCGGTGATAACGACTTCGTTCGCGGTCGGACCGGCGCCGATTTGAATATTCGGGAAGATCGGCGTCAATTGCGCGGTGATTTGCGCGAGCGTCATTCTCTTAACGGTGTACGCGCGCATCGACATTCTTCCTTCGGGACGTTCCTGAAGGAGTTCGTCGACGAGCTCGCGGATCTTCTTGTGATGCGCCGGTCGAGCGTAAATCACGAGGAAGCCCGGGGTCGAGGAGGGGAGCTGGAGCGCTTCCGGCTCGACGCGGGCGATATTGGCGACGACGGTCGGATGCGAAGCGACGGGGATATCGCTAATATCGTATGCGACGGGAATGAATCGCGAGTCGTCTCCTGGCTCGACGTCGAATTCGCCTAGGAATTTTGCGACTTCTTCCTGAACGACTTCGGGACCTTGGCACATGAGATCGCCGGACGAGGAGGCGTAGAACGCCGCTTCGCCGGAGTATCGCGTTGTGAGCGCGCTAATAACGTCGGTGAGCCGCAGGTAAATGAGCGGGTACTTCTTGAGAACGGCAGGCGGGAAGGCTTCCGCAAAGGTTTTGAGGTTCTTGGCGACGAACTCCTGATCCGCCGGTCCGGCCCAAACGATGAGACGATCGTGAGAAATCGGATACATCGTCACGCCGGGGAGTTGCGGAGCGAGAATGGAGACCGCGTTAGCGGCGGCGTATGGCGAGACGTGGTAGATCTTCGGTTCGAGTCCGTTTGCTTCTTCCCCTTCGGGAGTCGATTCCATCGTGGCGAGGAATCTCTTGAAACGTAGTTGATCGATCGGCGAGGCGATGACGAAGATCTCGTTGGAGCCTTTTCCGGGATACACGGCGACGCGCGGAAGTACGGACGGAACGAGTTGCACGAGTCGCGTAAAGTTCACGCGCTGGAGGTAATACGCTTGAAATTCGGGGGTGCGCAACGCGTACTGTTCTTTGCGCGATTTCAGGTACGAGGCGACTTGTTCTTGAACCGATTCCGTAGCCATAACTTCGAACTCGTTCGTATCGGCGGCAGAAACGACGACGGAACCGGAGCCGTTGAAATAGTTGCGCAATTCGAGGTAAACCGCCCAGTATGAGACCGTGTCTTCCCAAATATAACGCGCGATAACCGGTTTGGCGTCGTCCGGGAGAGGTTGGTCGAAGGCGTCGAGAGCGGCTTGCGCTTCGGCGTGCTGTTCCGGCGTGCCGTAGATCACGAGCGCCGTCCGTTGATAGTCGGGCGTGATTTCCAAGTTCGGGCACACTTTGGACATGAACGTTACGGCGGTCGCCAGCGTGACGTTCTTAATCGGATACGTCTTGAAAACGGCGTCGTTCGGGACGGAGGTTATTTCGTCGAAGAATTTTTGAATTTTATCTTGAACGGCGTCGGTTCCCCAAGTAATGATCTGATTACCGACGGCGCCGGCGTACGCGCTGGCGCCTTGAGCGGAGAAGTTGCTGTTGATAATATTGACCATTCGGTCGCGATTGTATTTCGCGCCTTCCGGCAGCGTGAAGAGCCTCATTCTGCCGCTGTTATTGAGGTACTGATCCTTCGTAATGGAGTCGATAATATCGTCGACTTTTTTGAGTTCCGCTTCAGGACCGTAGACAATGAGTTCCGTGCCGCTCGTCGGAGTCGCGTAGCACGACGGCGCGACTTGCATAATCGCCGGCGCGAGCGTGTACGCGACGGAAGCGCCGAGACGATAGACCTTCGTCGTCGTTTTCGCTTCGTTTTCGCCGAGCGCGAGGAGTTTGTCGATCGCGTCGCTCACACGTTCGTGTTCTTCTTTATTCGCAAAGATCGCGACGGTTCGAGAAACGTAGTCGATTCGATAGAATGGAATCGCGTCGGTTGAGTTCATAGCGGCTCCGAAGCGGTTCATGCGCTGATTCCGTTGCGTCATATTCATTTGTCGGTTCTGGACGCGCATTGCCGCGCCTTCCGTCGACTGGATCTGCATGGCGTCGGGAACGAGGTTGCCGACGATCGCTTCAACCGTTTCCGGCGAAACGTTCCCGAACGGATAGATTGCGAATTGTCCTTCGTCTTCCGGCTTCGAGTTGAGCGATTTAACGATCGACTCGATCATTTTTTGCTCGCGCGAGTTTGCGAGAATAATGAGCTTCTGTTTCGGGGATTGATTGGGCATATACCCGAAACGACCGTCTCCGCCGAAGATTTCCGCTTCGGGAAAGAGCGCGGTAACGACGCCGCGCGCTTGTTGAGCGACCGGCATGGAGTCGAGTTCATAGACGACGACGCGCGGACCAGGCGCGTTTTTTAACGCTGAGTCCGGATCTTTGGGATCCGCAGGTTCGTCGGAGTCGGAATTGAGTCTCGCGACGTCTTCGGAAATCTTGACGTGGTCTTCGAGAGTCGCGCGCGCGAGGATTCGACCGCCGCGCGCGTCCGCTTCAAATTGCGCCGCCGGATACGCCGTCGTCATCGACGCGACGACGTCTTCGACCTTCATAGTGTAGATCGGATAGGGAATCAGACGCAGATCGGAGGATCCGTACGTTTTCGCAATGCGTTGGATATTCTCGGCGACGACCTTATGTTCCGCCGGTTTCGCGATGACGAGAAGCTGTTTCGTCTTCTGATCGACTTGAACGAGGGACGCGTTTGGCACGAGCGCTTTCACGGCGGCGACGAGATCTGTCGAAGGCGCCGCGCCGGCGTCGTAATATTGCAACGACGGATCGTAGTCGGAAACTTCTTCCGGGTCGAGAATTTCGAGGAGTTCGCGAACGGCGTCGAGACTCACGCGATTATTTGTTCTCACGAGCAGAGTATGGGACGCGGAGTCGTAGGTCGGAATCGCGCCGGGATAGATCGCGGGAATCTGCGCGCTCAGGGTCGAGTAGTTCGCGCGTCGAATCTGCCATCGGAGGATCCGCTTGTCGACGTCGTTTTTCTTAATCATGTCCTCAATGACTTGCGAGACGATACCGTGCTCCTCTTCCGTTCCCCAGACAACGAGCGCTTGATTGTACGTGTCGTAGGTAATTTTCGCGGCGGGAACGAGCTTGCTTAACTGCTGAACGTAGTAGGCCGGCGAATACGAGGCGCCGACTCCGTCGTAGCTATAGAAGCCTTGCACAGGGTACGATTTCAAGACGCGTACGACGGCGTTTTCGTCGCGGACGTCGAGGGACGCGAGAATTGCCTTCGCCTCTTCGATTGCGTCGGGAGTTCCGCGCAGAATGAGTCGAGCGTTGACGGCGTCGTTCGTCACTTTAACGTTCGGAGAGAGATCGTTGAGAATCGTAACGAGGGTCGCGGCGTCGACGTATTTCGGGGAGTACAGAGCCGCCGTTTCGCGTTCGCCGTTCTCGAGCGCCGCGAGTTCCTCGAGCGTTTTCTTGAGCGCCGCGTGCTGAGCGGGCAGCGCCCATGCGGCGAAGAAGTTCTTCGAATCGTCTTGAATGATTTTAATTTGACCGTGACTGCGAGTCCAATCGTCTTTGACCTGCTCCCAACGTTGGCGAGTTTCTTTCGTCGTCTTATAGGACACGAAGGAGTTTTGGTCGGCGATCGGATATTCCGCTTTAATGAGTTCGATCGCTTTGGCGATTTCCTCATGTTGATACGGCTTGGCGACGACGCGCAAAACGCCGGAATTATACTGATCGCGCTCGATCGTGTTGATATTTTGAACGCGCTCGCGAATCAGATCGATCATGAGATCGGGAACCTGATCGTCGAACTTGTAATATCGAGTTTCATTTTCCGGCGGAAGGTTGAGGATCGAGTCCGTAATGAGTTTGGCGGTCGCGAGCTGTTCCGTTGGCGTTCCAATAATGGTGAAACGTCGGCTCGACTGATGATACGTCAGATCGACGCCGGGAACGGCGCGACGAATGTAATCTTGGATTTCGTTCGGGAGATCGCGGTCGACGTCGAGATAATAGACGCTTTCCGGGGCTTCCGTCGTTTCATTTTCGATATCGAGTAGGTAGCTCTTAACGCGCGCGACGGCGGCGGGCTTACCGGAGAGGTAGACGCGTTGCTTCGATTTGTCGTAATTCGCGACGACGCTCGGCTCGATACGCGGCAATGCGGTGATCACTTCGCTCGGGAGTTCGTGCGAAACGTTGAAGATTTCCACGACGTAGTCGAGCTGATTTTCGAGCTTCTTAACGAGGTCGATCGCGCCTTGAACGGCGTTTCGCGAACCGTAGACGATGAGCGCAGGAGACGCGTAATCGATCGTAACGTCGGCGCCGGGAATCGTATTGACGACGATCGACTGAGCGGTGGCGACGGCGACGCGGCGAATCGGAATGACGGTCATATAGGCGTTCGATCCGACGTTGAATTGTTCGGGATCGTTCGCTTTAGCGTTCTTTTCGGCGTCGATACGCGCCGCGACCTGTTGCGGAGTCTCCGTCGGCGCAGGGGACGGCGCAGGTTCCGCCGCTTTCGTTTCGGTCGGAGCCGGAGCAGGCGCTGGGGTAGCTGGCGCGGGCTGCGGAGCGGGCGTCGCCTCGGCCGGCGCCGGAGCAGGCGTCGCGGGGGCCGGCGCCGGAGTAGCCTCGGCAGGCGCCGGCGCCGGAGTAGCCTCGGCAGGCGCCGGAGCAGGAGTAGCCTCGGCAGGCGCCGGAGCAGGAGTAGCCTCGGCGGGCGCAGGCGCAGGCGTAGCAGGGGCAGGAGCAGCCTCGGCCGGCGCGGGAGCCGGTTCGGCAGGGGCCGGGGCAGGCGCAGGCGCTGCGGGCTCTTGCGGTTCGGGGAGACCTTGCGGTTCGAGTCCGTCGACGTACGCTTCAGCGTTCACGACTTGATCGATAATCTTGACGACTTGCGCTTGTTGTTCCGGTTTGCCCCAAATCGCGAAACGGGTCGGGAGAATCGGGTCGGGCAGGCGTACGGCGCCGCGCATTTCAGGCGTCGCGGCGAGTTGCGCGTAAATTTGGGCGAACCGCGAGACCTGACGCGCCGTCATGACGTAGACCTTCAGCTGGAACTCGTTTTGCGGATCGCTACTTTCCGCCTCGTATTGCTCGAGCGCTTTAGCGACTTGATCTTGTTCCGCCTGGGTGCCGACGATCAGAATACCGCCGTCGGTCGTATTGACAGGCTGAACCATCGGCGCGACGACGCGCAGAAGGTTGAGAACCGTAGGATCGACGGTCGTCGGGGACGCTTGCTTCTTCAGTCGGTAAATTTTCACGACAGGCGCTTCGGTTTCCGTCGGCGCGGCGGTGAGACCGGCGAGGGATTCCGCAATACGCTCGTGTTCTGCGGCAGTGGCGACGACGAACAGGTTGCGCGCTTCGGCGTTGTATTCGATTTGCGCGTCGGGAACGAGCTTTTGGAGCGCGTCGACGACTTGGGAGACGAACTCGGCGGAGGCGCCGGCGCCGAATTGCGCGAGCACGCTCGGCGCGGACGCGCCTAGACGTCGGGACATGACCCAGAGGTCGGAGCTCGACGCGATCGCGATCTTATCGAGAGAATACGTCTTAACGACGGCGGTTCGCGCGGGATCGGCGCCTTCCTTGAGTCTTTCGACGAGACCGGTAATCACGTTGTGAAGGCTCGGCAACGCGAGATAATGAACGACGTTCGCTTGCGGGTTATAGAGCGGTTTGGCGCCGGGCGCGAAGACTTCGATCTGCTCTTGAAGCGTTTTATACGCGAGCGATTCGAGTTCGTAAGCGCGCCATTCGGGCGTTTCCGGAGCGCGAGGCGGACCGTTCTGACCGCGAATCGGACGATCGGCCGGCGGATCGGGGTTATAGACGGACATCGCGGCGGCGTGGATTTCGCGCAACGCGTTGACCGTGTCGACAACCATGAGCGAGTTGCCGCCTTGAGCGCGAAGGACGCAGTGCGGGCCTTGGAAGGGCGCGATCGTTTCGCGAACGGCGTTCAAATTGCGTTGCTCAAGCGGAATCGTGAGCGCGACGTAGTCGAATTTATTCTGGTTCGGCAAATCCTCCGGGGTAATTTTCGGAAGATATTGGAGCGGAATCGAACCCGTGTTGAAGTTGTGCAGAATCAACATCGAGTTGTAACGAATCAGGGTGTACCCTCGCATATTGAGGGCGCCGTTGAGGACGTCGAGAGCGTCTTTCGGCGAGTACGCCGTTTTTTCGTTATAGGTAAACGTGCCTTGCGGTGGCGCGCTCATAATGAGCTGTAGACCGCATTCGGCGGCGAACCATTCGAGAACGTTCGCCCATTTCTCGTTTTTGAATCTCAGGACGATCGTCTTTTGAGAAATACCGCGTTTAAAGCGTTCGTCTTGTTCCGGGGTGAGCACGGCTTGGAGCGCTTTTTCCGATTCGAGCGTAATAGCGTCCCATTGGTCGGAAGGCGCTTCCGCTAATTTCGTGGAGCGTTCCGTAATGATCTGATTGACGCGTTCCTTTTGAGCGCCGGAGAGTCCGACGCGCGTTGCGACGCTGTCGTAGAGCAACTGCGCGTAGCTTTTCTTCGGATCGACGGTCGTGAGCTTGACCGGTTCGGACTTCTGTTGCTCAGGCGGATCGGGATTCGCGAGCGCGGCGTCGAGCTCGACGACCATTTTCGCGGCGCCGGCGGGGTCTTGCGTCGGGTCGGGAATTTGGCCGGTCGTCGTAACGCCGATTTTTTCGAGCGCGGCGTTTTTCTCAGCGTCGGTCGGGGGCGCAGCCGGAGCGGGCGCGGGCGCGGGAGTAGCTGGCTCTGCGGGCGCGGGAGCTTGCGGCGCCTCTTGGACAAGTTGCAACGCGTACGCGAACGTTGGCGCCAACGCGAACGCGCATAGCGATAGGGAGACGAATAGAACGCGATCTCTCGTTCGCGTTGTTTTCTGTTTCCAATGTTTTTCGATACGAGTCATTGCAACAATCCTTATGCCGCGCGTTCGCGGTTTTGTGCGCGCGGCGCGGGTTAAATAAAGCGTTTTAGCGCGCGAGCGCGCTTTCGAACGCCGCGTCGTCCGCGATGCGGAGCCGCGAGTCGTTCGTTTGTTTCGCGTTTTGTCTATTTTGTGTGATTTAATATATCAACGTAATTGTCAATTATAGCAAAAACGTTCGATATAAGCTACCGCCGCCGCCTTTTTTTACTGGAAATATTGGGCGATCGACGCAAAATAACCTAGATTTGACGAATGTGTTAAATTTGCGCGTCGTATAAATCGCGGTTGCGTTACTCGTCGAGCAGCGCGAAGAACGGGGCGAGCGCGCGTTCCGTCGCGCCTTGCCCCGATTCCACGAGTTTGCGCGCGTTCGCGCCGAGTCGTTCCCGATATTCCTTCGACTCGAGCGCCTTTCGAACGAACGCCTGCATTTCTTCCTGCGAGTTCACGACGACTGCGGCGTCCGCGTTGACGAGCGCCTCCGCGATCGTCTTGAAATTGCGCACGTTTGGTCCGAAGGAAACCGCCGCCCCGTATCCCGCCGGTTCGAGCATATTCTGACCGCCGCGCTTGCCCCAGCTTCCGCCGACGAACGCGATCTCAGCGAGTCCCCACAGCGCGCCGAGCTCGCCGATCGTGTCGACGAGAACGACTCTCTCGACCTTGCGACCTTGCGCCTCGCCCGCCTGGTCGACCTCGCCGGTCGGGGCGTCGCCGAGGGTTGATCGTCGCGTTACCGGAACGCCGGACTCGTCGAGGAGTCGCGCGACTTCTTCGAATCGCTCCTTGTGCCGCGGGACGATAATGAGTCGCAGTTGCGGGAACTCGTCGCAAAGCGCCGCGTAGGTCGCCAGCGCGGCGCTCTCTTCAGGCGATTGCAGGCTACCAGCGAGAAAGACGACGTCGTTCGGCGCGATTTGCAGCAGTTCTCCGAGCCGACGCGTCGCGGCGTTCGAGCGTTCCCTGAGCGCGCCGTCGTATTTGATCGATCCGGAGACGAGAACGCGTTCCGGACAGGGCGAGAGGGCGCGGAAATAGGCGGCGGCGCGCTCGTCGTTCGCGACGATCAAATCGACGCGTCGAAACGTCGACGCCAGAAACGGGCGCGCGAGCTTGTAGCGTTTGAACGATTCGTCTCCGATTCGACCGTTGATAACGACGACTCGAGCGCCGATTTTAGACGCGTATTTAACGAGGTGCGGCCAGAGTTCGAGTTCGACGAGAACGAGCGCGTCCGGTTGAATTCGGCGCATGGCGCGCGCGCAAGACCATGAGAAATCGAGCGGGCAGTAGAAGACGGGGCATTCGCTTTCGAAGAGTTTGCGCGCGAGATCGTATCCGGTTTTCGAGGTTGCGGAGACGACGAACTCGTAGTTGGGACGATCCGCCTTAACGCGCGCGACGATCGTTTTCAGAAGATTGACTTCGCCGACGCTGACGGCGTGAAACCAGACGCGTTTGCGCCCGTTCGTCGCCTTGTCGAGTCGCGGAACGGCGCCGAAGAGTCGCGCGCCCCAGCCTTCGCGATATTTATTGTAGCGTATCGCGCGGTAGAGTAGAAACGGCGTCGCGACGAACGCCGTTATTAGATAGATCAGGTCGAGCGCCAAATGAAAGCCTCTCTAACGGCGCGTTCGCCGCGACGTCTTAAAAAGTGAGCGCGCGACTCGCTTCGTGTCGGCGCGTCATGAAGATTTGGCAGTCCGATTTCGGATTTACGCCTTCCGTTTGCATTTGAGCGCAGACCGTGCGGTACGCGAGATCGATCGTGTTGTTGTGCTCGCTCAAATGACCTAAATATAGCGTTTTGACTCCGCTTTGGACGAGATCGGCGGCGAATTTCCCCGAGTCGTCGTTGCTCAAATGTCCGTACGCGCCGCGAATTCGTTCTTTGAGCGGGTAAGGGTAAGGACCGTTTTGGAGCATCTTAAGGTCGTAATTGGCCTCCAAGAGGACGACGTCGCAACCGGTCATGTTTTGTCGAACGCCGGGTGAAACGCGGCCAAGATCGGTCGCGAATCCGAATTTCGCGGCGCCGTCGTCGATAACGTATCCGACGGAGTCGAGCGCGTCGTGCGGCGTCGAGAAGAAGGTCGCTTGAAGATCCCCGAGATCGAGCGTTTTTTGCGCGCCGCTCGTTCGGAAAACTCGAATATTCTCTTTCTTGACGCTGGGGATTTTGTAACTTCGCATCAATTCTTGCCATGTTCCAATACTGCCGTAGATCGGAATATGGTATCGTTTCGAGACGATCTCCAAGCCTTTGACGTGGTCGGAGTGCGCGTGCGTAACGAGTATGCAGTCGATCGAGTCGAGCGTTACGTCGAGCTTTTGAAGTTCCCGTTCGACGGCGCGGCACGAGCCGCCGCAATCGACGAGAATACGCGTCGACCCGCTTGACACGTAGGTCGCGTTGCCGGAGCTTCCGCTAAAGAGTGGGCAAACAAACATTGCGATGAAACGATAAAACGTCGGCGCGAATACGCGCGCAATCGCGCTCGCGCCGATTTTGAGCGACAAAAGGACGGAACGTTACTGACGACGGACGCGTTTGTTCACGTCGACTTCAAGAATTCCGAACGCCTTTTCGTGACGTTGAAGCGTCAGACCGAGCGCTTGATAGAGACGCTTCGCCGTGTAGAAATTGACAACGATACGCTGTTGAACCGGGATCGGCTCCGTCGGAACGCCCATCGGTTGCGGATTGAGTCCGAAATCAACGATGAGTTCTTCCGGCGTTCCGGTAACGCGGCAGAAATTTGCGTACGTCGCGACCACATTGGAATCGTCAACTTGCAGTTGCGGTCGTTCTTGCGCTTGCTCGGCGATCTCTTTTGCCATGGTTTTCTCCTTTTTAACCTTATCTCGTAGACTTGCGTCCGTTGCTTCGCGCGGTTAAACTCGTTATAATGCGCGAACGTTTGCGCTCGACGCTAGAACCGCGTTGCGGAATTATGCCGTAAACGCGCGCGGCGCGCAAGAGGAAAAATCTGCGCTACGACGAAACAAGGGAACGTATGAACGAGAAAAACGACGACGCAATTGATCGCGTCGAGTCGGAAAACGAGGCTCCAGAATCGGCGCTCGTCGTGAAAGGAGTCGCGACGATTCCATTCGACGAGATCAATTTTTCCTACGCGCGCAGCGCCGGACCCGGCGGACAGAACGTCAACAAGGTGGCGTCGAAAGCGCGACTGCGGTGGCGACTCGAAGGCGGTCGCGTCGCGCCGGACGTCGTCGCGCGCTTTAAGAAGCTGTATCCGTCGTGGATTACGGCGGACGGGGACGTCGTGATTTACAATCAGGAGTTCCGAGACGCGCCGAAGAATCGCGCGGCGTGTCTTGAAAAGTTGCGCGCCGCCTTGGAACGCGCCGGGGAAAAACCGAAAGAGCGGATTCCGACGAAGCCGACTCGAGGATCGCAATTGCGAAGACTCGAGAGTAAGAAACGACTCTCGGCGAAAAAGAAGGAGCGCGGACGCCGCGATTTCGATTGACGTTTTTGATTGAAGAAATTTGCGTTTCTCGCGAAATCGCTTGAAAGGCTATATCGCCCCGTATATAATGGCGAGTACTGTCGCGCAGAGCGTCGTGAAGTCGACGTCATAGACCGTTGCGCGAGCTTTTCCTAGGACAACGCACAGTAGAGTGAAAACATGGCGTCAGACGAGAGAGACACGAAAGCGGCGGACGCGGGACTCCCGATGAGTCCCAAGTGGGATCCTGAAAAACTGGCGGCGGAGACTGCGGCGCTCAAAGAGCTGGAAAAAATGCCGTTGGGACGACGCACGTTCGGATACGTTAAGCGAACGGGGCCGGGACTTTTACAGAGCGCGATGACGCTCGGGGCGGGGAGCGCGACCGCGTCCGTTCTCGCCGGCGCGTCTTTCGGTTATAAGTTGCTCTGGGTTCAGCCGCTCGCGATGTTTTTCGGCGTCATGATGCTCGGCGCGCTTTCGAACGTCGTTCTGACGCGCGGCGAACGTCCGTACGAATCGTTCGGAAAGCAGGTCGGGAAACCGTTGGTATTTCTGTGGGCGCTCGGAACCGTTTTGGCGTCGGTGATCTGGCACTTTCCGCAATACGCGCTCTTGGCGGGCGCAGGACGCGACCTGGCGACCGTCGCCGGGTTGCAGATGGCGAACGGCGGCGACGTTCCCGGGTGGATTCAATCCCTTTCGAACGCGCTTTCGCCGTTGGGCTTTAAAATCAACACGGACATAACGACGCTCGGGTACGTCGTTAGTTTTGGGGTCGGACTCCTCATTCTCGCGATGAATATCTTCGTCGTGTCGAGTTACGGCAAAGGCGCGAAAGGCGTTCGACTTTACGAGCGCTTCTTACGATCGATGATCGCGCTCGTCATTTTCTTCTTCCTTCTCGTATGCGTTCTTAACGTTGCGAAAATCGATTGGATCGAAGTCGGAAAAGGTTTCTGCGGCTATTACGGGTTCCCGAAGAATCCGGAGACCGGCGCGGTCGATTCGGCGACGGTTCTTCAGGTTATGGGCATGCTCGGCGCGGCGGTCGGAATCAATATGACGTTCCTCTATCCGTACTCCCTTCTCGCGAAAGGTTGGGGCGCGGAACATAAGAAACTCGCGCGCTGGGATCTCGGCATGACGATGTTCCTGCCTTTCTCGATCGTAACCTCCCTCATTATCGTCGCCATGACGGTAACGAACGTTTACACCGGGGAAGACGTCGTTCAAACGGGACTCGTTCCGTTGCAAGCGGCCGCCGCGTTCCAGGGAATCCCCGGCGGACGCGTCATCTTCTGCCTCGGACTCATGGGAATGTGCGGCGGCGCTATTTCCACCCATATGGTCGCGTGCGGGTTTACTCTCTGCGAAATGTTCGGCGGAGAAATGACCGCGAAACGCTTCAAGCTCTTCGCGCTTACCCCGTGCATCGGCTTCCTCGGCGTCGTTATCAATCTTCCGATGTGGTTCCCCGTCGTCGCCTCCGCCGTCTGCTTCACGATGCTGCCGATCGCCTACCTGATCTTCTTCCTGCTCAATAACAAGAAGAGTTACATCGGCGACGCGACGGGTCGCGGCTTGAAACGCTGGCTCTTCAACGCGATTTTGGTCGTCGCGTTGGCGTTCGCCTGCGTCGGTTCCTTCATTTCGCTGAAGAAGAACGTGATCGACAAGTTCTTTCCCGCGCCTGCGCCTGCCGCGCAAACGACCGCCGACGCGAACGTCGAAGCAAACGCCGACGCGACTGCGGACGAGACCGGCGAGCCTGCCTTGCCTGCCGACGTCGAGACGTCCGACGATTCCGAAGACGCCCCGAGCCTCGAGTTGTAGTTTGGAGTTTGGAGACGTATGTCGACCTTTAATTTCGTCGTCGCTAGTTTTCCGTTAGCGTTGTATTTTATTACGTTGGCGATACTGCACAGCGGCGCGCGACCGTTCGTCGTCGGCGGCAAGCGCGATTTCTTCGCGTTGGCGCTTGCGACGTCCGGGTTCGCGCTCATCGGACCGGGGCAATTCGCGCCCACGTTGAACGCCGCGTACGTCTGGAAATCGAGCCTGTGGCTTTGGGCGGGCGCGCTGTATCTGTGCGTTGTCTTCCTCGTCGCGCTGAAATTGCGACCGCGACTCGTCGTGTACAACGCCGTCGTGGAAACGCTCCGGAAATCGCTTACCAGCGCCGCGCTCAATCTGGACGACGAAGCGCGATGGAGCGGCGACTCCATGAACCTTCCGGGACTCGGCGTTCAATTTTATCTCGACGAAGCGCGCGCAATGCGCGTCGTCTCCGTCGTCGGAATTGGACGCGACTTCTCCGCCGCAGGATGGAAACGGTTCGCCGCGTCTCTCAATTTGGAAATTAAGCGTCAAGACGGCGCTCGCCGATTTCACGCGCCAAGGGTCCTCTTCGCTCTATTAGGGCTTGCGCTTCTCGCCGCCGACAGCGCGTGTTTTGTCTTGCGTTTCGATGAAATACGCGAAGCTGCGAGCGTCTACTTAAATATGTAACGCGTTTGGGGAACGCATGGAAACGACGCGACAAACAATGAACGATAAGAACGAGAACTGGTGGCGCGACTCACTCGAGTATTCCGCGAGAACCGACGTCGGTATGCGACGGCAGAACAACCAGGATTCATACTGCGCGTCCCCTGCCTCCACGCCGAGACTCTATCGCAGTCGCGGCCATCTCTTCGTCGTCGCCGACGGGATGGGCGCGCACGCCGCCGGCGAACTCGCAAGTAAACTCGCCGCGACCTGCGTTCCCCAATCCTACCTGAAACGCACCGATCAAGCGCCGGGAGACGCTCTGCGCGACGCCGTCCTCGACGCCCACGAAACGATTAAAAAACGCGGCGCGAGCGACCCCGCGTTTCACGATATGGGCACGACGTGCGACGCGCTCGCCATTACGCCGGAAGGAGCCTTCATCGGACACGTCGGCGACAGCCGCGTCTATCGCGCACGCGACCGCGTCGTCGAACAACTCACTTTCGATCACAGTCTTGTCTGGGAGATGAAATTCTATCCGACCTCCCACTCCGCGTTTCGACAACTCGATCACATTCCAAAGAATATCATCACGCGTTCCCTCGGGCCGACGGAAGATCTTAAAGTCGATCTTGAAGGACCGCTCGAATTGCGACCGCGCGACGTCTTTTTGCTCTGTAGCGACGGGCTTTCCGGCAAAGTGAAGGACGAAGAGATCGGGCAGGTTATGGAGCTTTTCTCGCCTAACGACGCGACGGAGACGCTCGTCAACCTTGCGAACCTTCGCGGCGGTCCCGACAATATCACCGTCGTGGTCGCGCGCGTCAAGTCGCGTCCGGACATGGAGGCGCTCGAGCGCGAGCGTTCGAAGAAGGATCGCGCGTACTCCAAGCGTCCGCCGTTGAAACGCGGCGTGATTCTCGGAATCGCCGCCGCGCTGATCTTTGCGCTCGCAGACGTTCTCTGCCTCGTCGCGGACGTGAAATTTCGCGGCGCGCTCTGCGCCGGCTTTACGCTGGCGCTCGTCGCGTCCGTCGTCGTCGCGGCGCTCGGCGCTCGCAAGTCGCGCCCGACGCCGAAGCGCGACGCGGAACCGGAACAGCGCGGCGCGGGCCCTTACGCGCGCGCGTCCGCAGCGCCGTCCGAAGAGTTCGCTCGCGAACTCGCGAAACTATGCGACGAACTATGCGGCGCTCTCCTCGACAATCCCAATTACGAGCCCGACTGGGACGGCGTCGATCGCGCGCGATCGCAAGCGCGAACGGCGCTCGAATCGAAAGATTACGCGCGCGCTATTCGCGCCAACGTCGGCGTCGTGAATTACCTCATGCGCGAAGTCAGAAAATACGCCGAAAAAGCGCGAAAAACGAAACGGCACGAACTCGCGTGACGACGCCGCGCGCGCCCGTTGACGATTTTGCTTTTTTCGAGTAAACTGTAAGAACGCGCGTGTGCGCGACACGTTGCTCGAAGTGGTGTATTGAGTCGGTGAATTGAGTCGGTGCGATGCTAGCTAAAAGAGTCGTTCCTTGCTTGGACGTGTGCGGCGGTCGGGTCGTCAAAGGAACAAATTTTGTGAATTTACGCGACGCCGGCGATCCGGTCGAGGTCGCGAAACGGTATGAAAAAGAAGGCGCCGACGAACTCGTCTTCCTCGATATAACGGCGAGTCACGAAGAGCGCGACGTGATCGTCGACGTCGTGCGCAAGACGGCCGACGTCGTCTTTATGCCGCTCACCGTCGGCGGCGGTATTCGCACCGTCGACGATTTCCGCAAAATACTCAACGCCGGCGCCGACAAGGTCTCGATCAATTCCTCCGCCGTTAAGACTCCCGATTTGATCAACGCGGCCGCGCAACGGTTCGGAAGTCAATGCGTCGTCGTTAATATAGATCCGAAACGCGTGATGCGCGACGGTAAAGAGTTCTGGGAAGTCTTTATCAACGGCGGACGAATCGGCACGGGCCTTGAAGCGGTCGCGTGGGCGCGCGAAGTCGAAGCGCGCGGCGCCGGCGAAATCGTCTTGACCTCGATGGACGGCGACGGCACGAAAAACGGATACGATCTCCCGATCTTAAAAGCCGTTTGCGACGCCGTGCGCATTCCCGTCGTCGCGTCCGGCGGCGCCGGAGAACCGAAACATTTCGTCGAAGCGATTACCGAAGCGAACGCCTCCGCCGTGCTCGCCGCAAGCGTCTTCCATTACGGACTGTACTCGATCGCCGAAGTCAAAGAGGCGATGCGCGCCGCCGGTATTCCAACGCGAATGTAGCGCGCCGTTTTTCACAAAACATCAATAATAAAAACGAATTTGTCAGCTTTTGAGCGAACGTTCTCCATGCGGGACGCGCGCTTGTTTTGAATGAGCGAGGATTACTATGTCGTCGACCGATTTGCCGGATCGCGTGTTTAAGAAAAAGAAGGAACTTGAAATCGACCGCCTTTTCCAGGCGCTCGTGAAACTTTCCGGAAGCGACTTGCACCTTAAGGTCGACCGCCCGCCTTACGTGCGCGTTAAAGGCGCTCTGCGCACGCTCAATCGCGGTCCGATCGACGACGAAGAGATGAACCGTCTCATCTTCCCAATGATGGACGAGCGCAATCGCAAGATCTACAACGACACCGGCGGCGCCGACTTCGCGCACACTTGCGTCGTCGACGGCGTTACCTGGCGTTTCCGCGTCAACGTGCTCACGCAAATGGGACACGTCGGACTCGTCGCCCGTCGTATTAACAACTTCATTCCGGAACTCGAAAAACTCCATATTCCGCCTGTCCTCTACGAGCTTTGCAAATTCAGCCAGGGAATGATCCTACTCGCCGGCGTTACCGGGTCCGGAAAGTCGACGACGATCGCCTCAATGCTCAACTGGATCAATAAGAACTACAACAAGCACATTCTCACCCTGGAAGACCCGATCGAATTCATGTTCACGGAAGAGAAGTGCCTGATTAACCAGCGCGAAATCGGTCAGGACGTCTGCGACTTCGAAGTCGGAATGAAGCACGCCGTCCGCGAGGACCCCGACGTCATGCTCGTTGGAGAAATGCGCGACCGCGAAACCTTCGAAACCGCTATTCACGCTGCGGAAACCGGACACTTGGTCTTCGGTACGATCCACGCCTCGACCGCACCTTCGACTATCGGTCGTATCTTGGACTTGTTCCCTGCGAATATGCACAAAGCGATTCGTAGCGCGATCGCAATGAACATGAAAGGCATCGTCGCGCAAAAACTGTTGCCGTCGATTCTACCGGGCGTTCAGCGCGTGCCGACTTGCGAAATCATGATCGTGAACAACGTTATTCGCAAGCTGATTCTCGAAGGAGAAGACGAAAAGCTCGGCGACGCGATCCGTATTCAAGCGCAGGAAGGCATGCAGGACTTCACGATGTCCCTCAAGTCGCTCGTGCAAATGAAGAAGATCGACCGCGCGACCGCGTTTGAAGTCGCGCCGAATATCGAGTCGCTGAAAATGGCGCTCAAAGGCATCGAAGTTAAAGAACCGGGCATTCTGTAAAGCGTCGGCGCCGCTCAAGGGCCGCGGAAAAGATACGATGAAAAATCCTCTGCTAAAAAGACGCGCGATCCAACTCGCCGCGTTCATGATCGTCGGATTCCTAGGTTTGGCAATCGTCGACTCTGCGTGGGCCGATCTCGCCCAATCGACGATTGACGAGTGGGCTAAAGAAGCCAACACGACCGGCTGGCGCGCCGGGCGCGGTATGACCATTTGCCCGATCAAGATCTCGATCCTCATGATTGTCTACTTCGCGTGGGTCGCGACGTGCTCATGGATCAATAACGACGCGGAGCGCTTAGGCGATCCTCTGCGCGGCAAATGGAACGGGACGAATATTATCGCGTTCTGCGTTGGTATGCTCGCGACTCTCTTCATACCGATCTTTTGGGTCGGTCTTCCCGTTCTTATTTTGGCGTGGCTCATTCCTACCTTCCGGTATATTTCGTACCGCAATAAGGACATGCTCGACGCCGATAAGGTCATGACGGCGGGACACTTGGCGTTCTGGTTCCGCACGCGCGTGCTGAAGCAGAAGGTTCATCCGAAGAAAATGAGCTACGAAGGCGGATCCATGATCCAGCTCGAAGCGGCGGGCGATATTTCGGAGCGCGAGGCTCTCAAGCGCATCGTCGAGGCGCGACTTTTCAACGGTAGCGTCGGGTACAACAATTTGCGCGAACTTCTCTATCACGCGTTGCACGCGCGCGCGACCGACGTCGTGATCAATTTCGGCGTTGAAGAGACGACCTTCCAGTATCAGATCGACGGCGTTTATCAACCGATCGCGGACGCGTTCAAACAGCCGTGGACGCGCCAAGAAGCGGACGAAGTCTCGATGGTGACGAAGGCGATTATCGGCGGCAATCCCGACGATCGTCGCTCGCGCTATACCGGGCTGATGAAGCTCCTTTACGACCGCAATAAGAAAGGCAAGCCGCTTACGTGCGACGCGCGCGTGGAAACGGCGGGAACGAAGACGGGCGAGATCATTAAGATCACGTTCCTCTTTAAGACGGCGAGCTTCTCGCACCTCTACGAATTAGGCGTGAGCGAAGATCGCGAAAAGCAAATGAAGCGCCTGATTAACGCGGACAACGGACTCGTCGTTCTCTCGACGTCTCCGCACCACGGCTTGAAGACCCTGACGACCGTTATCTTCAATTCCGCCGACCGCTTTACGCGCGACTTTGCCGGCGTTGAAGACGAACAGCATCCGTATGAAGTCATCGAGAACATTACGATTACGCACTACGACTCCGCCAAAGGTCAGACGCCGATGGACGTCTTACCCGACGTCTTCTTCCGCGAACCGAAAGTGCTGTTGATTCGCGATATGGTCAACCTCGAATCGTGGAAATTGTGCTGCGAAGAGGTGAAAAACGACCGACTCATCATAACGACGTTGCGCGCTCCCGACGGCGTCGGCACGATCGTCGAACTCCTGAAGATGGGGGTCGACGCGAAATTGCTCGCGGAATCCCTCACGGCGGTCATTTCGCAACGACTCGTGCGTCGACTCTGCTTGGACTGCAAAGAAGAGACGCAAGCGCCGAAACAGATGATCGGAGCTCTCGGACTCGATCCGTCGAACCCGGTGATCTATCGCAAGCGCGTTCACGAGCCGGTCGAGCCGGGACAGAAAGATTACTACGTTCCGTGCGAAGAATGCCGCGATATCGGCTACAAAGGCCGCGTCGCCATTTTCGACACGCTCGAAATTAACGACGAAATGCGTCAGATCATCGCCGCCGACGCGCCGCTCGATAAGAAGAGCGTCGCGTTGCGACATGCCGCTCAGAAGTCCGGTCAAAACGGTTTCATGACCGACGGGTTCCGACTGATTCGCGCCGGCATTACGTCGATCGAAGAAGTGCAGCGCGCGTTGCAGAACAAATAACGCGTCGACGCGACGGATTGGTAAAGAGACAGCGCTGCAAAGCGATAAAAAGCGCTCGCGCGCAGGCTTGCCGCGCGCGTTGAAATAAGGAGCGAAATCATGCTCGGGTTTTGGATTATTATGGGCGTTACGGCGCTCGGCACACTCGCGTTCTGGCACAAGCTCAAGTTGTGGACGGTCGTCTTGATCGGTTTCAATCTGATGTTCGCGACGCTCTTGTCCATCGGTCTGATCGAAATGCTCGCGAATCTTCTCGACGGCGCTTGGGCTCCAATTTCGTATTACAGCGAAATGGACGTCTTCCTGTTGCTGTTCCTGCTGATTTTCGTGATTCTGATGATGATGACCGCGAAAATCTCCAAAGCGAACCTCGCCTTTGAAAAGAAAACGGACACGATTTCCAAATGGATCGCGTGCTTCGTCGTGATTATCGGGTTCGCCGGAACCGCGTGTTACACCTTCTACATCATGATGCCGGAGAAGCCGAAGGATCTCAACGAGATACCGTATCTGCCGACAATGAGATGCGTCGACCTGATCTCGGGCGGTTCGCTTAGTCCGCTCCTTGGGTCCGACACGTTCAACACGGCGGATTTTGTGTCGCGCGAAATGAAGAAGAACGCCGGCGTTTATAAGGCGACGGTCGACAACGACACGTGGAAATTCGACGGCGACTCTCCGAACGCGCAGTAGCGCTCGCCGTTGCGGACGTCCGAATCAATTACGCGAAAGAATGGATCGGGAGAACGTTATGACTAAACAGACTCCGTTGACGAGACAATCGAAATCGATTTTTGACGCGATCGAGCCGGTCGAGACGATCGCGAGCGCGTCGAACGACGCCGGATCCGACGCGAGCGTCGCGAAAGGAGTGACCGCGTGGGCGCCGGTCGCCGCCGTCGCCGGACTAGCCGCGCCGTTGGCGTTTGTCGACATGGGGTTTCTCGTTTTCGCCGTCTTCGCTATTTTTGCGGCGCTCGTCGCGTTTTATTCGATCTTTCGTTCTTCCGGGGAACTTGTCGGCAAGTCGCTCGCCGGGTTCGGTCTCTGTCTCGCCGTCGCGAGCTTCGTCGGCGCGCCTTATCAAGAGCGCGTCTACGCGCAGAAATTCGGCGAGCAGGCGGACGAGTTCGCGCAGGTCTGGTTCGAAACGGCGAAGTCGGATAACATCGCGTTGAATCGACAGCTTCTCACGCCGTACTGGCAACGCGCCGCGCTCGTCGATTACGACGACGCCGTCGGATTTTGGGTGAAAGAGAAGGGGAACGACGAAGAGCCCCATTACAGCGTTCACGGATACCTGTGCAACCCGACGCTTCTGACGATCAATAAGCTGAAGGATCGCGCACACATGACGCGGTATTCCATCGTCGAGGACTTTATTACGCCCAGCAAGGAGCAGACGAGTCGCATTTACGCGATTACGTGCGATTTGGAAGACGGTAAGAAGCAAACGTTCTTCGTCAACCTGATTATGGAGCGGCTCAAACGCAAGACCCCGCAAGGCGAAAAGCGCGTCGGTTGGCAGATCGTCATGAACGAATTCGCGCCGTTGCCGCTCGACGAGAACGGGCGACCGTACGTTAAGACTCTGTAATCGAGAGTCGGTTTTTTTAGGCGAGATTTGTATTCGGCGCTTCCGAGTTCGGGGGCGCCGCGTTGTTTTATCGCGCGCGACGCGGCGCGGCGAAGTGGAGTCGTATGGTCACATATCGCGACGTTCTTGACGAAGGCGGATTTGTCGCGCGGAAGCGCGCCGGGTACGAACGTCGCGTCGAGCAGCTTGCCATGGCGGCGGAGATCGACGCCGCGATTCGCGGACGGCGGATACTTGCGATCGAAGCGGGCACCGGCGTCGGTAAGAGTTTCGCCTATCTTGTGCCTGCGATTCTCTATTCCGTCGGTAAGGACGCGCGCGAATACGATCCCAACGATCCCGGATTCGACCCGAGCGATCTCGACGACGCGACGGACGCCGAAGAGACGGACGACGCGGACGCCGCCGCTCAAGAAGACGCCGACGAAGGCGAGAATGAGTCTGCCGACGAAGACGACGAGTTTGACGACGATTTCGACGACGAGTTTGACTCGCGCGGCGAACGATCGAGTCTCGTACGGAGGTCCGAAGGGCGCGAAGGCATGAGACGCGTCGTCGTGTCGACGCACACGATCAGTCTTCAAGAGCAGATCTTCCAAAAGGACGCGCCGTTTCTTAATTCGATTTTACCCTTTGAATTTACCGTAGCGCTCGCGAAGGGGCGCGCGAATTACGTTTGTCGGCGGCGTTATGCGAGCGCGAAGGAAAACGCCGCGAAGGGAACGCTCTTAGGCGACGAGTGTTTCAGAGAGTTTCAAGCGCTCGACGAATGGCTCGCGGAGACGACCGACGGATCAAAATCGGATCTTGACGCGAAGATTTCCGGCGACGTCTGGAATGAGATTAGTTGCGAAGTCGGCAATTGTCTGCGCAAAAAGTGCCCGTATCACGAGACGTGCTTCTATCAGAAGGCGAAGGCGAGGCTGTCGCGCGCCAATATTATCGTCGTGAATCACGCGTTGCTCTTTAGCGATCTCGCCGTGCGCGGCGCCGGCGGCTCGATTCTACCGAATTACGACGTTCTGATTATCGACGAAGCCCACACGATCGAGCAAGTCGCGGCCGAGCAGTTGGGAATCGAGATTCGCGAGTCCTCCGTCGAATACATGCTTTCTCGACTCGTCGGGCAGAGTATGACGAAGGGCTTGCTTGTGAAAGAGTCGAGCGATATGCAAAACGCGTATCGCGAACTATTTCAGCGAGCGGCGGAGCTGACCCGCGACTGCGCCGAACGCGCGAAGAAGTTTTTCGCCGAAGCGCTCGAATGGTACGACGCGCGACCGGGAAGCGCGGGGCGCGTCTTCGATAAAGAAATCGTCGGCGGAGGACTGAGCGCCGGGTTGTGCGAGCTCGATCGCGCGTTGCGACGCGCTGCGGAGACCTTGGAGGATCCCGCGCGACGACAAGAGTACGACGCCGCGCGGATGCGCGTTCTCGCCGTCGCGGAAACGATCGAAAATTGGCGACAACAGAGCCTCTCAGGATACGTCTACTGGCTTGAAAAATCGACGTATCGCGGTCGCGCAAGAATAGCGCTTTGCGCCGCCCCGATCGACGTCGCCCCAATATTGCGCGAGCGACTCTTTCTCGAGACGCCTGCGACGATCGTTACGAGCGCGACCCTCACCGTTACCGGATCCGCCGCCGACGCGCGACATGCAGGCGCGAACTCGCACGATATCCCACTCGAGCCGATCGCTACGGGGCCCGACGCGGATTCGGACGCGACCCGAAAGGCGTTTCATTTCTTTCGGTCGCGCGTCGGACTTTCCGGCATATCGTCGGCGCGCGCGTTGGGAAGTCCGTACAATTTCCGCGAGCAGATGACTCTGACCCTTGTTAAAGGACTGGAAATTCCGGTCGGGTCAGGGGACATGACGGCGGCGGAGCGCGCGGCGGCGAACGAGCGCCGACTTTGCGCCGCGTTGCGCGACTACGTCGACGAGACGGAAGGCGGCGCGTTTGTCCTCTTTACGAACGCGGCGCAGATGAAACGCGTCGGCGAAGCGCTCGAACCGTATTTTGCCGAGAAGAATTACCCGTTCTTCACCCAGTCGAGCGGAATGCACAGACAGAAAATGATCGAACTCTTCAAGGAGAGCGACCATGGAACGCTCTTCGGAGTCGACAGTTTCTGGCAAGGCGTCGACGTGCCGGGTCAGGCGCTTCGGAACGTGATCATCGTGAAACTTCCTTTTGCGGCGCCGGAGCAGCCCCTCGTAGAGGCGCGTATGGAGGCGATTCGCGAGCGGGGCGGAAACGATTTTCGCGAATACTTGCTTCCGACCGCCATTTTAAAGTTCAAACAAGGCGTCGGACGCCTCGTTCGCACGAAGACGGATCGAGGAATGGTCGTCGTTCTCGACGAACGCGTGATTACGAAAAGCTACGGTCGCGCGTTTTTGTCCGCGTTGCCTGATTGCCGCTTGCGAATCGATACATACAGATAGCGTTTGTAAACAGAAATCCCCATCGAAAAATCTCATTGGAAAATCGCAATGAATTTTTATATAGAAACCGTCGGTTGTCAGATGAACGCGCTCGACAGCGAACTTGCGGCGGCTCAGTTAATTACCGCCGGATGGACGCGCATGGATTCGCGGAAAGATTCTGATCTGGTGATCTTTAATACGTGCAGCGTTCGCGAGCACGCGGAAGAGAAAATATACAGCGCGCTCGGAAGATTGAAGCATTGGAAGGCGCAGAAGCCGGGTTCCGTAATCGCCGTGATGGGGTGCATGGCGCAGAAGGATAAAACGATCGTTTTTCAGAGGGCGCCGTACGTCGACGTCGTGATCGGACCGGGACAAATCGATCGACTCGTCGAACTCGTCGCGAAGGCGCGCGAAACCGGCGAGCAACAGATTGCTGTGAGCGTCGATCGTTTTGAACGGCGGGACCAGCCGCGACTCGTGAAAGATTCCTTCCGACAGTTTGATCCGATTCGTCTTCCGGAGACGCGTCCGCGCGTTTTCCAGGCGATGTTGCGCATTATGTTCGGTTGCGACAAGTTCTGCTCGTATTGCGTGGTGCCGAGCGCGCGCGGGCCGGAGCAGTGCCGACCGCCGAAGGATATTGTCGCGGAAGCGCGCGCGCTCGCCGATCAAGGGTGCGTCGAACTCGTCTTGCTCGGGCAAACGGTGAATAGTTACCGCTACGTCGAAGGCGAGAAGAAGACGCGTTTGCCGCAACTACTTGAGATGATCGATCAGATACCCGGAATTCGTCGCGTGCGATTCGTGAGTTCTTATCCGACGGACATGACCGACGAACTCCTCCAGGCGGTTCGCGACCTTCCGACGTCGACTCCGTATCTCCACGTTCCGGCGCAGCACGGGGACAACGGCGTTCTTGCGCGAATGCGTCGGCGATATACGGTCGAAGAGTACAAAGACCTCGTCGATCGCATTTACGCGACGGTTCCCGGCGCGGCGATTACGAGCGATTTCATCGTCGGATTTTGCGGCGAAACGGAAGAGGAATTTCAGAAGACCGTCGATCTCGTCAAATACGCGCGCTTTAAGAACAGCTTTATTTTCAAGTATTCGGAGCGACCTGGCAACGAAGCGGCGAAGAATTTCAAAGACGACGTTCCCGAGAGCGTGAAGAAACGACGCAACAACGAGCTTCTCGACGTTCAAACGGCGATTAGCGCGGAGGCGAATAAGGCGTTCCTCGGGCAAACCGTCGAAATTTTAGTCGAAGGTCCGAGCAAACGCGAGTCGAAAAGCGTCGCGCAGGAAGAGTCGCTCTACGCCGAATGCGACGCGGATTCGACTCCGAACCTCGAGACAAACGTCGCGAAGGAGGCGTCCGCAAACGAGTCCTCCGACGCGAAAGATTACGTTCAGCTGACCGGACGCACCCCCTGCGATCGCATCGTGGTTTTCAACGGCTCGACGCGTCTGACGGGAACCTTTCAAAAGGTCAAAATCGTCGACGCGGCGCCATTTACGCTCTTCGGAGAACTCGCGGAATAGCGTCGCGCAAACGCGAGAGACAGGTTAGGCGAGTAGATAGGCTCGCGAAAAGAACAAGCGCGTCGCAAACGAACCGTTGCGACGCGCTTTCTTTATGTTTTCCCTTGATCGTCGTTCGGAAGTCGCGTCAAGAAACAAAAAAGTCGACCGGAGGGGTCGACTTAAAGTGGGCGCACATGGATTCGGACCATGGACCTCGTCCTTATCAGGGACGCGCTCTAACCAAACTGAGCTACGCGCCCAAA
>ONGM01000008.1 GCA_900317365.1 uncultured Planctomycetota bacterium
CGAAATCGCCTCCATCGTCTGGTTCTCAAAGACGCCCGTCCCCTTCGCAAAGACGCGGAAGTAATACCCGGAATCGTCGGCGGTCGGCGTATAGCTCGTTCCCGTCTCGCCGTCGATCGGCGTCCACGTCTGCGGGTTCGCCGAGCGCGCGCGGTACCACTGATACGTCGCCGTCGGCGCGAACTCCGTTGCGTACTGCGCAGTCAGCGGCGAACCGACGAGGAAGTCCCCTTCGATCGTTAGGCTCTTGAGACTTTCGCTCGGCGCGTTGTATTCGTACGCGCCCATATCGACGTACGACGCGTCTAAACCGTCGTGAACGCGCGCGTTCCCCTTCAGATCGACGTCCGACTTCACGAAACTATTGAAGTAATCTTCCCCGAGGAACGCCGGCGCCGCGCGGTCGATTGAGATGGCATGGTTTATCAGCGAGTATTTCGGAGAGTTTCCGTAGTCCGAGGAGCGCATGACTTGCGCAAAGGGATAGTCGGCGGAGTTCACAACGCAAGAGGTCGCGTTCGTTTGAATCGTCTGACCCTTGTTGTTCTTCTCCGTCTTATAGACGGTCGCGTCCGTCCAGCCGGTGAAGTTCGTGAGAACGTTGCGCGCGACCGTTACGATTGCGCCGTTCGACGCCGTGTACGTTATCACGTCGATTTTGCCGCTTGACGCGTAATTATTCGCGTTGTATGCGACAATCGAGTTGTACGCTTCAAAGCGCGTATTTCCCCCGGAAGCTCGGACGCCGACGGCGCCCTGATTTGCCGCGCTTACATTGCCTACGATCGTCGTATTGTAAAGTCGCAACGTGGTGGCGCGTCCGTTCGCTCCAACATACGCGTCAATGGCGGCGCCGTGATGCGCGGCGGTATTGAGCGCAAAAACAGAGTTCGTGACGGTAACGTCGCCCCAGTCGGTAAACAACGCGCCGCCTTGACACGCCGATTCATTCCTTTCGAATACGCAACGATCTATTTCAACGACTGCGCCCGTCGTAACGTAGATCGCTCCGCCGTGTCCGACTTGCGCCTGGTCGTCTTGCGTTTTGTTATTATAGAACTTCGAATCTGAAATCTTCAAATTGACGTCATTGCCGTTCATACCAAATGAAGCGACTACTAACGCGCCGCCGGAAGACGAAATGACGCCGCTGTGATTCAAACCCGCGACCGTAGTATTGCCGTTAAACGTGGAATTCTTAATGGTAACGAAATGATCCGACACGGTATAATTCGTAAAGATCGCGCCGCCGCTACTCTTCGCGAGGTTATTGTCGAAATAGCAGTCTTCGATCGTCAAATTGACGTCCGTCGCTAAAATCGCGCCGCCTCGTCCGTAGCCGTTGGAAGAGCTTGTGTTTCCGCTTGAATTCCCGTTAATAAACGCAACGCCCTTAATCGTAACGTTCTCCGCAAGCGGGTCAATTTTAAAGATCCGCGTCGCATTACCGCCGGAGATCGTTACGCCTGGGGTTCCGTCCGCGTTGAGGAGGCTGGTCGCGTCGATCGTGATCGATTGCGCGATTGTGATTTCGGTCGTGAGTTCAATCGTCATCGGGGAGGCGAAAACGATCGTGTCGCCGTAGCGCGCGTTTGCGATCGCCCACGGGAGGGAGCCGGCGTCGTCGGCGTAGGGACTCATACTCGTAACGAGCCAAGGGCGCGACGTATAGTTTTGCGATTCCCAAGGTCCGAGGTCGACGCGACCGTACGCGACGCGAGGATTACCGTCGTAATCGAGCTCCGTCGACGCGCCCCCGCCGAGGTTAAACGCCTGAGAATCGGGCGCAAGGCGGAAATCGCCGTTTTCGTAGTCGACGAAGAGCGCGCGATTCTGGTCGTAAAGGAATAGAGAACCGTTCGCGTTCGTCGTCCAGTTCGTTCGCGTTCGACTCCCTGTCAGCGTGTAATCGGCTTCGAGCGTCGGAACCGGCGCCGAGCCTTTGTAAACGTCGTAGCCGCTCAGAACGGTCGAGCCGTTCGCCATACGATTGAAGAGAACGATCGAATTGTGAACCTTTACAACGGACGCGCCGACGATCTGATTGACCTCCGTCGTATCGACGACGATTCCGCCGGCTTCGTATTTCGAAAGGTTATTCACGACGTCGCAGTTCCACAGGTCGACTTTCGCGTTCTGGACGTTGAGTCCGCCGCCGAAGCCCGCAATATTGCGCTCGAGAACCGAGTTCGTAATCGTCGTCGTCTTCGCGTATCCGGCGGCGGTCTTATTGTGCACGAAGATCGCGCCCCCGCGGCCCGGACCGAGCTGGATCGTCTCTCCTCCTTCGTCGCTCGACCCGTGCGTTTCCGGTACGAACTCGCCGTCTCGCATGACGCCCGCCGTATTGAGCGAAAAGACGCTATTATTGACCGTCAGTTGCGCGTTCAAACTATAAATCGCGCCCCCGTAATAGCTTCGGGAGGCGTTTCCGACGAACTCGCTCGCGTTCACCGTCAGCGTTCCGTGATTATTAAAGATCGCGCCCCCGCCGGCAGGCTCGCCCCCTTCCTTAATTCCGCCGACCGCCTCGTTGTTCGAGAAGCTGCAGTCGTCGATCGTCATGGTTCCGTAGTAGTTCTCGATCGCGCCGGCGACCTGACGCGAGTAATTCCCATCGAAGGTCGAGCCGGTAATCGTCATTTCCGCCGTTTCGCCGCGACTAATCACCGCGCCGCCGGACGTCGAATAGGTCTTATTCTCCGTAAAGGTCGTATTCGTAATCGTTGCGAAGGAGTCCTGACTGTAGATCGCGGCGCCCCAACGCGAAACGACCGCCGGACGATTGACGGAATAGCGGTTCGTCGCTTCCGGCTCGTCCGGATTGACTTTGGCGTTCGACTCGTTTTCGGTAAACGCGGAGTCCTCGACGGTCAGGCTCGCGCCGCCGACGCTAAAGATCGCGCCCCCGCCGTAATACGCCGCGTTGCCGTCAAAGATCGAGTTTCGCACGGTCAGCGCGCCCTGATTGAGAATCGCGCCGCCGTACGTCGCCGCGTTCTCCGTAAAGTAGCAGTCGGCGACCGTTACGGCCGCGTTGACGTTCTTAATCGCCGCGCCGCCCTCCGCCGCCGTCTCCG
Organism: uncultured Planctomycetota bacterium; assembly: GCA_900317365.1. Classification (GTDB taxonomy): domain Bacteria; phylum Planctomycetota; class Planctomycetia; order Pirellulales; family Thermoguttaceae; genus RUG369. The sequence continues at coordinate 3,081 of ONGM01000008.1, forward strand.
TCGCGGAGTCCGTGCGAACGAAGCCGCGACCGAACGCCATCCCGCGAAATTCGACCGCCTGACCCGGCGCGTTCACAACGACGGAACTGAACCCGAGCGTTCCCGACTGCATAGCGGGGTTCGTACGATTCGGATCGTCCGCCGCGCTAATAAGCGCGAGCCCGCCGTCGTACGGATTCTCGGCGGGAACGAAAGCGTCCGTCTCCTCCTCTTCCTCCGATGCGACGAACGCGTCGTTCGCAACGAAGCAGCTCGCGTCGACCGTAATCGATTTCGTGACGACGAGCGGCGAATTGAGCGTAATCGCCTTACCTCGCAACGAGTCCGCGAAGATAATGTAATCCCCGTGCCGCGCGTGATCGATCGCGTAGCGCAACGACCCTTCGTCCGTCGCGTCG
>ONGM01000146.1 GCA_900317365.1 uncultured Planctomycetota bacterium
CAATCGAGCGTTCCCAATGCCGACTGGGTATCGCGGCGGTTGCACGAACTGCCCGCCTCCAGGAGGCTTTTCCGTTCACGCCATTCTCCTTCCTTTTATCGAACAAACGCCTCTCTACGACGAAATCGCCTACTGGATTCACATCGACAACGGTACGGCAATACAATGGCGCGGGGGAAGCGATTATCAGCTTCTGATCCCGCCTGTGCAAAACGCGGCGGCTCAGCGCCTTCCCGTTTTCCAGTGCCCTTCTGACGGCGGAAATCGTTCCTCCGTCGGCTTCGGTCTCGTTACCGGAGGTTATTACGACGCCAACGGAAACTGGTTGCAAAACAGCGACTCGTCCCCTGTACCGGTCGCGACCTGCAATTACATGGCGTGCAACGGTTCCGGCACAGGGTATAACTACGACTCGACCGTCATGACAGACGGCGTCTTCTCAATGAGAGTCGCGCGCACCTTTGCGCACCTTCTCGACGGTTCGAGCGAAACCGCCATGTTCAGCGAAGCGATCGTCGGCGACGACGTGCAAGGCGGCTCCGAACCGGATCCGATGCATCCGGAATCCCGTTGCGCTTTCGCTCGCGGACAATGTCAGTGGCGCGGTCGTACGGCAGGCGGAGTCTGGGGCGGATGGCTCGCGGAAGGAGGAACGCCGGGTATCGTTGGGATATTTGGAGACGAAAATCTCGACGTCGCGTCTTTGTGCGGAACGTATCTAACCGCGTGGAACGGTTGGCGCGGGTACACCTGGATGCTCTGCAAAGCGCACGCGACCGGCTTTTCAACTTTCAGCGCGCCGAATCCGCCGCACCCAGATTGGGGCGCGGAATTTGGCTCCGGGTTCTTTGCCGCGCGCAGTCGCCACGCCGGCGGCGTCAACGTCGCGATGTGCGACGGATCCGTTCGATTCGTAAGCAATACGATCGATCGACAGACCTGGTGGCGCATGGGCTCGATGAACGACGGCGGCGGCGCTCTGCCGAAGAACGTCGACTGAGGTCAATCATGGTAAAAAGCATCAATAGTCTACGCGCGCTTGTTGCGCTCGCAATCGTCGCGGCTTGCGCGTTTGGATGCAACCGCCTGCCTGATCGACCTGAAGATTTGCCTGAGCTGTATCCGCTGGAAATTGTCGCGACTTTCGGCGGGAAACCGGTCGAAGGCGTAACGGTTAGCATGACGTCGTTGGATCCCGCTTTAAAAAAGTGGCGTTCAGGCGGACAAACGGACGCGGAAGGCAGAGTCGTTATCCGAACGGGAATGTATTTCGACGGGGCGCCGGAAGGCGAGTTTAAACTTTCATTTCAAAAACTGCAGGAGCGAGTCGGCGACACGCTGGAGGATATGCAGCCTCTTTCGCTGATTCCTCTGAAATATAGTCCGGCGCGTTCAGAACTCACCGTTGAAGTCAAGCCGAATCGGAAGAAAACGGAACTCGTTTTCGAACTCGACGGCGGAGAAGAAATCGTCGCCGTCCCCAAAGGAGCGACGCTCGGACCGCGCAAAGGTTCGCGTCGTATACGTTAAACATACGATATAAGACGTTAAGAGGCGTTTTAGAACGCTTACAAAGGGATACCATGACGAAAACAATAGGGATTGTTTGCGCGGCGTGTCTAGCGATCGTCGTCGTCGCGGCAATCGCAATCAACGCTCGAGTGAAGGCTCTTTACGCGCCTGGGGAATCGTCCGTCGAACTCAATTACGAGTTCAGTATCGCCGACTCCGATCACGACGGAAAGATTTCACAAACCGAGTTTGATCATTTTGTCGAACTGCGTCAGGCGCTCGACGAATCGAACGGCGAACTCATGATTAACGAGTCCGGCGAACTTGAAATAGCCGACAAATTTGCGCACGATCCAGTGAAACGCGCCGAATTTGAACAACGACAACATATGAAAGATTAACAACGTAACGCGCGACCTATCAAGGCGTCGCGGAACGATCCTTTCTTAAAGCAAACGAATGAGGATAACTATGACCAAGAATACGAAAATGTTCAGCGCCATCGCGCTGGCAGTCGTCGCGTTGGGAGTCGCGGTCTACTCTGCAAACGCGACTTCCTCGTCAAAGGACGATCTTGTCTGCGTCCCTTCCAACTTCGCCGCAGAATATTATCGAAATAGCCTGTCGCTAAAAACGACGGTCGTTCCGCCTCTCGTCGACGTCGAGCTGTCGAACGACGAAAAATTCGGACTAACAAAAAACGAACGAAAGTATGTTCTTTTCTTTAATCCAGAAATCGGCAAAGGCCTCGGCTTTTTTATCGCCATTGCAAAAGCCGTATGGGAACGCCGTCGAGACGTCAAGTTCCTTCTCGTTGAAGGACGCTGTGGACGGCGTGAAATTCAGACTCTCGGGAAAGAGACTTTGCGCAACGTTGGAAATATTGACTTCACTGAAAACACCCCCAATATTCAACGGCTATTCGAACAAGCTAGGATAACTCTTTTCCCTTCGCTCTATGAAGAAACGTTCGGACGCGTTGCGGCGGAGTCTATGAACGCCGGCGTTCCCGTTATCGTCTCTGATCGAGGCGCCCTCCCCGAAACCGTTGGGAACGGCGCCCGCGTCCTCTCAATACCCGCGAAATACCAACCCGACGTCCACGCCGTTCCTTCTGACGTCGAAATCAAACCATGGCTCGACGCGCTCTTTCGCCTTTGGGACGACGTCGACTACTATCGCAAAATGCAACTCCAAGGCTGGGAACAGGCCAAACGATGGGCGCGCGAGCGCGTCGCCGACGTCTATGAAAATTTATTTCTCGATCTACTGGAAAGACGGAAATTCAACGTTAATCTTCGGTGAAAACTCCTGAACGTCGACGCCTTCATGCGCGAGAAGTCGCGCTTTAATCTCCAGCCCGGCGGCGTATCCGACGAGTCGCCTCCCCGATCCAACGACGCGATGACACGGTATGACGATCGAAAACGAATTGCGTCCGACCGCCCCGCCGACCGCTTGCGCCGAAACGATCGGTTTACCCAATCGACTCGCCGCCGCGCGCGCAAGTTCGCCGTAGGTTCGCGTCTCCCCGTAACCGATCTCCGCCATGAGCTCCCATACAACTCGACGAAACGGCGTCGTCCGCATCGTTATGGGAAATTCTCGCACTGGGCGGTTGCCGGCAAAATAATCGTCCAACCATCTTCGAACGTCGTCAAAGATAGGAAGCGCGCGCCTTCTCGGCTCGTCGACAAACGCGTCGCCAAAATATCGCTGACCGTCAAACCATACCCCAATCAACGCCTCGCCGTCGCTACCGAGCGTTATGCCGCCAAATGGGGAATCGTAATGACAGAGGAAATCCATCTCGCCTCTCCATGATTAAAATGCGCCGCTCAATCTGACTCGGACCTCGCGTCTCGCTCCTCCGAAGGGCGCCTTCCGTCTCTCTCCGAGCATAGGTCAAGGAAAAGTTTCAAATTCCCGGCAAATTGGTCGGTCGACGTCGACGTCTTGTAATAATGGGCGACTTCTTCAAAAAGATTTGCGAATCGAACGCCGTCCTTCTCGCGATTCAGATTCCATGCGTAAAAACGACTCGCATGGGCTTCTTCAAAGGTCGGATAAGGCGCGTAGGGATCGGCGCCTGCTTTAAATAACGCGGGAATGACAATTCGTCCCATTTCCGCCGCCGCTTTCTGCCCGCGCCCAAGCAAATACATGCGAACCGTCGCATAATTCAAAGGCGTGATCCTGTACGAATCGGCAATATTCGGGGACGCGCCGCGATCAAGGAGAAAAAGGCACGCTTCGACGCAATACTTATACGTCGCCCAATTCAATAACGTCAGCCCGTAGCGCTCTTGATGGTCAAGTTCGACGCCTCTATCGACAAAAAGCTTGAAAAACTCCAAAAACTTCCGTCGTTCTTCCTCAGTCGACGCTCTTCCGTCAAAACATTGCTCCTCAATTAACCAGAAAGCGAAATTTCGGTCGCGCGGGTTCGTCGTGTTGGGACCTATCCGATAGTCGTCCAAAACCTCAAACGCCTGATCAAAATCTCCTTTTAGTATGATGGGAGAAATCTGATCCATACACTTTTGAAAAGCCCTAACCGGCGCCTTGTCGTAATATTCCGCGTTTGCCATATCGTCCCCTTACCGCGAATACGTTGAACAGTTTTCCTATTACAGACTCCGATAAAACAGCCGGAAACTGGATCCGTCGTCCATTATATCGTCGACAAACGAGCGCAGTAGCCTTGTCGAGCTTCTCAATAAAGATTCCGCCGATTGAATGATCTTACTTCTTTCTAGAGGTCATGAACTCATATGTTAAAATAAAAAGAATAAACAAGCTAGAAAAACCAAGTCTCTCAATTCGGTACGACTTGAGAAAATCTAAAGAAAATCTTGAGAAAAAATGAAAAAGCGTGCGGATTCCACTCAAGGAACCGATTATGCAGACGATAACGAATATTAGGAATGAGGTGAAAATTTGCGGTTTACACCTGATTCTAAATACGCTAATCTAAGCAAAAGGGCTTTGACGGCGTTTCGACAATGGCGTCGAACGCGGTCGGCTCAAAAATCGAACAAGTCGTTTAATCGGACAGGGACAATCCAATGAATCGACGTTTCAACGTTAAAAGCATTATCGCGATCGCGGCGATCGGACTTGCGGCGGCAGGATGCCAACCGCAACAGCCGAAATTTTTGCATCCGCGCGGCGAAGCGCAAAGCCAGTATGTTTCGGAAGCCACACGCATCGAATATCCCGACGCCAGCGTTCCGTCGCTCGACGACGTAACAAACGCGCTCGAGCCGCTCACGCTCGATAACCCGGATCCGAAAGAAGAGTGGTTGCTCACTCTCGACGAAGTTCGTCAAATGGCGCTGGAAAACAGCAAAGTACTGCGACAGCTCAGCGGCGTCAACTTCGGCGCCAACGGCGTTAGCGGCGCGCCTACGCTTCTTCTCTCGTCGCCGAACGCGGCGATGACCGTCTGGGATCCCGCTATCATCGAATCGAACCCGACCGCCGGCGTGCAAGCCGCTCTCTCCGCCTTCGACGCCGTCTGGAGCTCGACCGTTTCCTGGCAACAGCAAGATCTGCCGAGAAATTACAACGATATTTATCAACAAAGCGTCGGAACTCATACCGACGGCGGAACGTTCCAGTCGACCTTGTCGAAAAACGTCGCCACTGGCGGTAACGTTTACGCCAGCGCCGGATTCGGATACGACTGGAGCGACGCGACAAATCGACTCTGGACTTCCGACTGGACGAGCTACGTCGAAGCCGGTTTTACGCAACCGCTCTTCCGCGGCGCAGGAGTCGAGTACAACCGCATCGCCGGACCGAACGGAACGATGGGAAACAGCAACGGCGTCGTGATCGCGCGAATCAATACCGACATGGCGTTGGTCGACTTCGAAATGGGCGTGCGCAAGACGCTTCAAGATATCGAAGAAACATATTGGAACCTGTACTACGCGTACCGCAACCTCAGCGCCGCGACCGCCGGATATGAAGCCGCTCTCCAATCGTGGAGAACTGTCGACGGACAAAAAGAAACCGGTCGTCCGCAAGGTTCCGCGCAAAACATCGCGCAAGCCGCTAAGAACTACCACACCTTCAAGGTCTCCGCGCAAGAAGCTCAAACGAACCTGTACAAAAACGAACAACTTCTCCGATATATGATCGGCGTCGCTCCGACCGACGGTCGACTGATTAAGCCTGTCGACGAGCCGACGATCGCGCGAGTCCAATACGTATGGGACGAAATCGTCGCCGAAGCGTTGGCGAGAGCGCCGGAACTGCGAAAACAGAAGTGGGTCGTTAAGAAACGTGAACTCGAACTCATCGCGCAACGCAACTTCCTCAAGCCGCAGGTCGATTTAGAAGGTAGCTATCGTTTCCACGGACTCGGACGCGACCTCATCGACTCCACGAATAAGAAGAGCAACGCGTTCGGAAGCATGACGAGCGGCGACTACCAGAACTGGGGATTGGGAATCACCTCCTCGATCACGCTCGGTTTCCGACGCGAAATGGCTGCGGTTCGCAACGCCGAGCTGGCCCTCGCTCGCGAACGCGCTATTCTCCAAGAGCAAGAGCTTGAATTGGTGCACAACCTCTCCGACCTCTATCGCGAAGTCGATCGAAACTACCGCCAAATCGAAAACCACCTCGCGTTGTTGCGCGCCGCTCGCGCCCAGGTTCAAGCCGTCAACGCTTCCTTCATGATGAACAAAACGACCCTTTACGAAGTTCTGCAAGCGCAACAGGAACTCGCAGACGCGGAAACCCGATACTATCGCACCGTCATCGATTACAACGTCGCGATCGTCAACCTGAACTTCCGCAAAGGCTCGCTACTCGAATATAACGGCGTAACGCTCGCCGAAGGTCCTTGGGCTAACAAAGCGTACTTCGACGCTTGGCGACGAGCGCGAGAACGCGACGCCGGTCGGTACGTGAACTACGCGTTCACTTCTCCGCAAGTCGTCAGTCGCGGTCCTTATCCTCAAATTCAAGGAACCGACCCCACGGTTACGGCGCCTTATCCGATCGCAAACGCCGCGCAAACCGTTTACGAAGATTCGGCGAACATTCCGGCCGCGCAACCGCAATATGAAGTCGGAACCTACCAAAATAACGCGAACCAATTGCCTGAAATCTTTCAGACAAATTAAGCGGAACGAATAAGCGGCGTTCCAAGCCGCGTCGAATTTGCGCGACGACGCGCTCCACAAACGGCGCGTCAAGCGTAAACAAAAGATCGCGCGCCGCAACCGCGATCTGGAAACGGAAGATTCCGTGAGTTGTCCCAGAGAGGGGGTCGAAAGATCCCCTCTTTTTTGTTTCTTGATAACGCTAGCGTCAGAACAAACAAAAACGTCATGAAAATCAGACAATTTTTGCAAAAATGTCATTTTAAAAACTATTCCACCTTGTCACCTGGCGACAATAGGTTTATTATAGAATCAAGGATTTATGGCGCGGATTACTTAAAATCCGAAATTTTACGTCTTTCCTGAATGTTCGCGTATATTTACAAACCGACAATCCGAAACGAACCGCCATGCAAACGGAAACTGACACAAATCCAAAAAGCGTCAAAGAAGCGCTTCCACCGCTTTGGACCAAGGGCTTTATTGCGATGCTCGTCACGCAATTTATGGTGGCGCTAAACGACAATATATTCCGCTGGTTGATTATTCCCATCGGAAAGTGCGCCGCCGGGTGGAGCGATAAACAAGACGCCATACGCGGTATCGGATCCCTCGCGTTCCTCGTGCCGTACCTAATTTTCGCGACCTACGCCGGATTCATGTGCGATCGGTTTAATCGTCGCAAGGTCGTTATATGGTGCAAAGTCGCGGAACTGCTCATTATGATTCTCGGGACGATGGCGATCGTTACGCAATCGCTCGTCTTTATGTTGATCACACTCTTCTTAATGGCGACGCAAAGCGCCTTTTTCAGTCCCGCAAAGTACGGTAGCCTTCCGAATTTAGCGCCAAAAGAACGCATTTCCGAAGCGAACGGATTCATCTCCATGACGACGATGATCGCATGTATCGGCGGTCAGGTTCTCGGCGGCGCTTTATTCGTTATGACGACGCTTAATCCTAGCGATCCTACCGAAGGCACAGGGGGAATGCACCATTGGTATATTTGGTCGAGCGTGATTCTTGGGGTCGCAATGCTCGGCTTAATTTCCAGCTTTTTTATTCCGAACATAGAGCCGGCGGATCCATCGGCAAAGTTCCCGTTCAATCCGTTCTCTCAAACGGTAAAAGACCTCAAACTGCTCGTACAAAACAAGAGCATTTTCTGGCTTGCGATGGCGAGTTCGTTTTTCTGGGGTTTAGGCGCGCTCGCACAGTTAAATATAGACAAATTCGCGACGGAATATCTCAACGTTCGTCAGGATTGGGCGATGGCGCTCTTAGTGGCGCTTTCCGCCGGACTTGCGCTCGGCGCGTTGCTCGCGGCGGCGCTTTCCAAAGGAAGAATCGAATTCGGACTCGTGCCACTCGGCGCGCTTGCGATCGTGGTCTTCTGTTTCTTTCTTTTTCTGACCCCTTACGTTCCGCGTGAAGTCGCGACTCCGCACTCTTTCGGCTTCTTTTTTGCCGTCGTCGGTTTGCTGTTGCTCGGTCTTTCCGCTGGAATGTACGATATTCCGCTAATGTCCGCGATGCAGACGCGTAGTCCGGAAGAGCATCGCGGAAGAATTATGGCGGCGCTCAACTTCTTTTCATTCGCGTCGATGGCGATCTTTGCCGCGTTCCAGAGTCTCTTAGGTGGGTTGCCGCTTCGCACTGTGGAAAAAATCGCCGACGACGGGTCCGTTGAAACCGTCAATGCGGGTCTGGACGGCGCCCAGATTTGGCTCGTTTGCTCGATAATTACGATTCCCGTTCTGATCGTTACCATGCGATCTTTCGCCATTCCGCTTTTACGCGTTCTCGTAACGCGATGGCTACGGCTTACCTACGGGATTAAAGAATACGGCGTCAGCAATATTCCCAACGAAGGTCCCGTCCTTCTCGTCGGCAATCACGTCTCCTTTATCGACGCGCTCATCGTCTATTGCGCGTCTCGAAGGCCGGTTCGCTTTATCGCCGACACGAACTCCCTACCCAAAAAGAATAAACTTGCGCAATTTGTCATTCGTAAGACAGGCGTCATTCAATTCAACCTTGGCGATCGCAAGTCGGGCGTTCGTATGATACTCGAAGCGCAAAACGCGTTGGCAAAGGGCGAAGTCGTTTGCATTTTCCCGGAAGGCGCCATTACGCGCACAGGGCAAGTTCGCGCGTTCAAGCAAGGTTTTCTCGCCATTTTGAAAAAGGCGCCCGACACGCCGATCGTACCGTTCGCCATATCCGGTCTTTACGGTTCGCGATTCGCGTACGCCAAACCGAAAGGATACAAACGTCGAACGCCTTATCGACTCACCGTTTCGTTCGGGCAACCTTGTTCCGTCAAAGAAATGCGCGACAAGGGATACGGCGACGCTCATATTTGTCAGAACCTCATGCACACGGTGCAAGAGTTGCTCGTCGACGCGATCGACTACCGCAAACATCCGGAAAACGTTTTTCTATACACGCCGGCGCGCGGCGCGATTCGCGGACTAAGAATTTTCGGCGGAAAACGTCGCTTTGGCGATTCCACCGGAAAAGACGTAACCGGCAAGCAGGCGCTTTTACAAGTCTTGGTCTTACGCAGATTATTGCATCGCATTCTGCCGAAAGACAAATACGTCGGCGTGCTTCTGCCAACATCCGTCGCCGGAACGCTCGTCAACGCCGCGCTCTCGTTCGACCGACGCGTGCCGATCAATATCAACTATACGTTTACAAACGACGTCAACAATTATTGCATCCAGCAGGTAGGCGTAAAGACGATCATCGCGTCTTCGCAACTTCTCGCGAAGCTTCCCAAACTCGATTTGAACGCAACGATTCTTCCGTTGGAAGACGTCGCTAAGAAGTCGATTCGTACAAGCGATAAACTTGTCGGTTTCATTCAGTCTCTTCTGCCGACGTTCCTTTTGGAGCGCGTTTTGAGATTGAATACGGTCAAGCTGTCCGACGTCAACACGATCATCTTCACGAGCGGCTCCACAGGACTCCCCAAAGGCGCCGTCTTAACAAACGCGAATATTTCGGCAAACGCCCAGAGTTTCGCTCAATCGGCGATGCCAAAAGAAGACCTCAGTCTCTTCGGCGTTCTCCCGTTTTTCCACTCCTTCGGTTATACGGTAACGATCTGGTTCCCGATGTACCATCCTTACGCGTGCTACTACCACTACAATCCTTTGGATTACCGCGGCGTGGCCGCCACTGCGCGAAAGTTCCAACCCGACCTCATGGTCGCCACTCCTACTTTCATGCGCACTTATCAAAGGAAGTGCTCCGTAGAGGACTTTAAATCGGTTTATTTCCCGATTATCGGCGCCGAAAAAGCCCCGAAAAACCTCTACGAAGACTGGAAAAACAAATTCGGCGTCTCGCTCAACGAAGGTTTCGGCGCTACGGAATTGTCGCCGGTCTTATGCCACAACATCCCCGAATGCGACGCTCCCGACAATATTACGCCGTATCATAAAGACTTCTCCATTGGAACGCCCGGTCCGAGCTTCGTCGCCAAAGCGATCGACATGGAAACCGGCGAAGAAGTTCCGCCGAACGAGCCGGGAATGCTCGTCGTCAAAGGCAACTCCGTCGCTGAGGGATACTACAATGATCCGGAACGAACTGCGCAAGTTTTCAAGGACGGATGGTATATCACCGGGGACGTCGCGCAATTTGACGAAGACAACTTTGTGTTTATCACTGGTCGCGAAAGTCGCATATCGAAAATCGGCGGCGAAATGGCTCCGCACGGCTTCATTGAGGAAAAACTCATGGAGTCAATCAAAGCGCTCGTTAAAGAGTCCGAAAACGATTCAGATTCGGAAAACCAGAGCTATGAGCTTGTCGTAACGGCGGTGCCGGACGAACGCAAAGGGGAAAAGTTAGTCGTAATATGTCACAATTTGCCAGTCTCGCCTGAACTCATTGTGAAACACGCGCTCAACGAAGGCGTTCTGCCCCAGCTTTGGATTCCGGCGGCCGTCAATTTCAAAGAAGTTGACGCCATCCCCGTTTTAGGCACGGGCAAACTCAATCTGAAAGGCGTTAAAGAGCTGGCGCTTGAGCTTTACGGCATGAAGAAGTAAAACCTCGCGCGCCGCTAGACTCCCGATTTTTCGTCTTAAAACCTCCCCTCGCATTGCTTCGACGCCAACGCGAGGGGAGGTTTCTTCGTTTGTCGATCAAAAGTCTCGAATAAAAAGCTCACAGCGACGCCGCGTCGACGCTAGCGAACGACGTTAAAGACTCTCTAACTCGCTATTTCAAGGAACGCGTCGGAAGGTTGACGCGTTTCTTCGATTCAATCGATAAAAGAACGCGAAAATCGGACTTCTTGGTTGACGCATTTATCGATATAATGCGACGGTTCGTCAGTCGAGCGATTTGGCACGCCCAACGCGACGATCATGGAAGATCGTCGTCGCGCATTTGCGCAATCGCTATAGCAAGGAGTCGTTAGTTATGCCTGATTCGTCCAGCAACGTTTTCACACGGTCGAAATCGTCGTCGTCGCGTCGTTTTCCGAAAGCGACGGCGTTAGCGATAGCGATCGTTTGCCTTTCCGGTTGTGGAACGACAAAATTTTCCGATACGAGTCGAACGGCTACGGAACAACTCCTCATTTCGAGCGCAATGGAAGATCTCGTCGATCAGTACGACTACTCTCGACTCGCCGGTTTAAAGGTCTTTGTCAAATCGGCAAACTCCGCGACGGACGTCGACTATCTCAAAAGTCTCGTGCGACAACAATTAGCGGCTAACGGCGCGTTCGTAAAAGACGACGAAGCGTCCGCTGATTACATTGTTGAAGTGGCGACCGGCGCTTCCGGAACAAATCGTTATGAACTTATGTACGGCATTCCGGAAACTACGATTCCGGCGATCGGAGGAATGACCACGGCGACGTCTATTCCCGAGTTTGCGATCGCAAAACGCTCAGACCAAAAGGCGCAGGTTAAAGTGCGTATGTGGGCGTATAATAAGACGACCGGATTCATCATTTGGCAGTCTGGCGTCAAGACCAAGGCGTCGCACATTCGAGACCGTTGGATCTTCGGCGCCGGTCCGTTTACAACGGCGACCTACGACAACGCAGGGGTCAGGCTCGGCGCGGATCAGGCGATTCCCAACGCGTTTGGCGAGAAATCGACAGGCTTCGAAAACACGTCGGTTTGCTCGGAGGCGTCTTATCAGGAGCTCGACGAGAAGGCGATCGAAAGACTGCAAAAAATCCGCGAAGAGGGGCTGTCCAAAGCAATTCAAGAGGAAGCGTCTGAAGAAGAGACGCTCGAAGTGGAAGAGGAAGACGGCGAGGATACCAAAGAATAAACCTGGTCGATCGTTGCGAATCCCGGCGAGATCACGAACCCCAACGGTTCTTCCCTACCTGACAAAGATAGCGCGCGTTACTTTGAAGGGCGTTGACGTCCTTCGATAACTCAACATAAAAATAGGCGGTCGCAAAACCGCCTATTTTTGTTTTGTCTAATCGGATTACCTCATTTTGCCCGTAGGCGTCAAGATCTTTTCCGACGCTTCGGTTCGCGGAAAACGCTTCCAATATTCTTCTTGAACAAGCTTGACGTCTTCCCACCTATTGTCTTTGGCAAGATATTCAATCCAGTCGTGGAAGAAGATCGGCATATTCGTCTTGAATTCGTTATAATCGGGATCGAGCAATCGTCCGAGATCGGTGATCTGAATCGCGACCGCGTATTTCTTTTCTTTCATAGCGACTTCGATCGCCCAATTGTTCAAAGTCGCCTTGAGATTGCCGAGAATCGTCTTGTTATTAGGCGCCAGTTGAATCGCCTTAATATAAGAAGCGACGGCTCGTTCGAAATTTCCGCTCTGATAGTAGTCGACTCCGACATTGTAGAAGATCGTCGCCACAAGTTCCACTTCGGTAATTTCACGCATCGGTCTTCGAGACCGCGTAAAGGAGTAACCCAAAGGCGCGGACGAATCGAGCGTAAAACTGGTTGAACCTTCCTCCGATTCGCGATTGGAGTCTTTGAAAGAAACCAAGTCAAACTTCGGCGCCGACTTGTCCGACGCCAACGCGGCGTCAATTCCAACGTTTGGCGCGACGGGCTCGCGCGGTTTCGCGTACGGACGAATTCGATCGGGGAGTCGATCCCATTTAGTGCACGTCGTTTCGATATCGAGATAGGAATCGGAATATTTAACGCGGCTCTTGGCGTGTCCGGTGGTTTCCAACGCCGCGACGTCCAAGCCGACGCGCGATGCGAAACAGTTAAAGAGCACAGTGGCGCTCACACAGTTGAATACCCCGGAATCCAACGACGCCGCAACGCTTGAGCAATTCAGATCGTATTTCGAATAAAGCGCTCGACCGTGCAAAAAGTCGTAGACCTTCTCCGTCTTCATATACTGATCCGTCAAGCCGGACGTCTCGCGCGAAAGAACGGCGAGAAGCGTCTCAAAGCGAGACGTATAATGCGCGCGTTTCTCTAGCGTCGTCAATCCCTCGGCAATTAGCGACGCGTTCAAAAGATCGACGTCTTCCCAATGTCCGTCGACGGAATCTTTTAAAAGGAGAATCTCGTCCGAATCAAGTCCCGTTAGGGTAAAAACGACGTAATCGTTCGACGCGTCGGCGGCGGTCGACTGACCGGCAAAATCGGACTTCTCATTTGCGACTTCCGACCTCGAGTCGCCCGAACCCCGCCCTTGTCCTTGCGTCGCCGCAACGCCGGAGGAACTCGACTGATCGTCGCGCTTTTGACCCGACAAATCCGACTCGGGAACAAAAAGGAAATTACGCCGAGGAGTTACCACGCAAAACTGAGACGAATTGCGCGCATACTCCTCCGCCGCTTCTGGGGACAGGACTCTGATAAAATCATAACGACCGTTTTCTCGTAAAAGGAACCCCTGCCTTTTACGGATCGAATCGCCGGACGCTAACGACGAAAGGTTGCGAGCGGGACGAGGAACGACGTCCGTCGACGCGCCGACGCTCTTCGCCGATCCCACGGCTCTGTCGAGAGGAGAGCGCCGCGAGTCAAGTTGCGACGGTATGCCTTGAGAAGGAACGTCAGGCGACGATTCGGCGTTTGCGTCGCGTAAGCGCGTGGTTCCGAGAGGTCGTCCGGAAGTCGCGACCGACGACGTCTGCGGACGCGTCGACACGATCTGCCTCGGACTCGGTTCCGCCGAAGGACGGATGCGAGAACCGTCGACGTATCCGCCGGTTCCTCGAACGCCTGCGTACTGATCGCCAGAAGAAGAACGCGCGCGAACGCCGACGAGACGCGGCGTAAGTTGACCGTACGATAGATCCGACGCGGAGATCGCTATGAGCGCGAATACGACAAAACAAAAAACGCGCCATGTCTTTGCGCATGGCAACATAGGCAATTTAGACCTGGTTATCCGCATGGGGGACGTAAATTCCATTCGAGGGGGAAGAAGACCGCGTCGCGACGCCGGGCGCAGACGCTGAGTCGAGCTTGTCGGGAACTTAACGTCTCGACCCGCCTCTCCACATTACGCGCGAATGAGGCGTTGAGCATATTGTAATTTGAAAAAATCATTTTAGAGCCGTCAAGAAGGACCGAACAGAATAATGAATCACAAAAACAATCGTTAGACCCAGTACAATCAATAAATCCAGTAAAATTGTTTGGTTGCGCAAAATCTTTTGCAAGACGTCCGATTACAGAGATTGAATAAAATACGCGAAGCAATCCATTAAGAACAATTCTTACAGTTGCGACGTTTTTTCTTAATACGTCAAGGGCGAGGAGCCGATATAATCGGAGACGTTCGATCTGCGCAAAGTTGCGCGCGCTTTAAGTAGCAAACGAACAGGAATATGGTCCGCGACATGACGGCGGAGTGGGAGCAGACAATGGAAGCAATGTTTTTTTCGCATAAATCAACGCAAAGCGTCGGTCGAGGCGCCCAAACGCCGAGTGTGCGACAAATCGCGCCGGTCTTCATTGCGCTCTTCTTCTGGGCGGCTAGCGCTTCCAGTATTTTTGCGCAAACGAATCAATGGGCGGTCAAGATGTTCAGCGAACTCGGAACGGAACGCGCTCATAATTTCGGGAGCGTTGCGCTCAACGCGACTGTCGAAAAACATTTTCCATTTAAGAACATTTACGACGAAGACGTCGTCGTCGCGTCGGTCTCTTCGAACTGCGGATGCACGAAAGCGACCGTGTCTAAGCAGGTTGTCCGACCGGGTGAAACGGCGGAAATCATCGCGCGCGTCGACACGTCCGGTCGCGAGCACACCAAGCAGAGAAAGGCGACGATTCGCGTCGTTTTCAGCCAACCTACGGCTGCGGAAGTCCAACTTCAGGTCAAAACGTACATTCGTTCGGACGTCGGTTTTGAACCGGGCATTATCGAATTCGGTTCCGTCCAAGCCGGAGAGTCAATCGTCAAAAAGGCGTATCTTCAATACGAAGGTCGACACGATTGGGCGCTCGTTGGAATTCAGAAAAACAGCGCTGCGATTCGCGCCGAAGCGCGCGAAGTTAAGCGTCGCGGGAGCAGCGTCATTTATGAAATTCTCGTCGAACTCAAATCGGACGCCGCGCCTGGTTACATTCAGGATTTGTTGAGATTCCAAACGAACGATCCCGACCCAATGACGTCCTCCGTCTTTCTACCGATTCAAGCGCACGTCGTCGAAGCGCTGAGCGCCAAACCAAGTTTTCTTCAGCTCGGCGTTGTCGAACACGGTCAGAAAGTGACGAAAAACGTCGTTGTTAGCGGTTCGACTCCATTTAAAATTGTAGGCGTAAAATCGGCGGACGAGAGAATCGAGTTTACGAAAACAGATCTTAACCGCACCGTTCACGTGGTGCCGATCACATTCACGGCGAACGATGAAACAGGGGACTTCTCGACGAAAATTTCGATTATCACCAGTCTCACCGGAGACGACGGCGCGCGTCAGAGCGTTTCCGTTCAACTTTCCGGACATATCCTGGAAGCCGGTAGATTATCAGCGAGGAAGGCGGCGCTCCAAGGAAACAACGTCTCCGCAGACGAGGAACAAGAGACGCCGACGTCTTTACCGGAGGCTTCAAAGCCTGCTTCAAGCAAAGGAAAAGAGCCTATAAGCGTCGACGACTTGAACGACGATTTTACGGAGGATTCGCCTAAAACGCTACGCCAACCGTCGATTCAATCGAAGGTCAGGACGTCTGCGGCGGCGAGCGCCGTCAAATACGCCGAAAAAGTGGAAGACGATTTCGGTTGGGTTGCGTCCGATCCCGAGAACTGCGGATCGAACAAAGCGACCGCACCCTCGAAAGAGAAAACGCATAAGAAGTCGCAAGGCGAATGGGTAAGCGGTTGGAAAGAAGTTCCGAAAGTCAACGCGTATCCTACGGAAACCGCCCAAATTCGTCCTGTCCCCTCGTTTACCGCGCGCGCAAATAACCAACGCGAACGTAAGTAGATAAAACCGGGCGCAACTCGTCAACCTCGAGACGACGCCATGCAGACCGTTGGCGTCGTCTCGCTATCTCCAAGATTTCTACGACGCCCAGACTTCTTAAAATTGCTCTTTCATTGTTTCGTTTTCTTTGTTAATAATCTTAGACGAGTCTGCGGATTCCGAAGCGAGATTGAGGAGTCGCGCAGGTTGCAATATGTTGTTTCGCTCCGTCAAGGCGCGCTTGATCAAAGCAGAAGCGCGCGTTTTCACGCCGCGACTCGCATTGCAAAACGCAATATTTGAATTCGCGAATCATCGCGTTTCGAAGGCAATTTGAAATTAGGGTTGGCAATGAAACGTTCCGCGCTTCAATGCGTCGTCGGTTTTGTCGGCGCGTCGCTTATCGTCGTAGGGGTCATATGGACTTGCCGTCAATTAAGTTCTCCGACGCAACTTAACGCGGCGCAAGGAACGGTCGCGCAGTCGAACGCCGAACGTTCACAAACCAACGCGACGCCTCTTCCTGGCGTTAAAGCGGCAAATCTCGCCGAAAGCGCCGCCAAAAAGAAGCCGATTTCACGGAAGATTCGACCGGTCTCAGGCACGACTCAACTCTCTCTTGCGCCTGCCGAACCGCGAAACGACGCGAGCTCCGATTCCGAAAGTCTGACTCTTGAAGTCTCGGAACCGCAGAGCGACTATCCCGCTCTTGAACCGAGCTTGCCCAACGCCCCTCTCGACAGCGCGCCTCTCGACGATTACCCTGGCGTCGAAGAGCAGACTCCGTCTTTTCCCGCGCCGACCTCCGACGTTGAAACAGGCGCCGACGTTGAAGCCGGGTTTCCTTCCGAACCCTTCGCCGACGATTCCTATGGAACCGACGATTTGCTCGAGCGTCCTCAAGCGCGCGAAGGAGAATCGACTCTGAAGCTCTTCTCGCAAGACGAAGAAGACGAGGGCGAGGAACCCGGCGCGCCCTTCATTGCGCCGTACGCGCAAGACGCCGCCCTGCAGTCGGACGCGCAAGATCCGGCCGCCGACCTCGCGGACGATTTGCCGCCGCTTCCTGCCGCACAGTCTGCCGCTCAGCCTGTCGCGCCGTCCCTTGACGCCAGCGAAGAAGCGCCTACTCTCCTGCAGTTTACGCAACCGGCGGATCCGGCGCCTAATGCGGAAACCGCTCCGACCGCCGTTCCGTCGATCAAATCAAACGATTCCAAACGACAAAATGCGAATTCGGAAACCAACCTGACGACCGCTCGCGCCGCAAAATACCTCGCGGACGTTATTGTCGCTCGCCCAACGCCAGGCGAAGACGATCAAAACGGACCGCAAACGACGCAAATCGTCGTCGAAAAAATCGCGCCGGAAGAAGTTCAAGCGGAGAAGCCGACGACGATCGTTATTAAGGTGAGAAATCAGGGCGCTAAAACCGTGCGAAATATTCTTCTGCACGACTCCATTCCGATGAACACGCAGTTCATTTCGAGCGAACCGGAGGTTACGCCAAACGCGAACGGCGACTTGTTCTGGCCCAATTTTGACCTCGAACCGCAACGGGAAAAGAAGTTTGAATACACCGTCTCGCCGAACGAAGAAGGCGATTTCGGAAGCGTCGCGACGGTTCTCGTGCCTATCAACGCGTCAAGTAAAACCAAATGCTCCAAACCGGAGCTTCGCGTCGAAGTCTCCGCCCCCGAAAACGTCGAGCTGGGTGAAACCGTAACCTTTGATATTGTCGTTACCAACGTGGGTAGCGGCGCCGCGACTAACGTGGCGTTGCTTGAAAACATTCCCGACGGTTTGTATCATCCGAGCGGAGAATCTCTGAACAATAACCTTGGCGTTATTAAATCAGGCGAATCGAAACGACTCCCCTTGGCTCTTAAAACGACGCGACAAGGCGAATGCGTTAATAGACTCGTCGTTACCGCCGACGACTGCGAAGATCAAGAAGTCGAAACGGTCGTTAATATCATAGCGCCGCAACTTGAACTCGCCATTGAAGGCGCCCCGAACGTTTATCTGGAAAGACCCGTAACATATAAGCTTTCCGTCAAAAACAGCGGCGACGCGACGGCGAAAAACGTCCGACTCGTCGCTCAACTCCCCGACTCGCTCGCGTTTATTCAAGCGAACAATCTCGGCGCGTATAAGAAAGAAGAACACTGCGTATACTGGGATCTCGCGGAACTCCCGGCGCGATCGTCCGGCGATATTCAACTGACTCTGAAGTCGGTCAAAGCGGACAAGACGGATCTCGTCTTCTCCGCCTCAGGTCCGAACGGTCTCGAAGTTCAAACTTCCAAAAAGATCTCGATCGACGGATTGGCCGCGCTTTCCTTCACAGTCAGTTCGAACGCAGACCTTGTTGAAGTCAATTCCGAGCTTGAATACACCGTTCAAATAGTTAATCGCGGAACCAAAGCGTCGGAAAATGTGACTTTACAAATCGCGGCGCCGGACGCGATCTCCATCGAAGCGACCGACGGTCCGACGGAAGCGCGGAATTACAACGGCGTCATCGTCTTCGAAAAGATCCCGGAAATCCCGGCAAAATCAACGGTTATTTATAAAATCAAGGCGTTGGTAAAAGAATCCGGAGACTGCCGCGTCGGGTTCAGATTGAGTTCCGACGATCTTGAACCGCTCAACAAAGAGATCAATACGCGTTCTTACCAATAACGGTCGTAACGCGCGAACGTGCCAACGATTGAGAAAAAGCCGCCGTTTCCATCGAGATTCTGCGGCTTTTTCGCTTGTATACTCTTTTCCGTCGCTTATAATCACGCTATTGCAAGCCGCCGGTCGACGGCGTTATTGACTCCGGCTTAGAACGTAAAGAAGTCGCTTATGACAATTCATATTACACTTGCTAACGAACAAGAAACCGATCGTCTCGGGGCCATTCTCGCGAAACGCTTGCCCGACGGCGCCGTCGTCGCGATGCTAGGCACGCTTGGAGCCGGTAAAACGAGGCTCGTTCAGGGCGTTGCCAAAGCTTCCGGCGTTTCAGCCGAAGAAGTGGGGAGTCCGACCTTCGTGCTCGTCAAAGAATATCGCGGCAAAAAAAGAATGATTTATCATTTCGACGCGTATCGACTACGCGATTCCGACGAATTTCTTGCGCTCGGCGTCGACGAATATTTCGATTCCGACGGCGTCTCCTTTGTCGAATGGGCGGATCGCGTTGAAGACGTCTTGCCTTCCGATCGATTTGAGATTTCTATCGTTCCTGTCGGCGAAACGTCGCGAGACGTCCGAATCACCGCCTTAGGCGAGTATCAAAACGACGAAATAGACTACGAATTTGAAATACTCGAAGAGTGGCGCGGCGCCGCCCGTTATGGTCTGCTATGACGCCTCGATCGGTTAAAAATCGTTACGTCTTTCTCCTCTCGATCATACCGTTAGCGTTGCTCGTCGCTTTATTTTGGCGCGCGTTGACGCCGGGCGCTCAATTTGCGCAACGCGACGAATCCTTTTACTACTATCCGCTCTTTGAACTCGTTCAGCATAATTGGAGTCGCGGGGTCTTACCGCTGTGGAATCCCTACGACAATTTGGGTCAGCCGCTCGCAGGCGATCCGACGGCGTCCGTGTTTTATCCCGGCAAAGTCGTTTTTGCGCTTGTTTCGTTAGGTCTCGTTTCCTTTGCCGCGTGTTTTAAAATCTACATTATAGGGCACGTCGCGCTCGCATACGCGACGGCGCGGACGCTTGCAAAACGTTTAGGAGTTTCACACGCCGGGGCGACTTTATCGGGGATTTCGTACGCTTTTGCCGGGCAAACTCTTTTTCAATACTCGAACGTTATTTACCTAGTCGGCGCCGCGTGGGCGCCGGCGTTGGCTCTTTACTCGTTTCAATTTCACTTTGCCGCGACCTCCGCGAAAAAGAGACAAGCGCTCGTTTTGTTCTCGTTGTGCTCGAGCATGACCATTCTTGGCGGCGAACCGCAGGTCGTTTACCTTGCGTTCTTGCTGAATTTGCTCGCTATTTTCTTTCAACGTCGAAAGGGGTCGACCTTTCTCGCTTCGTTAAAGACGAAGTCGCGAAGCGGCGCCGCGTTTCTTTTCGCGTCGGCTCTGTTGACTTTTCTCCTCTCAGCGGTTCAAATTCTTCCAAGTCTCGAGTTAACGGAACGATCAACGCGCGCTCAGGCGGCGCAAACGCGTTCGTTATGGACTTCGGCGTATTTGTACGGCAAGGCGCGTCTATCGTCGGAAGACGTCCCCTTTACGCGCGAGGAGTTTTTCGACGGCGTTTTGTGCCGCGATTTTGCGCAAGGAGGCAAGGACGCGTCTATTTATCGTTTCAGCGTCGGACCGTGGCGATGGTTTGAATTTCTCTTTCCCAATATTGGAGGACGTCAATTTCCACAAAACGAACGATGGTTTGAGGTCGTTCCCGACGAGCTATCCGTCTGGACGCCAAGCCTGTATTTCGGGATATTTCCCTGCGTATTAGCGCTTAGCGCGGCGCGGCGTCGCAACAAAGCGAACTCTCAAAACGCTAGTCGCGAAACTCGCCGAGAAACACGACGAGAAAAATGTCAAATCGTCGCGACGTATCTTGTCGTTTTTGGTCTGATAGGTTCTCTTGGCGGATACGGTTTGGCGTGGTTCTTGCGCGTTATTTGTTCGACGCTCCGCGACGAGCCTCTCAGTCTTTCCTTATCGTCCGGCGATCCTATTGGCGGTTTATACTGGTTTTTAAACCTATTCGCGCCTAAATTCGCCCAATTTCGCTATCCGGCTAAACTGATCGTCGTTGCGGCGATTGGCTTCTCGCTTCTCGCCGGTTTTGGCTGGGATCAACGTTTTTCGGGCAAGACGAAAAGGATTGCCCTAGCCGCGCTCGCAATTTCCGCTTTGGGGTTCGTCGTATCGTACGTCGGAACGACGCTCTCTCCAATTTGGACGAAGGCGTTTCACATTCCCCCAAACCCGCTTTTCGGTCCCTTTCAGCCGGAAGCGGCGGCAAAATGCGTCGTCCTTTCCTTTGGGCGCGCGTTCCTCTTTTTATTCGCGTCCCTCGTTCTCGCGAGCGTCGCCAAAGGTCAAATCAAAGCGCCGCGTTGGGGAAGACTCCTTGATATCGTGTCGCTGATCATTATTGCCGCCGATATTTACGTCGCATCCTCATGGATTGTAACGACCGCGCCGACAAAACTTTTTGCCAAGCGGTCGCAGATAGAAAAACAGATTGCGGATAATGTTGCGCAAAAGATATTGGCAAACGAAAACGTCGACGTTCGCAAACTCGCGCGAGACGCGTTACCGCCGACGAGAGTTTATCGCTATCCCGTTTGGTTTCCGCCGTTCTTTCAAACGGAATCTTCGCCGCGAAGACTTGAAGAACGCGTTCTGTGGGATGGAGAAACATTGTTTCCCAAACGCGGTCTATCGAGAAATATCGCCCTGATCGATTCAAGGGGCGCCGCGATGGACGCCGAATTCTCGAAATTCCTCGATTACGCTTACAACGGGAACGATATCGACGCGCAATTGGCTTTTCTCGGCGTTTCCGCCGTCGTCGGACCAAAATTTTGGACTGATAGGATCGTTCCCAGTTCAAAGTCGACTTCCGACTCCCAGGCGACGTCAGATTGGCGGCTTGACTTGAAATTGATCGACTCCAACACGACCCGCGCCGCTCTGATCTACGACGCTCAACAATCGGAAAATCTTCTCAAAAACGATAATAGCGAGCCCGACGAAGATCAGGTCAAATTACTTGCGTATGAGGCGAATAAACGCTTGCACATGATTTCCGCGCGCCGCGACGGATCCGTCCTTTTGGCGGAGCAGTTCTGGCCTGATTGGGAAGCCCGTCTAATACCTCTGAATCGCCAAGAAACAAGAGCTCTCGCCAATTCCGCTTTCCAAACGGATAACGTCGACAATATTTTGCAAAATAAAGGCGTCGAAACGACGGTCAAAATCGAACCGGAGTTTGGCTTTTTACAAAAAATATCGATTCCCCAAGGTCGGTGGCTTCTCGTTACAGAATACAAGCCTCGAAAGATATATTACGGCGCGCTCGTCTCACTCGGTTCTTGGTCGACTTTGATCGGCTTCGTTTTCATTCAAAGAGCGAGACGAAACGGTCGTCGAAGAGTCGGAAAACTTCGTTAAATCAATTCCGTGCCAAATTCTTCAATAGCGGATTTCATCTCGACGAAGGTTTCGGCGTGGTTCGTTTGCGCGTTTTGGTAGCGCGCCACGACGTAGAGCAAATCGCTCAGTCGATTGATCCACGCGATAACTTTGGGAGAAAACTTAGGATCAAATCGATATAAAGCGACGGCGCGACGTTCCGCGCGTCGACATACCGCGCGCGCCAAATGGATTTGGCATCCGGCTCGCGAACCTAAGAGCACGATAAAACGCCCGTCGGACGCAAGTTCGCCGCTCCAAGAATCAATCGCGCGTTCGAGTCGGCGCACGTCTTCGTCGCCAACGACGCGAACGTTTAACTTCGTAGGTTCAAGGGATGAAACTTCCGCGCCAATAACAAAGAGCCGCGACTGTATGCGTCGGAGCAAAACCGCCGCTTTCTCGACAATATCGTTTTCCGACAGCGCCAATCCTAATTGCGCGTTCAATTCGTCGAGCGCGCCGAGCAAGACCATGCGATAGTGATCTTTTCCAACGCGCGGTCCGCAGTAGAGGGACGTTTCGCCCAAATCGCCGCAACGGCTGTAAATTCGCACGCGGCGCGTCGGCAAGCTCATATGTTCTATCCTTTCATCTACGTCACAGGAACGCCGTTTGAACGTCTCGATTAGGTTCTCTCAACGGCTTTCGACGGCGCGACGTAGCCGATTCCATTTTCCGACGAAAATACGATCGAACCGTCTTTAAGCTCGACGCCGCGACCGAACTTCTGATTTCCCATCAACGTTGGATCCACGAGCAACGGTCCGTCTATGTACGCGTAATCAATCATGGGAACGAACTGCGACGTCGCGCTCGCAGAGATTACGGATTCGATCGTATTGCCTATCATCACTTTAAAGCCCAGTTCGCGCGCTCGAATCACAAGTTTTTTTGTCGGTAGCAAGCCGCCAAATTTAATCGGCTTTAAATTAACGCCGTGAAAGAACCCAACGCACTTCTCAAGATCCCTTTCGCAACGACAACTTTCGTCGGCGATGAGCGGAATGCCGTACTTGTCGCACTCTTTTCGCAGTCTCTTCATGCCCTCCCAGTCGTCCTGGTGCAACGGCTGTTCGATTAGCTCAATATTCAACGATTTCAACTCGTCGAGATATTCGAGCGTTTGCTGAAGGGTCCAACAGCCGTTCACGTCAAGCCGAAACGGCGAATCGGTGCGCGCGCGCAATTCGCGCAAGATCGTCATATCTTCATGCGAACCGAGTTTGACGCGATACAACGGCCAATTCGGCTGTTCTTTGAACTTTTCAATTACGCGATAAATCGAGTCGAGTCCGAGCGTGTAACTCGATTTTAACGCGCTTGAAGAACCGTCGAAGCCCCAGATCCGTCTGAGCGGCATATTATGGAGTTTTCCCCAGAGATCGCACGCCGCCATCTCGAGCGCCGTCGCCGCGTACGGGTACTTCCTAATAAGGTTTTGTATCAAACGGTTAAATGCAAACGGATCAGCAAACGCATAGCGCTGGATAACTTCGCGATACGATTCAATTTGATTGACCATATCTTCGACGGTTACGCCCCAGTGCTGGTCTTCATACGCCTCGCCATACCCTTTCAAACCGTCCTGTTCCAACTCGACAACAACAGTACGGATCACGCTGATCGTTCCGCGAAAAACGGTCATCACGTGTCTGAGAGGGAGGTCTCTGCGGCTTATTTTGAGTTTCATAGGTCTTTTGTAATAAATGGACTCGCACGCTGGCGTCAGTGGACTTCGCGCGCAGCATTCGCATGAAGTCTGATTGGGCGCGCCGGTCGAGCGCGATCGCAACGACCGCAACTCTTCGTCGCGCCTACGGTAACGAACGTCGATCGACGCGTTGCGCTTGCGGCGATCATACCCCGTCCATGTGAGAAAAGCGCGACTTTAGCTTCTCACTCGATTCGTTCTATTTTCCACTTTTTGCAATCTATGCAAGCGGGGGCATAAGTTCGATCTTCTTTTCTACAAAACGCTACGTTCATAAACGTCTGAGCATACCGTTCATTGTACAAAAACGAACGCATTTTTCCATAGCGCCGCAGTTAGAACGAGGCGCTGCGAAGCGTTAAAATGTCGCGACCTTGGGTCTGTCCAATAACGCTTGTCGACGATAAAAGAAAAACGCGCGTCCATAAAGCAAAGAATCGGACTCCTTACTTTCAAAAGAGTCCGATTCATTTGCGATCAGAAGACGCCCAACTTTATTTAGCAGGTCAGTTACCGCCGCCGGACGATTGAGCTGCAGGCAGCAAGAGCTTCGTGCCAACGTCGAAATAAGTCGCGCCGGAAGGTAAGTTATTCAAGCGGCGAATCTCTCCCCACCGCGAGCTACTTCCAAGCTCGTTTTGCGCGATCGTCAGCAGATTATCGCCTTCTTTCGTCGTATACTCTCGATACCCGGAGCCTGCCGCAACGTTTCCGGCATACGGTTGCGCGTTTGTCGCAGTTCCGTAATGCGCCGTCGGATTGGCGACCGGAGCAGCAATCGGATTGGCGACCGGAATCGCCGCTCCCATCGTCGACCCTTGAGCCGGGTACGACTGCGCGGCAGACGCGTACGACTGAGCGGCAGTCGAGTACGGTTGCGCGGCAATCGGCGCCGACTGCGGAATCGCGTTCGTAGCGGTCGTTCCAACTCCGGTCGTCGGCGGCGCCGCGTATGCGGTTTGGTTAGGCAAACTCGTCGTTCCAAGCGCGGAAGAATCGATTCGCGCGCTCGGAGCGCGTCTTAAAGACGAAGAACGCGGACTCGTTGCGACGGACGGCGACGCCGAACCGATTGTCGTCGAGGAACCTGCGGACGGCGCGCCGGTCGTAGCCACTGCCTGAGGAACTGTCGCCAGCGGTGAAGTCGTCGGCAACGCGGTCGAGAGAGGTTGCGTCGCGCGGGTCGTCGAAGCGAGATTCGGAGAACCCGTCGGCAAAGAAGCGGCGCCGTTTGACGCGTTGTTCGCCAACGATCCCGAGTTTGCCAACGTTCCCGCCGTTTTCGGAGCGCTCGCTGTTGTCGGAGCGGTTCGAGGAGCGCCTGCGGTCGAACTCTGAGTCGGCGACAAAGAGGTAGACGGCAACGTTGTGGACAACGCGTTCGAAGGCTCGGAAAGAGTCAAGGACGCGTCGGGGGTCGTCCCCGTCGGATCGGCAAAAGTCGCCCCTTCCGAATCTAACAACGAGTTCGACAGGAGATCGGAAGAGCTAGGAGCCGTCGCTGTCCCGCCGCTAAGGCTCGCGCTCGGTTGCGCGGCGCGAGTTCCGCCTGAACCGGAACCGGCGAGAGTCGTATTCAAGTTATTAAGCGGATTGGCGTTTGCAAGTTCGCTCTGAACGTTCTGAATGTTCGAACGAATGTTGTCGCCGACGCTTTGAATCGATCCGACGGTCGAATCGTAAGCGTTGTTCAGCGAATCGACAACGTTGTTATAAGAGTCTTGCGCGCCGCCGAGCGTTTCGTTCAGCGAATTCGAAAGACTATTCCCCAAATTGTTGATTCCGGCGTTCGCTTGATCAGCCCAGTCTTGAACCTTCGACGCGCCGGACTCCAGACTCTGATTGAGAGAATTTAAACGTTGATTCACGCCGTCGCTGAGACTCTGGGTCGCGTTGGAAAGTTGGGTTCCGACTTCGTTGGCGCGCGTGGAAAGGTCGTTTAACGTCGACGAAACGTCGTCGCTAAGTCTCGTCAACGCGTTCGGTTCATTCGACGCGTCGGGTAATTGCAAGCCGCTCATATCCAAAGAGCCCGCGTCCAATTGCGCCGACGAAAGGTCGCTCAAACGATTTGTCGCGTCGTCGAGACCTTCGCTGAGTTCCGTTGAAAGGTTGTCGACCCCGTCGCTCAAACTTGTACGCAACGACGTTAAACCTTCGTTCGCTTTTGACGATAAATCGTTCAGACTGTCGCTTGCGCTAGCGCTCAACGAATTCAAATTGTCTTGCAACGACTCCGCTGAAGACGACAAGTTGGCGTTAAGATCGTTAAAACTATTGTTCAAATTCGTCGCGACCGAATTAAGCTGAGTCCCTAGCTCGGAACCTTCGTCCCCCAACATTCGACTACTTTCCGAATCCAAATCGGAGAAGTCGAGACTTGAATTCGTATCCAGCGTAGCGTTCGACAAATTATCGAGCGTAAGATCGTAATCATTGGCGCCGCTTGAGTCGCCTAGGGGCTGCGCGGAAATCGCGTCGTTGGAATTCAGACCGGTTTCAAGGGTCGGAACGTCGTTCAAACCGCCTGTTACCCCGTCGTTGTCCAACGTTGGAGCCGCGCTCGAATTCAAATCTGAACTCGAATTAACGTCGGAACTGAGAGACGTCAAGGAGTTCGACCCTTCGTCGACGCTTGGATCGTCCAAAGTCGTCGCGCTTGGCGAAGAGGTCGCGGAACCGGAATTCATTGTCGATAGAGACGGCAAGCCCGAATCGTACTGCGTTGCGGCGGAATCGAGGGAATCGTTTGCAGGCTGCGTCGAAAGGTCGGAGTCCTCCGCTTCTCCAAACCCAAGTCCCGAATCGTCCAAAACGGAAGAAGAAGCGGGATCGGACGTGCCGACGGCGTCTTGCGAAACGGACGCGTCGCTTGCCAACGGCGTCGAATTATCGGCGACGACTATCTCAGAGCCGACGTCTTCAGGCTGAATCGCCGTCTCTTCGAGCGTATCCGAAGCCCCGTAAACGTCGTCGATTGCGGCGGAAGTCGGAACGGCGCCGTCGTCGGCGGCGGCAAAAGTCGCGGAACCGGCGTCGTCAATCGTTTCTGCGGAAATCTGTTCGGAGCTCGCGCCGGCGCTCGCGTCGACTGGGGTCGCGGCGCTCGGGTCGGCAGGAGTCGCGGTTGCGCTCGGACTAGAGTTTCGCGCGGAGACGGAGCCAAAGTTGAAATCGGCGACGCTAGGATCAAGATCGACGTTTTCGACGTCGTCCGCTTCTTCCGCGACCGGGTCGTCGACGCGCGCAAAAGACGCGCCGACCGTCTCCTCTTTCAAATCGTCTACGGCGTCGGCGACGGTCGACGAATCGAACGACGGCGAATCGGCGTCCGATTCAGGCGAAGTCGGAACGTCCGTCGTCTCGGTAAACGCAGGGAGATCGTCGCTGTCGTATTCGTCCAAAGGCGAGGAGTCTGTCGCGGACTCGGAAGGTTCAAAACTCGCGAACTCATTTTTTACGGAATCGACCGCCGCGAGAGCGTCGTTCTCCAGAGAGTTCAGACGTCCGTCGACCTTTTCCGCTAGAGCGTCAACATTATTCTTAGCGGCGTTAGCGATCTCGCGAAGGTTCTTTTCCGTCTCTTTGGCGTCGGGTTTCTTCGCGATTGGCTTTTCTTTTTCTCCTTTGTCCGACTTCTTCTTGTCGGAAGAGAACAGATTGCGCATCTTCTTGACAATCGAGTTCTCGCCTTCTCCGGCGTCGTCTTTATCGCTCTTCGCAACGGCGTTTTTCTCCGGGTCTCCCGGTTTGGCGTTGTGCGTCGTGAAGAGGTACCCGACGTAACCGGTTACCATGACTAGCGTCGCGACGATCACAACGCTTATCGTTTTGTAACCGACCTTGACCCAATTCCTCTTGGGTTCGCCGTACGGATATTCCTCGTCTTCATCTTCGGAGTCGGCAACGTTCGAGCGCTGAGCGCCGGATTTCGGCGAAACAGGCGCGTCGTTGTCGTCGTCGGCGTCCTTTTCTTCGTCCTTTGAGCGTTTGCCGCGCAACGCGCTGAAAGGCTTGAGCGCGGCGGCACACGTCTTCTTTGAAAAGGCGGCGACGGAGCCTAACATAGCCAACGGGGCGGCGAAGCTAATCAACGATTTTCGCGGCGAAAGCTCTTTAAGTTCAGCCTCGCACTCTTCGATTTCCTTGAGCAGTTTCTCCTCGGCGGCGTCAAGATCCGCCAAGTCCTGCTCCGAATTATCGGGGTCTTTGCGCAGATCGTTAATCTCTTTGAGTTCGCCCCGCGCGTTTTTAATCTTAATTTCAAGTTCTTCGCGACGGAGTTGCTCTTCGAGGAGTTCCTCTTCCGACTTTTCGTCCGTCTCGGAGCTCTTTTCGGGTTCTTCGTCCAAATCGTCCTTTTTACGCGATCGGAAGAAGGACTTCAACCCGCCTTTTTTGGGTTCGGAATCGCGTTCGTCTTCTTCGCCGTACTCGTCCTCTTCGTCGTGACTTTGCGGGGCGACTTTCTTTTCAACCTTCTTTTCGACAGGCTTCGAGACGCTCGAGCTACTCGAAGGAGCGGCGTTCGACGCCGACGGCTTCTGAGCGACAGGAGCGGCAGGTTTCAAAGGCGTCGTAGAGAAAGAGGACATTGGGCGCGGAGTCGAAGTTGCCGACGAAGCGGACGTCGACGAGGCGCCGGTTGAGCTTACGGCGGTACGAGGGTGCATTCCGGCTAACGGAGACGGTTTGCGTTCCTGAAAAACGTTTGCGTCCACATAGGAGGCGCCGCGCGATTCGCTCGATTGAGTCGCAACGGCAGGTCGGAGTTGCGACCCCGACGAAAAGGACGCGTTAGGACGGCTGGCGGACGAAGAGACCGTCGACGTCGAAATTGGCTTCGACGTTACGCTGGAACCTTGATTGGAATAGGACGTTTGAGGCCGTTGAGGCGTTGAGGAGACATAAGGCTTGGAGGAAAAGGACGGCGCTTCCTCCTCTTCTTCCTCTTCCTCTTCCTCTTCTTCCTCGTCCTCTTCTTCGTCGGATTCTTCGTTTAAATCTTCGTCGTCGTTAGAATCGTCCCAATCTTCTTCTTCGTATTCGTCGTAAGAATCATACGAATCCTCGTCGTCTTCGTCGTAGGAATCCCCGTACGAGTCGCCGTATCCGGAGCCGTAATCGTCATAAGAACCGCCGCGACGTTTACCGCGCTTACTCTTTTTGGATGAAGAGTCGTCCGCGTCGTACGTGTAGGACTCTTCGAAATCGTCGTCGCCAAGAGAATATCCCTTGCTCTTCTTTCCTTTTTTCTTACCCATACTCGTTCGACTCCCGCTTTCAACTAATCTTTTCTGCCACTCTTAATTTTGCGCTTCTTGAACGCGGATTTCTTTCTATTTCTTCTTCTGTCGCTACGATCGGTTTACGCGTTACTACGGTTAAAGCTTCGTTGTCGCGAAACGCGTTTTTAACGATACGATCTTCTAACGAGTGAAAACTTATGATCGCTACGCGACCGCCAGGCTTTAAGTAGTCGGAACACTTCTTTAAAAAGGTTTCCAGCGCGCCTAATTCGTCGTTCGTCGCAATTCTCAGCGCTTGAAACGTGCGCGTCGCCGGATCGATCCGATTTTTACTCCAAGGAGGACTGGGAACGCACTTTCGACAAATCTCGGCAAGTTCGCGCGCGTACCGCAAAGGCTTCTCTGCGCGTCTTTCAACGATAGCGCGCGCGATTTTCCGACTCATTCTCTCTTCGCCGTACTGATATATAACGTCGGCGATCCGCTCGGCTTTCCAGCGATTCAACAGTTGATACGTCGGTTCGCCTTCGGTCGTGTCAAAGCGCAAATCGAGCTCGCCGTCAGAGTCAAAACTAAAACCGCGCTCGCGATCCGCAAGCTGATCGCTCGAAAGTCCTAAATCAAGCAAAAAGCCGTCGACCTTATCTACCTTGGCGCGCTCCAAGGCGGCGTCGAAATCGCAATAATTCGCAAAATACGTCTGAATCGGAAGCTTTTCTGTCAACTGGCTCAGCCGTACGTCAAAACGATCGAGCGCCTTCGAATCGCGATCTATCCCGATAAGCAGACCGTTCGGCGCCACCGCGCGCGCTATCGCAAGCGTGTGCCCGCCTCCGCCAAGCGTGCCGTCGACTATCGTCATACCTGGCGTTAGACGAAGCGCCTGCAACGTCTCCGCAAACAAAACCGGTTCGTGAACAGTTGGGAAAATCTCGTCGCCCATCTCCATACAGCCATCCAATTCGCGTTATTTCAGCGTTGAAGCACAACGCCCCGTTATACTGGATTATACGCAATTCCGCGCTTTTTGCCAATAGCAATAGCGCGCCGTCGCCCGACCTTCGCTATAACGACGCCCTTATAATCTAATCAATCGACAATCTCACGCTTCTATCGCGCAACGTCTCACGGCAACGTGTCCCAAACGGACAAAGTAAGATGCAATTTAGACGCCATTTAAAGGATTCAACCATTGAGTCGAAGGAACGAGATAGACGATATATAACGATTCTCGTCGGGATTGAAACCGGATCAAGGAAAACGGTGCGTCAAAAGAACGTTCTAACGACTCTCAGAAAGTCAACGAAGCCAACCTTGAAAACTCGGCAAAAGACGCCTAGCGCAACGGGAAGAACGATTAGGGTTAAAAGAGACGCTAAATTAAACGCCGCCGCTGAAAGATTCTGACTCGACGACGCGCGCGACGCAAAACCGAGCGCAAGGTACGCGACTCCCGTCGCCGCGATAAACGGCGCGCACAACTTGAAGCCCAAAAGAAAGGACGACGAAAGCGCTGTGCCAATGAGTTCGGCGAAACGTCGAACGCCGTCGCCTAGTTCCGGCGTCGGAACGGAATAGTAGTCGAGCGTCCCGTCGACGAAACTTTCAATTCCGCCGCACAATACAAAAACGGCGATCGCAATCCAGAAGAAGAGTCGCGTCGGGGCGCTCGATTCCTCGCCGCTCGACGGATCGAAAAATCCGGCGACAGAAATGCCGCCGACGTGCGCGACGACTTCGCCGAAGAGACGCGCCGCGTTAAAAAAGACGGTTAGCGACAGACCCAAAATCGCGCCGAAGAAGAATTCGAGCGAAACGGAGCCGGCAAGACGCGCTAAATCAAGCGATTCGCCCTCAAAATGCGCGTTGGAAAAAACGACCGGAAAAATTAACGCGGACAATGCGAAAGCCGTCGCGACCCGAAAAAGCTTAGGAACCTCGACCGCTCCGAAACACGGCGCAAACCACAACGCGCCAAGCGCGCGCGAAAATATCCGCAGAAAGAGCGCCGTTAGTATCAACATAGGAACTTCCATTCGGTCGGTAGGCATTGCGGAAATAGCGACGTCAAGTTGGCTTGACGCCGCTATTTCCGCAAAAGGTTATCACGTACAATCGCTCAACAGGCGCGAGCTCACAACGACGACGATCACCGGCGAATAGTCGCCGATTCCGCCTTCGAAACCGCCGTCGGTCGCTTGAGCGCAAGACGCGCCGTAAGATTGACGCGCTTCGAATTACGCAAAACCTTAATTTCCGTCGGAACGTTCGGATCTGCGAGCGCGATCATCCGCGCAAGATGAACGTCGTCTTCGATCTCTCGACCGTTGAACGTTATGACGACGTCGCCCACCTTGACTCCGGCAAACTCGGCCGGAGAGTTCTCATGAACGCTCTTTATCGTTGCGCCGCGCGATCGCGAGCCTTTTCTCACCGGAAGATCCGCAGGATTCTCCAGTTCGACGCCGAGTTGCGTCGGACGCCATTCGCCTTCGGTAATCAGAGTCTTCAGAATACGCAACGTGTCGTTAATCGGAATGGCGAACGCGATGCCCGTCGGCGCGTTCGTGACGAGCGACGCCGTCGTTACCCCGATCACTTCGCCGCGCGCGTTAATCAAAGGACCGCCCGAATTGCCGGGATTGATCATCGCGGAAAGTTGTATATACTCCGCGAGCATATTAGTCGACGTTACGCCAAGATTGCGCAGATCGTTGTAATTACGTCGCAGACCGCCGATATTTCCGATCGTAACCGTCTTATTCAGAAGACACGGGCTTCCGACGGCGATGACAAAATGCCCTTCGCCCAACTGATTGCAATCGCCGAAAGAACAAAGATTGACGTCTTCGCGATCGAGCAAGACCCTCGCGTCGACTTCCAGAGCGGCAAGATCGTATTCGGAGCAAGAATAGACGTAAGTCGGATGAATTTCCGTCGAATCAGGTAGAAAGATCTTGATATCCTTCTTTGTTTCCGCGCCGTTAACGACGTGATTATTTGTGCAGATGAAGAGTCGTTCGTCGAATTGGAAGAGGAAGCCGCAACCGGTTTCTTCCATCGGTCGGCGCGTTTTGGGATCGATTTTATGCGTTTCGATCGTAAAAACGGAGTCGCACACGCGGCTGTAGCCCTTGCTAAGCTCGCTGTTGATTTTCTCTACGGAAAGAGCTTCGTCGGAAGAAATCTCAACGTTTTGACCGGGTCGCTGGGTATATCCGCGCGACTCATAACTTGTGGGTCGAATCGGACCGACGACGTTGAGCGAGTACGGAACGAGAGGATGTTGGGGAACAAATTCGTTACGAAGCCTCTCATATGACGTCGGCGCCACGCTACCGACCTTAAGAGACTCGGAGGCTGATTCGTTAAAATCAGCGGAACTGATCAAAGACGACTTGGAAGCGTCCGGCGCGTACGCTTTCGACACGGCGCCTGACTTATGATTTTGCGCCGTTCGCGCGCCTTCGAGGGGTTGAATGCGACTCGCCGTCGACTCGGCTCCCAACGCGCCGTTCGACGAAAGAACGCGCGGCGCGCCAACTACGCTCCGCTCCGCGTCGCGCTCGTGCGCCGTCGGCTCGACTCGCGGCTGGTCGCAGAACGGAATAAAAACAAGCGCGTCCTCGCGACTCTCAGAGGAACAATCCTCCGACTCTGCGCTAGATTCGAGCGTCTTATCGTTCTGGGAAGTTTGAGACGACGTCGTTTCAACAGCCTCAGCAGACTCAACAGCCTCAACAGCCTCAACAGCCTCAGCAGACTCAGCGACGTCGCGAATAGGCTTTTGCTCGCCGACTGCGGCGCATACTTGACCGTTGGGCAAAACGTCCGTCCTCGCGTCGTCATGGAGCGAGTAATAAAGACAAACGAGGAACAGACCGAAAATCAACGACGATTTCACAATGAACGCGACGAATCGGCGCTCTCTCGACGACTTGTCCAATTGACGCGACTTATCAGGTTCGCGCTGGTGAGAACGCGAGTTACCGCGCGAAAAGCTTTCCGAAAAGCGCTCGTTACGCGACGCGCCTCGCGAACGTCTTCCACTTCTTCGACGACTCAAAATAGGCGTTCTACTGATAATCGCAATGGCGACGACCAAGCACGCGGCGACCAAGAGAAACTTAAGTCCTCCGGCGCTAGGAACAAGCGTTTCAACGTCTCCC
Organism: uncultured Planctomycetota bacterium; assembly: GCA_900317365.1. Classification (GTDB taxonomy): domain Bacteria; phylum Planctomycetota; class Planctomycetia; order Pirellulales; family Thermoguttaceae; genus RUG369. The sequence continues at coordinate 33,326 of ONGM01000146.1, forward strand.
CATAGCAGAAGACGCAAGTCCGTCGCAAAAAAGAACAGGTTAATCGCGTTCCCCATATTAGCCGTCCATCCATCCTTCATGAGCGCTAACGTAACCAAAGCGATCGTGCGCGACAAAAAAATCAGTTACAACGACCATGCCGAACTAACCGATTTTTGCAATTATACCGACACACAACAAGTATCATAGAAAAAAAAGTGTGGAAAGGCAATAGCGGTTTTGATGAAAATGAGTTTTTTACAAAGAAGTTTCGCCTAGCGTAGCCTGACGACTATATAGCAGGTTCCCGTTCGCTATCTTTCCACGCGCGGGTGGCGACGCGCATATTGAGTAAAACAGAGTATGAGGACAAAAAGGGAAATCGCAACGACAATCGTTATCGATCGACTCGCCTCTTTGAAGTCGAATATGGTCAATAGCGCGTTAAAGACCACGATTCCACAAATCGTCGCGAAGCTGCGTTGCGCCTCCGTAGCGTAACCGGATTCGACGACAATCCGGTGCGCGCGCGCCCCAAGGGGAAATCCTACGGCGCCTCCTAACGCTATCAACGCCGAAATAACAAGAATCTTCGCGTCGACTCCGTCTTTTGAAATAAGGTACGTGGCGCCGCCGATCACTGTCGTTATCAACAGCAGTAGACGGACGGCGCGAGACGTGTCCAGTTCCGGCGTCTTAAAAACGTTTGCGAACATTGGGCGAAATACCATCGCGCCCCCGACCCCTAAGACGGAGCTAAAGACTCCGGCTACAAGTCCGCCGAGAACAGCGCGGCAACCGTCTGCGGCGCCGTACGGTCGCAAAACGTTCTTCTCGCGAAGTCCCTTGACGCCAAAAAGAGTCTTGTATCCGACAAAACACATAAAAACGGCAAAACCGGACAACAGCGCCTTTGCGCCGCACAGTTGATTAAAGAACGCGTTGATCGGACGACCGCAAAAGGACGTTAAAACGGCGCCAAGCGCGGCCGGAAGCGTTAGCGTTCTACCGACGGAACCGGGACCCCAACCGATCTTCGGCACGTCTCGGACAACGACGCCGATAATCGACGGCGCCATTTGTAGCAACCCAATTCCGGCGGCTTGCATCGGCGTGCAATCAAAGAAGAGAAGCGCCGACGGCACGATAAGCCACGCGCATCCCACGCTCCAAAATCCGCCGGAAAACATGCCGACAAATCCAATCGCAGGCGCCAGAATGGCGACCGCAAGCCAATTTGTGTCCGTCAACGTCTATTCCTAGAATTCGCTCGCGCTATGTCGATTTCAGTCGTCCTTCTTTTCCCAAAACGACTTCTTGAGATCTCCGGGACGCACACGGCTGACGACGTTCTCTTCCGCTTCCGACTTGTCAAAAGCCGATTTCGGCAAGGCCATGCCGCGCGACTCCGAGGCCTTGTCGCGCGAAGCGTCAACGTGCCGCGACGCAAGAAACAAGGCGACCTTGCCGCGCCGAACGTCCATGACGCGAAACGTCATGCAACCGAATGAGAATGTCGCGTCAAGCTTGGCGCTGGGGCGATATGCTGCAGCGTACCAATCGGAAATTGTCTCGTCGCCGGACGACAGCGCGCGGATCGCCTCGTCCGCGTCGTCGCCAAACGCGTTCGAAAGCTCGCGAACAACGTCGTCTAACTTCGCGGCGCCGCCTATCTCAAGCGTGTTCGCGTTCCGTTGCACAAACTTATCCGAAAGCAAATCGAACTCGTCTTCGATATTGCCTAAGAGCTTTTCGACCAAATCCTCAAGCGTTAAAATTCCGTACGCGACGGTTCCTTCCGAGACGAACGCGATATGCTGATGAGTCCGAACGAGCTGATTTAAAACGTCGGACGCCCGAGCGGACGGAGGAAATTTCGAGATTCTGTGAACCAAATCCGACGTCCAATTGAAACTCTCTAAGTCCGTTTGACCATACTTAGCGGTCTCGTTCCGACGACGACGCTCATTGTAGTTCACCACCAATTCTTTAACGTTGACGTAACCGATTATTCGAGCTCGGTTGTCGCCCATGCATACGGGAAAGCGCGTGTGAGAATCTTTGTGCGCGATTCTCAACGCCTCTTCAAGACTCACGCTGTCGGAGATAACGGAAACGGAACTCATGGTAACCATGACGTCGCGGATCACCGTCTGGGATAGTTTAAGAGCGTGGGTAATAATTAGCTCTTGCTCGCCGTCGATTTGTCTCTTGTTAAGCGCGTGCGAGGTCAATAGCTGAATCTCTTTCACCGTTGTCGAAAGCGTCTCCGCCGTCGTACTCTTCCGTTCTAAACCCGACGTTGAAAAATCTCTTTTGCGTTTGGCGGACGGTTCAAACGGAGAATTCAGCATTTGAAACAATATATAGACAGGTCGACCGATCTTCGTTGCATAAAAAAGAGGGCGCGCTATGACGACGGCAAGCTGGCGAGTATATCGAACGCCGAGCGTCTTCGGAAGAATTTCCGTAAACTGCAACATCATAAACGTAAAAACTAATGAGAACGCTCCTACCCAACGATTGCCGGTCAGTTCGGCGAAAGAAGCGCCGGCAAACGACGCGCCGATCGTATGCGCCGAAGTGTTTAGGGTCAAAATGGCGGTGATCGGTACGTTGACGTCTTTCTTCAGATTTTCCCAAATCGCGCTTACCTTCGGATTCCTCTTGTAGATTTCAGCGATCTGCGCAGTCGACAAACTCAATAAAACCGACTCGGCAATCGAGCAACACGCTGAAACAACGAGCGCTATGGAAAAACTTACGACAAAAATAAACATTGGCTCCACAAGTGTGCGAGATGAATTTTAGGCAAATGCGATATAACGAACGCTATTGCAACAATCGGTATTATACGACTTCTATCAATACAGTCAAGGAAAGAACCGCAATGCGCTCTTCCAAATTCGCCGGACTTGTCCGTTTTCGATTTAGAAGTAAACTAATGGATTGGAGTACGGCTCGCGCAACGTCGATCTAGCGACAAGCGAGTCGCTCAACAAGCGGATCGCTCAGCAAGTGAACAATCATGGAGGCAAACTTGGTCAAGAGTAAAGAAGACGTCGCCGTTCAAGACGAACCGTTGAACGTTCTCGTCGTGGACGACGAACGAGCGCACGCCGACGTTGTCGCCTCGAGTCTCGAGCGCATCAACGCGCAGTGCGTCGTCGCTCATTCCGAACGCGAAGCCAAAGAAATCCTTAAACGCCAGGTCTTCGACGTCGTCGTTTCCGACCTCATGCTCGAAACCAACGACGGCGGACTTAATATTCTGAACGAAGTCAAACGACAGTCGCCGGAAACGGAAGTCGTGCTAATGACGGCCAACAACGGCGTTGAAGTCGCCGTCGAAGCTATGCTTCAAGGCGCGTTTAACTATCTACAAAAGCCGCTCGATCTCAAACAATTACGCTCGATCGTTCAGAAAGCCGGAGACTCGTCTCGTTTACGTCGAGACAATCAGCGACTCATGGAGCGGCTCGACGAAAAATTCGGCTTCGACGGCGTCGTCGGTAGTAGTGAAGCGATGCGCAAAGCGATCGAAAGACTAAAACGAATTGCGCCGACCGACGCCACCGTCTTGATCCTCGGTGAAACAGGAACCGGAAAAGAGCTCTTCGCACAAGCGCTTCATCATAACAGTCGAAGAAAGCACAAGCCGTTCGTCACTCTAAACTGCGCGGCGCTCAGTGAAAATCTGCTCGAAAGCGAGTTCTTCGGACACGTCAAAGGCGCCTTTACCGACGCCACGAGCGATCGCGTCGGTAAATTTGAATTCGCAAACGGCGGCACAATCTTCCTCGACGAAGTCGGAGACATGCCGCTCTCGACTCAGGTCAAGCTCCTCAGAACGCTCGAAAGCGGTGAAATTACTCCTGTCGGCTCTAATAAGACCATTCAAGTCGACGTCCGAATTGTCTCCGCAACGAACCGTAATCTCGAAGAAGCCGTAGAAAACGGTTCCTTTCGGCGCGATCTTTATCACCGACTGCGCGTCGTTACGCTCAAGCTGCCAAGTTTAAGGGAACGGCGCGACGACGTCCCGATTCTCCTCGACCACTTCATTAAAATGTTCATGAAGAAATACGACAAGTCGATCAAGGGGACGTCGCAAGCGGCGCGTCGCCGACTCTTGGCGTACGACTGGCCGGGGAACGTTCGCGAATTGCGAAACGTCGCCGAAAGTATGGTCGTCGTCGATTTCGACGGACTTGTCGACCTCGACGATCTCCCCGACGAGATTCTTGAACACACTCCCTCGGATCCGGTCTTGGACGGCGACGACAAGGATTCCGACGACCTGTTGCAAGACGATTCGCTTTCCGACAAAAACGAACCTGCGCCCTCTCCGTCCGCAAACGCCAAGCACGTCATTCTCGGCGCGTCGCCCGAAGCGGAGCAAACGCTAAAGCCTTTCGTCGGACTAACCCTTGACACTTTGGAACGACTCTTTATTCAAGAGACGTTGCGTTCCACAGGCGGAAACCGCGAAGAAACCGCAAAAATTTTAGGCGTTGCGGAAAGAACGTTATACCGTCGCCTTAAACAGTTTGCGGAAGAAAATCAAAAGCAAGCCGACGATGAGCGAAAATAAATCGAAACGTCAGGAGAGTTCCGAAGCGATCCCGCCTTTTTCAACGAAGCGTCCTCGATTCAACCGCGTCGAAGTTCGCGACGCAGGCGAGCGCGGACTCGGGGTCTTCGCAACCGCGCCCATTAAAGCGCGACATGCGGTCGGACGCGTTTTAGGCGATCTTAAACCGCAAGGCTATACGTCGCACTATTGCGTTGAATACGGCGACGGGGCGCTCGAGCCCTACCCTCCTTATCGATTTCTCAACCATTCGTGCGAGCCGAACTGCGAGTTCGTCGAGTGGACGATCTCCAATGAAGACGAGTCGGCGGACGGTTCGGAAAAAGTTACGCTTGAACTTTGGGTTCACGCTCTTCGCGATATTGCTCGCGGCGAAGAACTTGTCGTCGACTACGGCTGGGACTGGCGTTCGGCGATCCCGTGTAAGTGCGGCTCGCCGCATTGTCGCGGATGGATTTGTCGCGAAGAGGATCTCGACCTTTGTAGAGAACGTTTCAAAAACGAAACCGACGAACAATAACAATGCAATAACGATAAAGCCCCCCAATCGCAAAAATTTTGCAAGAAAGGAAACGGCGCGGCAACTTCAAAAGCGAACGATTCGTCAACGCGATTTGGCGCGTTGAGATTAGAACCTGTTCTCGAACGTCGCGCTTCTTACAGCGATCAGCGTTACGACAAGTTTATACTAGGACAAACTATGGCGATCGATAAACCGATTCCCGATGAAACGGCGCAAACGCAAGCAGAAAAAATTAACCGATTACGAGCCGAAATTGGTCGCGTAGTCGTCGGACAAGACGTCATGATCTCGAGGTTGCTCGTCGGCGCCTTGACCGGCGGGCACATTCTTCTCGAAGGAGCGCCCGGCTTGGCGAAAACTACGGCGATCAAAACGCTTGCCGCCGCGCTCGACGCAAAGTTTCAACGCGTCCAGTTCACCCCTGATATCCTTCCGGCGGACCTCATCGGAACCATGATTTATCAGCCGGCCGACGGCGCGTTCAAAACGCGAAAAGGCCCGATCTTCGCAAACTTTGTCTTAGCCGACGAAATCAACCGCGCCCCTTCGAAAGTTCAGTCGGCCTTGCTCGAAGCGATGCAAGAGCGCCAGGTTACCATCGGCGAGACAACATGGGCGTTGGAAGCCCCGTTCCTCGTCATGGCGACTCAGAATCCGATCGAACAGGAAGGAACGTATCCATTGCCGGAAGCGCAAGTCGACCGATTCATGCTCAAAGTCAAGATCGACTATCCGTCCTTCGACGAAGAAAAAGAAATCTTCGATCGCGGAATGAATCCCAATCAAGAAACGGTCAAAGCGGTCTTGACCGCGCGCGAACTTATCGAAGCGCAACGCGTCGTCGACTCCGTTTATATGGATCCGTCCGTGCGCGACTACGCGCTTCGCGTCGTTCGCGCAACGAGAAATCCGGAAGACTACAAGCTCGCCGGTCTAAAACGCGTCGTCGAATTTGGCGCGTCGCCCCGCGCCGGACTCGCTATCGGAAAAGGCGCAAAAGCGCTGGCGTTGCTCGCCGGTCGCGGGTACGTTACCCCGCAGGACGTTAAAGACGTCGCGCCGGACGCGTTGCGACATCGAATCGCCTTAACTTACGAAGCGGAAGCCGACGAAATTACGACGGACGACGTTATCGCTAAGATCCTCGACGTCGTTCCGGTGCCGTAACGACGTTCAACTTACAACGCTCCGCTTACGACGTTAAAAGCGGCGATAATCCAGCTTTGGCGATCAAGCGTTCCACAATCGGCTAGTCAAATGACAAAACTCGACGAATTCATATCCAAAACGGAAAATCAAAGCGTTCAGAAGCGGTCGGATCAACGGTCGGACTTCGACGAAGAGCGCGCCGATAATCTGTTGCGACGCGTAAAGAAAATTGAAATCGCGTCAAATCGCGTTGCCGACGAAGCGTTAAGCGGGCAATTTAAAAGCGTCTTTCGCGGGCAAGGTATCGAATTTGACGAAGTTCGAGAGTACTCGGAAGGGGACGACGTCAGAAGCATTGATTGGAACGTAACCGCGCGCGCGGGGAAGCCGTACGTTAAACGATATTCCGAAGAGCGCGAACGCACGCTGATCATAGTGTTCGACGTTTCCGCGTCAAATATCTTCGGTTCGCGCGTCTCCAGAATAGATACCGCCGCTGAAATCGCCGCCTCCTTAATGTTTTCCGCGATAAAAAGCAACGACAAAGTCGGGTTACTAACCTTTGCCGACGGCGCGCTCGATTTTTACCCGCCGAGAAAAGGGAAGAAATACGTCCTGCGACTTACCAAAGCCATACTTCAATCGAAGCCGCGCTGCGAACGCACCGATCTCAACGCGGCGCTCGAATTCCTTGACGGCGTTCTCAAGCGTCGCGCTATCGTCTTCGTTATTAGCGACTTCTACGTCTCGTCGATCGGGAGAGCGTTGCGATACTGCCGTCGTCGGAACGACGTCGTCGCCGTCTCGCTGGAAGAGCCGCTGGAAAAAGATTTTCCCAATTTAGGTTTCGTTACTCTGCGCGATCCGGAATCGGGAGCGACGCTGGAACTTGATTCCGCGTCGAAACGCGTCCGCGAAACGATTATCGAACGAATCGAATCCAAACGTTCCGCCGTAGCCGCGCAACTTAAAGACGCGCGCGTGGATTGCGTTCGCATCGTCAACGGTGAAGACTACGCTTTGCCTTTGCAAAGGTTTTTCCGACTGCGCGAACGGCGCTAGTCGAAACTCCGCAGAAAGTTTATTCGTATGAAACGATCCGCCGCGACGATCTTCATGAAGAATATTCGCGTCTCATCAATAAGATCGTCAATTATAGTCGCTACCCTTCTTCTCGCCGCTTGTTGCGCAACCGTCGCGCGTCCGGCGCCGCTCTGGGCTCGCGGCGATTCCCACCCGAGCGACGCGGAAGTTGTCGTTCAAACCTCCGTTGAGAACGACGACCTCTCAGTCAAACGCTCTTTAACGCCGGCGACTCCGAGCCTATTTCAAGCGATCAAGCTCGTCTTGGAATACGAGCTTTCTAAAAACCTTCGTCTTACGGAAAACGAACTTGACGGAATTTACGGCGATTTCCTATGCGAATTCGTTGGAGAAGAAAAACGCGAACTCGCGCCGGAGCGTATCGTCGTTAGGAGAACTTGGAAACTCTTTCCGCAAAAAACCGGCGAACTCGAACTGCCCCCTATCCCCGCGACCGTATCCTTCGAAGACTCTGGAAAAACGCCGATCGATCTCGTCGCGCCCCCGATGACAATATCGATTCCCGCGCTTGACGGTAAGGTTCCGGGAGACAATGGGTTTCAGTACATGCTCGACCCTATTCCCACGCTTTCTCCAACAAAAATTGCGGCGCTCGTCTTCGCAGCGCTTCTTATCGCAATCGTCGCGGCGGCGCCTAAACTTCGCAAAAAGTTTAAAGAACCTCGACAATCTCAAGGGGAATCGCCCTTTGAACTAGCGACGCGTCGACTCAACGAACTCAAAGCGTCGAGAATGTTCGCGGAAAATTCCCCTGATTTTTACCTGATCGTCGACGACGTCCTGCGCCGCTTTTTGTCGGATGAATTTCATATTGCCGCATGTGAAAAGACCTCGTCCGAAATTCTCAAATCGATCGCCAACCCGCCTACGGACTCGACGATCGAGACGTCCGAATCAGAAGTTTTATCCCCGACGCAATTATCGCGTTCCGAACTTGCCGAGATTTCACGGCGCGTGCTGGAAGACGCGGATATTCAAAAGACGTTGCGCGCCGCGCTCGAATCTCTCGATCGCGTTAAATTCGCCAAAAGTTCGTCGTCTTTCGCCGACGCGAGCGCGCTCTTCCAAGCGGTTCAACAAGTTGTCGAAAACTCCCACGCGGCGTTTCAGGAAGCGATCATTAAGGCGACGGACGAAAAGCGCCGTCTTGCGGAACGCGGCGCCGACGCGTCTGAATCCGCTTGACGTCGAGACCGTCATTCTTCGGAACAAAACTAACTTACTGACTGTAAGAAACTTTTAATCGTCAAAATGAACTTATTCCGCTTCGCCTCTCCATTCTGGTTACTCGCGCTAGCGCCAACGCTTCTAGTCGGAATTCTCGACCTCCTGACCAGACGCAAGCGCCAATCGGCGACGATCTTCTCGACCGTCTCCGTTCTCCAGGGAATCCCGCTAAGTTTTGCCGCGCGGATAAAAAAGTTCATGCCGACGCTCTTTTACCTTAGCGTCGTTGCAATGATCGTCGCCCTGGCTCGTCCACAAATGGGCGCGCAAGAAACAAAGATCTCCGGAAACGGGGTCTCTATTGTCATGTGCGTTGATAAAAGCGGCTCGATGGAAGCGCGAGACTTCGAGATCAACGGGAAACCGGTCTCAAGATTGAAAGCGGTTAAAAAAGTCTTTAAAGACTTCGTGTTAGGCTCGAACGAATTTAAAGGGCGTCCGAACGACCTCGTCGGTTTGATCGCCTTCGGCGGATTCGTCGACTCAATTTGTCCCTTAACCCTGGATCACGAATCGTTAGTCGCGCTACTCGACGACGTTAAAACGCCGACCCCAATCTACGACAGTCGCGGAGTCGTTATCCGAACGCGCGTTATCGACGAAGAATCAGGCACGGCGATCGGAGACGCGCTCGCGGCCGCCGTCGAGAGATTAAAAGAATCCCAAAACAAAACTAAGATCGTCGTGCTACTCTCCGACGGTATGCAAACCGCCGGCGTTCTCGCTCCTGAAGACGGCGTCAAAATCGCCCAAGCATACGGCGTCAAAGTTTATACGATCGGCGTGGGAAGTTCCGAACCCGTTCCATTTCCTAGCTATCTGCCTAACGGCGACGTCGTTATGTCAATGCAAAGAATGGATTTTAATCCGGAAGCATTGCAGATGATCGCGCAAGCCACAAACGGTCGATATTTCTTCGCAGGGGACTCCGACTCGTTAAAACAAGTCTGCGAAGAAATCGACCGGCTGGAAAAGACGCGCTTCGACGCCGGGGTCTACGCGGAATATCGCGATATTTACCTTCCGTTCGCCGTCTTCGGTATCTTTTGCGCCGTTCTGTACGCTCTTCTCCGAGCGACGCGAATGCGCGAATTCCCATGACGAATCCGCTCGAAATTGAACCCGTCTATTTTTATTCATTACATTTGAAGTCGTAATTCATTGTCGACGAGAGCGCAGCAAGCATGATTTGGACGCATCCAACAGTTTTCCTAGGCTTGGTCGTAGCGATCATTTTGAGCTATTTCATCGTTCGAGCCAATGACCGTCGCGACAAATCGATCTCGCTTCTCTTTTCAGAAGAGCAATTGAAGCGCGTCGTTCCGTCGCCTCGCGTCGGACGCAGGCGAATCGCCGCAATCTTTCTCGCCGTTGCGCTCGTCGCGTTCGCAATGACTCTCGCCGGTCCGAAGTGTGGCCGCGTCAAGGAGACGAAGACCTCGCTCGGTCGCGACGTCTTCGTGGTCTTCGACGTCTCCGAATCGATGCTCGCGGAAGATTCCAAGCCCAATCGTCTAACGCTCGCAAAGCTCGACGTCGAAGATCTGCTCGACGTCGCGTACGGAGATCGTATTGGTCTCGTCGCCTTTGCCGGATCGCCGCAAGTCGAAATACCGTTGACTACCGATTACGAATTCTTTCGCGAACTTCTGCGAAACGTCGACTGCAATTCCGTTACGCTTTCCGGCACGGCGCTCGGAGACGCCATACGCCTCGCTATTAACCGTTTCAGCGACGAACCAAATCGGAAAAAAGTCCTTATTCTTATGACCGACGGCGAAGACCACGACTCCTTGCCCATCGAAGCGGCTCGGCAAGCTGCGGCGCTGGGGATTCCTATCGTCGCCGTCGCTATCGGAAGCGCGGACGGCGCCCCTATTCCCGTCTTCGACGTCAACGGGAAAAAAACCGGGTACAAAAAGTACAACGGAAAAGACGCTATCAGCAAGCCGGACGTTGAAACCTTAAAGGAAATCGCTGAAATCACCGGCGGAAAATTTTATCATGCGGACTCAAGCCTTGATTTCGCCAAGATCTACGCGCAAGATCTCGAACTTCTAGAACGCTCCGAATTGACGCAAGAGTCGCGCGTTACGATGAAAGATCGTTATCAATACTTCCTAGCGGTTGGGCTAGTCGCGTTCGTCCTCTACTATCTCATTCCGATGCAAACGCGCTCAAAAACAATCGTCGCGCTCCTACTCTTAGCGGTTCTTTGCGCGCCGCAACGCTCCTTTGCCGATGAAATTCCGCGAGCGACAAATCCGCGAAAAGACCTTTCTACAAATGAAGAAATCAAGGCGTTTAACGACTCTCTCGCGTATGCGAATCAAAACGATCTAAGCGCCTTTGAAGAGAGTCAAAAGGAGCTCGCGGACGCAAAACACAAAGAAACGTCTCGTCGCGCCAACTTCAATTTAGGAGTCGCCGCCTTTAATCGAGCGTTAGAGGCGGCGCGAGAAATGGAAGCGACGACGCAAACGACAACGGAAGTCGCAGAAACAGAGACGATCGCGACGAACGCCGAGACGGAGGAAGGCTCCCCGACTGAGGAAAAGCCGGAATCGGCGGCGATTGCGTACGACTCCAAACGACGCGAGCGCGCCGCGTTCGTTCAAAAAGCTACGGACGAAGCGGCCCTCGCCGCCAAGCTCTTTGTTACAAGCGCCGAAAAGACAAAAAACGATCGGACGGCGCGCAACAATGCGGAAGAGACGGTCAACTGGATATCGGGAATACAGGAACGCGCGACGAAAAAGGAATTCGAGATCAGAGATCGCGAACTGGCGAATCCCGAAGATCGTCTCGAATGGTTGACGAAGGAGATCAAGGCGCATCTCGACGATACGCGCGCGATTTCAAAGGCGCGGTCGACTGTTGCCGGATACCAAACGCTCGCGGAAAAACGACAAAACATCCCTGAATTAACCCGAGACGCCGACGCCGCCGTCGAAGCATTGCAGAACCTTAAACTTTCCGACGCGCCGATCGCGAACGCGCAAGCCAATCCTCTGGCGAGCCTCGATTATGAGTCGCGCGACGCGTACGAACAGGCGCGCAACGCGTTTAGAGATTCCGTCGACGCCGCTTCCGCCTCGTGCGGACAATACGACGCGGCGAAGGCTGCCGGCGCGCTTGAAAACGCGGCGGCTACGCTGGGGCTAATTCGAGCGATTTCCCAACCGTACGACCGATTGGTGATTGATCTCGCCAATCAGGAGCGTGAAACGTCGAAGAACCTTAACAAAAACAGTTTCGAGGATCCGGAAAAGGTCGCGAATTTCGCGCTGTCGAAGAAAGAATTAAAGAAGATCCTCGCGGAAGTTCATAGAAAGGCGGAGATCGTCGTACGAAGCTACCAAGATCTCGACGAGGAAGAAACGCCCGCTTCCGACCCGACGATCGAAAACGCCGACGACGAAATCGAATTTGATTCGAACGACGTCCCGGTCGTCGACCCCGGCGTCGATTATCAAAAGAAAGCGCTCGAATCCGCGCAAATCGCCCTCGAGAAAAAAGAAGAGCTATTACGACTTGTTGAAAAAGTCGGCGATTGCAACGGCAGACCGTTCGAGGAAATCTGTAACGAACAAAACGAAATTGCTGAAATCCTAGACAAAATCGCCGAACCGTTCAAAGACGATCAAAACCAGCAAAACAATCAAAATCAACAGAACGACCAAAACCAACAAAACGACCAAAACCAACAAAACCAACAAAAACAAGACGATCAAAATCAAGAAAGCGATCGCAATAAATCCAACGATCAGGATCAATCTGAAAATCGTAACCAACAGAACGACCAAGACAAACAAGACGAGTCTTCAATCGATAATGAAGACAATTTAAATCGTCCAGATAATTCGGAAGAAGATTCGCAAGAAGATCAAAACGAAAAAGCAAACGACTCGAACCGGCAAAGGACGACGGAAGAAGATTCAAACGATCAAAAACGTCCAAAGGCGCGGGAGCTGAAGGAAGATGAGAAAAACGAGGATCAAAAGGAAGCCGACGCCTATATTCGACTTATGCAACGCCGGCAAATGGACGCCGACCCGCAACGTCGAGCGATCAGAAACGCTTTGAAACGGCGCGAGAAATCTGGTAAAGACTGGTAAGCGTTTGGTCGCGCCCATGCGGTGGACAAACGGTCAAAATAGTATGGATTGTAGCCATGTCGTTGACGTATTTCACTGAAAAAAAGTATCGACTGATCGCCGTCTGGGCGGTGTTGTTCCTTCTCTTGGGATTGGAACAACGTCTCTCGCTTCATGCCGCCGCGAACGAACCGAGCGTTACCGTACGATTGGAAAACCCGACGATCTTTCTAGGCGAAAGCGCGCTGTTGGTTGTTTCCGTCGGCAACTATGAGAATACCCCCGAATTGGACTTGTCCCCCTTGGAGAAAGACTTCAACGCCGTAAAACTTGGGGCGTCGCAAAGGTCAAGCGTGCGTTCGACCGGATTTGGAAGTTCAGGGCTAAACTTTCAACGCGAGTATTCCGTCGATTTTCAGGTTAGACTGACCCCTAAAAAGTCCGGAACCTTTACGATTCCGTCCCCGATTGTGAACGTCGACGGAAAGCGACTTGTCGGCGAAGAGACGCAAATCAACGTTAAAGGAGAAACTCAGACCGACCTCGTAGCGCTCGAAATCGCTACTTCTCCGAAAGAAGCGACATATCCCCTCGTTCCTATTACAATTACCGTTTCCGTTTACTTCAAGGAAGCCTCCGGGAAATATCAACAGTATGACCCGCTTTCCCTCTGCAATACGCCGGCCCTCACGATTCCTTGGTTAGACGCCGCCTCGTTTAACGACGCGTTCATACCCGACGCGCCGCTCGAAGAATGGCTCGGCGCGTTGCGCAACCGGGATTACGGCTTTGCGCTCAATAACTATCGTTCGGACCCGTTCGACGATTTCGGCTCGTCCTTCCTATTCGGCTCGAGACAAACCTACTTCATGCCAAAGCCCGAACGCGTTCAAAGAAAGGACGCCAAGGGAGAGGACGCGTACTACTGGAAATATGAGTTTAAACGCCGCGTTAGACCGGCGAAAGCAACGAAATTCACTCTCGAACCCGTTACGCTTAAAGGAACTTATTACGACTTCGCCGATCCGGAGAATCCGCAGCCGGAACCGTTCTTCTTACGATCGCAATCCATCGTCGTCAATACGAAGGACGTCCCCGACGACGCGCCGGAAAACTATATCGGAGTCTACGGAGTCGTTTCACAAAATCTCGACGTGTCGGCTACCTCGCTCGCTGTTGGAGAAGCCGCGACGCTAACCCTTGAATACCGAGGATACGGCTCTTTCGATTCCGCAAAGGCCCCTGACCTCGAGCAAATACCGGGCTTTGCCGACTCCTTCAAAACATACCCGCCTACGGAACGTTCCCTCGACGACGGGGTTGCCTTCGAGTATAAAATTCGCCCCGTCAAACCCGGCGATTTAACCCTTCCCAAAATTGAAACCTCGTATTTCAACGTCGAATCTGGGAAGTTTGAAAGCCTCGCGTCGGACGAAGTCTCTTTCCAGGTCAGCGGAACAGCGGCGCCGCAGGAGAACAAACCCGACGTTCAAGGTCGCGACGCCGCAGACGACTCCGCCTCGTCCGACTCCGACGACGAAGCGCCGATCGTCTCGAAAAGCGCGTTGAAAAAAACGCTTTTCGGTTGCGGCGCGCTACTGGCGATCGCGGCGTTGATCTTCGCGCTTCGAGCCGCCGTTCGCGTCCGCAAAGCGAAAATTCAAGAGAGCGATCGGCGTTTTGCGAACGACGCACGACAAAAACTCAAGGACGGCCTCGCCCTCTTCGCCTCGTCCCCTAACGGCGGAATCGCGCTAATTCGACTCGCGTTCCTTCAGCTCGTCGGCAAGCAGTTTCACCAGCGCGTCGACTCCATTACCGACGCGGAACTCGACGACTTCTTCACTCGAAAGTTTGACGGCCAAAGCGACGAAGAAACGACCGCGACAATCAATCAAATGCGCGACTTCTTCAAACGTCTCGAACGCTATCGATTCGCAGGCGGCGCGTTCGATCAACCCGATTTCGAGAACGCGGCGGAAACCTTGCTTGACAAGTGGATTCTTCTTCTCCAAAAGAAAATGAAGAAACTTGCGAACAGCGCCGTCGTCTTTCGAGAGTCAGAAAAATAACGCGGAGGCGCTTTGCCGAATTCGCGCGCGTTTTAACGAGAAGTCAACCGTTTATCGCGCGCATAATTAGTCCGCCCACCGTTGCAACGTTCGCTCATTGGATTATACTGATGTATGAGTGGCGCGTTGTCGCGAAGCCTTGCGACGGCGCGCGTTCTCGCGACTGTTCGCGTCGCTAATCGACGCGCAACGCTACGTATGCAAAAGCTATATGGCTACACATTAAGGAAACGAAAATGATCGCGAAGGATATGAAACGCGGCGACGTGCTCGTTTATAACGGCGCTCCTATTATTGTCGAAAACCTACAAGTTCAAACGCCGTCCGCTCGCGGCGCCGCCACGCTCTATAAGTTCCGTTGTCGCAATCTAATCACCAAAGACAAAATCGACCTCAAGCTCAAGGGAACCGACACGCTCGACGAAGCGGATTTCCGACGCCGCGAAGTTACGTACAGCTACGCCGACTCCTCCGACGTCTTCTTTATGG